>PLTV01000292.1 GCA_003164635.1 Acidobacteriaceae bacterium
TACACAGGGCCGGGCAAGTTTACCGACGATCCTCTCGAAACGTTTGGCGGCGCGGGAGTCGCGGAGATTCCGCAACTGCAGAAGCTGCTGCGCTATATCTGTCGCGAAGGTTTCGAGCACCACGTAGCCGCAAACTTCAGCGATGTGTCGAAGGCCATTCACGAGGCCGCGCGGTATATGGGCTGGGAAAGCCACTACCATCCGGCGCTGGAAGACTGATAAAAGCAGGGAATAGGGAATAGGGACTAAGGGACTAGGGAATAGGGAATAGACAGCGTGTGGTGATTAAGGTCGGGGTTGGCGCAAATGCCAGACCCTCAGTCCCTAGTCCCTTAGTCCCTGTCTCGAAGGGAAGCAATTATGAGTAAGAGAATCGGCAAGAGTCTGGTGGTGAACGGCGCGACGCTGGTTTCTGAAGCGGTGTGGAATGCGGAGTTGGATGGCAAGCACGAAAGGCTGACGGAGTGGCTGAAGAGCCAGGGACTGGCCGGCGTTCTGATTCGCCGCAATGAGAACGTTGCCTGGATTACTGGCGGCGCGGTGGAATTGCGCGTGCTGACGCCGGGTGAAACCGGCGTGGCCTCGTTGCTTGTGACTGCGGCGGGCAAGCGCTACTACTTCACCACGGAGAATGAAGCGCCGCGCCTGCATGATGAGGAGTTCGGCGCTCTCGATTTTGAGCCGGTATTGTTTCCGTGGTGGGCGGACGACACGGCTGCAGCCGCTGCGAAGCTGGCCGGCGGCACGCTCGGGTCGGACACGCCGGGCGTAGGAACGCTGGTGAACCTGGCATTTCTACGTGCTGCTTTGAGCGAAAGCGAGATCACGCGTTATCGCTGGCTTGGCGCTGAAACTTCGGCCTCAACCGTGGAAGCGCTGCGCGAAGTCGAACCCGGTATGAGCGAATACGACATGGAAGCAATCACCGAGGAAGGCCTTCTGCGCCGCGGCATTCTTCCTTCCGTGGCACTCTATGCCGTGGACGAGCGCATATTCAAATACAAGCACGCAGTGCCGCGTGGACGCAGGCTGAAGCAGTACGGCATGCTGAATCTTTGCTCGCGCAAGTGGGGCCTGGCGATTTCGATCACGCGCTTCATTTATTTTGGCGCGCTGCCGGAGGAGCTTGCCGCGCGTTTCAACTCGGCTGCCCGCGTGAACGCCGCTTTGCTGAACGCAACCCGTGTTGGAGCAACTTCTGCCCAATTGTTCAAGGTTGCCGCGGCAGCGTACGCGACGGAGGGTTATCCCGGCGAAGAACGCTTCCATCACCAGGGCGGGCCCACTGGATATGGCGAGCGCGAATGGGTGGCAACGCCCCAGGGAACCGAGGTGGTTGTCGATCGCCAGGCCTTTGCATGGAATCCGAGCATTCGCGGGGGCAAGGTGGAGGATACGGTGATTCTGCGCGACGGCAGCATCGAAAACCTCACCGCCACCCCGGAACTGCCCGTCTTATCGGAAGCCATTGTTGAAGGCAGCACCTACGCGGCAGCGGGCGTGCTGGTGAAGTGAAGTAGTGGTTCGTGATTAGTGATTAGTGGTTAGTGATCAGTGATACCGCGTGTGAGTCGATCAATATCTGATCCCTGATCCCTGACTACTGTTTCTTGGCAGTAGCGTTACCCGCGCCGTGAGCACCACCAGCGAGGCCCACAGCGTGTCTGCGGCCAGCAGGTGCGCCACTTGAATCCAGAGCGGGGCCAGCAGAACCACATCGAGGATTCCCAGCGAATAAACGGTCGCCAGTAAGAAAAGCACCAGTGCCGAGAGCCTGCGATTGTCCCACGGGTTTCCGCGTTGTGCGGCCCGCACCAGGAGCCAGATGAGGAAGATGCTGGCAAAAAACGCGACGGTGGGGTGCATCCAGCGCCAGCGAACGAGCCATCCACTGGTTGATGAAAAGTCCTGAGCGAGTGCCAGGCCCAGAGAAGTCGCGGGGAAGAGCGTATCTCCGAGTGCGGCCAGTGAGCCAGTTATTCCCACGGCCATCACCACCACGATGGCGACGACGGCTCCAAACGGTGCCACAAAGCGCACTGCACCGCGCAGGTAGCCCTTGTCGCGGCTCAACAAGTGCGCGGTGAGCGTGAGCGCCGCGAGCAGAAGCAATGTGTTGGCGAGATGAAGTGCCAGAAAGGCCGGGCGCAGCGGCGACTGACTCTGCGCTGTATAGCCAAGCTTCACCAGGAGCGCGCCCAGCACAGCCTCGAGCAATGTGAAAACCACAGACGCGATGGCGGCCGCGCGTGCCAAGTGGCCGCGTACTGTTCCTGCGTACGCCCANNCGGCGCCGGAGCCGGTGGCGCGCACTAGCGTACCCCACAAGATGACAGCAATGAAATAGGCCAGCACGCCCCAGGCGAACATCCGCAGTGCCGGCGACGGAAGACGCGTGGATTCGACAAAAGCCGCGGAAGAAGGCATGGAAGATGACTCCAGACTCAACCGTCTAGTGTAGAACAAGGGTGCCGAGAAGGTTCAATGCGTCCTCGCCTGCACCGATCAGTCCTGCTTTATTCCGCCAGCAGTCTGACGACGTGATTGACAATGATCAGGTCTTCGGCGGGCGGAATTACACGCACAACGATCGGCGAATTCTGAGCGGAAATAACAGCCTCACCGCGCACGTTGTTCCGGACTGGATCCACGACGATGCCCAATGCTCCGAGCCCGGCGCAAATCTCGGCGCGGCTGTCGATGTCGTTTTCCCCGATGCCGCCGGTGAAGACCAGCATGTCGAGGCCGTTGAGCTCGGCGACATAGCTGCCGATCCAGCGGGCGATGGTCCAGGTGAATTTGTCTACGGCGAGGCGCGCTTTCGCATTCCCGGCCTTGATGGCGTCGCGCAAATCGCGCATATCGTTGGAGAGTTCGCTTACGCCGAGGAGACCGGCCTTCTTGCTGGCCACGGTTTCCAGTTGATCGGCTGCCTCGGACGCATTCGTAGCCGTCTCCGCAATCTTGCGCAGGATGAAGAGCAGCACGCCGGGATCGATGTCGCCGGTGCGCGTACCGCTGATGATGCCGCCTGTTGGCGTCAATCCCATCGAAGTGTCGAGGCATTTGCCGTCGCGAATGGCGGAGATGGACGCGCCGTTGCCGAGGTGCGCCACGATCAGCTTCCCCGGCACATTGGGCTGCAACTGAAGCACGATTGACTCGTACGAGATGCCGTGCGCTCCGTAGCGCTGCACGCCCATGGCCGAGTACTCCTCGGGGATGGGCATGTGCTTGGCGACTTCCGGCATGGTGCGATGAAAGTAGGTATCAAGCACGACGAAGTTTGGAATCCCGGGAAACAAACGCAGCGCTTCGCGCATGATGTAAATGGCAATCGGTGTGTGCAGCGGTGCAAACGCGGTGTAGCGCTCCATCTCGTCGATCAGTCCTGGAGTAATGCGCTGATTCTCCTGCACGGTAGGACCGCCGGAAACCATGCGGTGCCCGATGGCCGCGGGAGCAGGGAAGTCGCTCGAGTGGAGTGCGTCTGCTACCAGTTGGAACGCGACCGAGCGGTTGGGCAGTGCGGGCGTTTGATCCACAAGCTTTTTGCCCGCGGCATCCTTGATCCAGAACTTGCCGAGATCGGTGCCGATGCCGTCGACCGCCCCCTCGTGCAGTTTGCGCCGCTCTCCGTCGAAGGTTTCATAAACTGAAAATTTGATGGAAGAAGAACCACTGTTAAGAACCAGGACCGGCAAGGATGACGGCATTAGAGGGGGTTCCTTTCGAAAAGCAGTGTGGCGGGATGGCGGAGTTAGCGGTGTTAGCGGAACTAGAAAAAACTTCGAGCTGCACCTTATCTCTCGCGTCCATTCCTCAAGCCTGCGAAGGCTGACTTTCGCGCGGCTAACTCCGCTCGCTGGGCCAGCGCCAGTTTTTTATTTCTGGCAAATCGTCGCCGTTTTCTGACACGTAGAGCTTGTGACGTTGAATTTCTTCGGAGTACCACTGCTCGGCAGCAGCCACCTGCGCCTTCAGCCGCGGCACGCGCTTGATCGCGTCCAGCGTAAGTTGGAATCGATCGATATTGTTGAGCACGCACATATCGAATGGCGTGGTCGTCGTGCCTTCTTCCTTGTAGCCACGCACGTGAATGTTGTCGTGGTTGTGGCGCCGGTAGGTGAGCCGATGAATCACCCACGGATAGCCGTGGAAGGCGAAGATCACCGGTACGCCCACCGGAAAAACCTGGTCGAACTCCTCGTCGGGAAGACCATGCGGATGTTCAGAGGTTGGCTGAAGCGTCATCAGGTCAACCACGTTCACCACGCGGATGCGCAAATCGGGAATCCGCGCACGCAGCAAAGTGACGGCCGCGAGCGCCTCCATCGTGGGTACATCGCCGCAGCAAGCCATCACCACTTCAGGTCCGCCCTCGTCGTTCGAAGCCCACTGCCAGGTCCCCAGGCCGGTGGTGCAATGCGCTACGGCTTCGTCGATGGTGAGCCATTGTGGCGCCGGCTGCTTGCCCGCAACGATCA
>PLTV01000077.1 GCA_003164635.1 Acidobacteriaceae bacterium
GTGGCCGCGCAACAGGTGCAGCAGGTTCTGCTTCCGGAACACACCGACACTGTGCCTGGGTTCGATGTGGAAACGGAATACGAGCCCGCGCAACAGGTCGGCGGCGACTTTTTTCAAGTGTTGCCGGCCGGGCATGGAGGACTGCTTGTCGTGGTGGGCGATGTCGCAGGCAAAGGCTTGCCGGCCGCTATGCTGGTTTCCGTGCTGGTCGGAGCCACTCGCGGAGTGGCGGAATATACGGCCGATCCGGCAGAGTTGTTGGCCAGCCTGAACGAGCGCATGCTAGGGCGCACCAACGGGAGTTTCGCAACGGCTCTGGCGGCGCACATCACCGCGGATGGATGGGTGACCATCGCCAACGCGGGCCATCTGTCGCCGTATCTCGACGGAAATGAAATCGAGTTGCCGGGAGCGCTGCCGCTGGGAATCGTGAGCGGTAACGACTACCAGACGCATCAGTTCTATCTTGCGCATGGAAGCCGGTTGACGTTTTATTCCGATGGCGTGGTTGAAGCGCAGAATGACGCGGGCGAGTTGTTCGGGTTTGAGCGGGCACGGGCCATTTCGACGAAACCGGCGAGCGCGATTGTGGAGGCGGCCAAAGCGTTTGGTCAGGAAGACGACATCACCGTGGTGACCGTTACGCGGCATCTGGCGATGGATAAGGCGGCGTGATCGAGGCCGGGGATGCTTGATCAGGTTCTGCGCGTTCGCTCCCGCTCGCGAACATGGCCAGTTTGCGGGCGCATCATCTGGACCAGGACTTCAGCAAGCGGTAGCGAGAATATGCTTTTGCGCCGCGTATGTTAACAATTTCGTATCTCGAGTGATCACTCGATAGCCATACATGCGGGCCGTCGCGGCAATGATGCGGTCCGCTGGGTCGCTCGGTGGCGTCCCAGGCAACGCCGTTGAGCTGATTAGAAGTTTCGGCGTGAGCTCAGCCAGTCGCACCCCGGGGAGCGCCAGAAGAGTTTCGAACCACACATCGGGTGCAAGAGTCAGATGCAGGCAGCCCTTGGATACCAGCGTTCCGATTTCCCAAGCGGAGAACGCCGAAAGGTACACACCGAGATTGGCACTTTGAGCGGCGCGGATCGCGGTGCGGCTCGGCGCGGAGAGGGGAGCCCGGCTCATCAACCAGATCGCCGCGCATGTGTCCAGCAGAACGGGATCCGCCACCTCAGCGTTCCGCATCCCATACTTCGCCGNNTCCGCAGCGATCGGCACAATTGCGGCGATGGGGCGATTATGCTTGAGCAATACGACCCGTTCGGTTTTGCCTTGCGCAACAGCGTCGATCAGGCCAAGGCACTGCGATTTAAAGGCCGTCACGCCGATCTTCTCCACAGGTTTGCCAAGGGGCATGCTCGTTCCTCGATTGTGGTCCATTCTAAATGGACCACAATCGAAAGTCAATCAATNNCGGGCTTCAATCTCGAACTCGCGCATCTTGAACTTCTGGATCTTGCCAGAGAGCGTTGCGGGGAATTCGTTCACGAAGCGAACCTGCTCGGGGATCTTGTAATACGCGATCTGGCCCTGGCAAAAGGTTCTGATTTCCTCCTCCGTTGCATCCACGCCGGGTTTCAGTCGCACCCACGCCGCCACGGTTTCACCAAGCCGCGCATTCGGAATGCCGATGACTTGGGCTTCGTCCACCTTGGGATGTGTGTAGAGAAACTCTTCCACTTCGCGTGGATAAATATTTTCTCCGCCGCGGATGATGACGTCCCGCGAGCGTCCCGTCAGGTGAATGCATCCGTCCTCGCGCATGATGCCGAGATCGCCCGTGTGCAGCCAGCCATCGGGATGAATCACCTGCGCGGTTTCGACCGGGTCGCCGTCGTAGCCTTTCATTAAAGCGTAGCCACGCACGCAGACTTCTCCCTGCTGGCCGAAGGGAAGTGTCTCGTCGGTAGACGTTGAAGCAATGCGGATTTCGGTTTGTGGCATGGCGCGGCCCACAGTCTTCACGCGGATTTCAATCGAGTCTCCCGCGTCGCTCATGGTGACCACCGGCGAAGTCTCCGTCTGGCCGTACGCGATCACGAGTTCGCCGCAGTGCATCTCGCCGAGCACCCGCTTCATCAACTCCACGGGGCACGGCGCGCCACTCATCATGCCGGTGCGCAGGCTGGTCAGGTCGTATTGCGCGAATTCAGGCAGCGCCATCTCCGCAACGTACATGGCAGGCACGCCATAAACGCTGGTGGCCCGTTCGTCGTGAACGGCCTTGAGCGTGGCTCGCGCATCGAAGGTCCAGTTGGGCAGTATGAGCGCCGCGCCGCTGTTGAGCGCGGACATGGTGCCGATCACGCACCCGAAGCAGTGGAAGAGCGGCACCGGCACCACGATCTTGTCCTGCTCGGTGTAATGAAAACCGTGCGCGAGAAACTGGCCGTTGTTCACCACGTTGTGGTGCGTGAGCATCACACCCTTCGGGTGGCCGGTCGTCCCGCTGGTGTACTGGATGTTGGCCACGTCGTCGACATCGACATAGGCGGGTAGGTCGCCCGGCGTGTACTTAAGGGCCAGCCACTCGGGCGAATCGAAGTAGATGGTGTGCTGGAGCTCGAGTTGCAGGCCGTGACGGGCGCGGCCGAGGATCTCTTCATAGTCGGCGCGTTTGTCGCGATGCCAAAGAAAGAGCGCCTTCATGCGCGAGCGGGTAAGCGTGAATTGCAACTCATGCGAGCGATAGGCGGGGTTCACGTTGACGAGCGCAGCCCCGGCGCGTGCGCAGGCCATGTGCAGCACGACCCACTCGATGCAGTTGGTAGACCAGATGCCAACGCGGTCGCCTCGACGAATGCCGAGCGACCACAAGCCGCGCGCAACTGAGTCCGCTTCTTCGCTGAGCTCCGCCCAGGTGAGGCGTTCGTTCTGATGGCACGAAGCAACCGCCATTCGATCAGGGAATCGTTCGGCAGTTCGCTGCAGCAAGTCGCCAATCGTCAGCTCAAGGAGCTTGCGCCTCGGGCCGTGCGCGTAGCTGAGGCTCGACAGTGCGTCTTTCACAGGCATAGAGCTGCCTCGAGAACAGACTTGACGTGGGATCGCTCGAGCATGACGAGGCGAGTTTATAACGATGCAGCAGTCCGTGTAATGTGATCTGGCTCACTCTTCCAACGGACTCAAGGTGTCAAAAGAGGTTTGCGCTCTCCGCCACCGCAAGGGACGCGATGGATGGGACACCGGCCGCTTGAGTAGAAGAGATGGAAGAAATCATTCGGAAAGACACGCGCGTTGGATGTGAGGAAACGTATCCGCAATCACATGCGGCTCAACTTGGAAGGAGTATCCTCCGCACCGAAAGAGGGAGAAAGCATCCCGAGTCTCCCGCCGATTCAGCTTCGCCTGGCCGTAGTGGCCAGGCGGAACTGCGCCCTTCCCATTCTCTTGTATTGAGAAGCGGGATTCAATTCATGGACAACCCGGACTTTGGAAAGGAGGAGCACACGATGACGCATGCATGCAAGACACTCAACATCGCCTTTAGTCTCGCAGTGCTCTTAGCACTACCGGTTTTCGCCCAGACCTCAATTGATGAGCAGACGGTACAGACGGCATCGAAACCTGTGGCCTACGTGTACGTTGGCACGGCCAGCGGGGCCAACTTATACTACGCGGCCGCGGACGGGGCGCTTACGCTCGCGAACGGGTCGCCATTTTCGGTTGCCGGGACGCTGTGGGGCAGCAATGGAACGCACCTGATCACGATGGACAACGTCAGCTCGATTTACTCGTATGCCGTTGGCAAGGGCGGAGTCATCGAGGAACAAACGTCGGAAATCGACACACAGGACTACGCTGGCGCGAACTGCGGCGAAGAAGACCAGGCCACTCTCGACCACACGGGGCAGAACGTATATGTGCTCTTGAATATCGGCGGTGGAAATGAGTGTGCCGCCTATCAGAGCTACAACATAGCGAAGACCACGGGCAAGCTGACGTTCAACGACGTTGTGACGCACTCGGACGGTGGGCCATGGCATGTGATGCCGGTCTTCACGGGGAAGGACAAATTCGCCTACAGCCTGGAAGCCTGGGACTACGGCCTGTGGTCACGGCTGCGCGGCTATGTTCGCAAGAGCAATGGCGCACTGGAGAAGCTGAGTTTCCACCAGAGCGATCCGAAACCGCAGGCAGGATGGCAATTCTGGCCTTCAACGATTACAGAGGATCCGAGAGACCACCTGGCTGTTGGTGTTGTGCCCTACGATCCCGCTAGCAAAACGGGCGAGCATATCCAGCTGGCGAGTTACACCATCGACAGCGAGGGAAACCTGGCTTCGTCGAATACCTGGGAGACGATGCCGACGCCGGATATTTCGCCAAGTAGCCTGGTGATGTCCCCTTCGGGGAAGCTGTTGGCTGTTGCGGGAAACCAGGGTTACTTTCCGTGGGGCGGCAGCGGACCATCGCCGGACGGGCTGGAGGTGTTCCACTTCAATGGCGCTGAACCGATCACAGTCTACAGCGGAGTTCTTACGCCCACAGAGATCGACGGGATCGTGTGGGATAACAACGATCATCTTTATGCCATGAGTGGTCGCACGAACCAGCTTTTCGTATATACGGTGACACCGACCAGCTTGACCGAGGCTCCCGGGTCGCCGTACGCGATCGCGAGCTCCGGCGGTTTGAGCAGCATACTGGTTGTCCCTGTCTTGCCGTGGATGTGAGCTGCGGATATCGCATTTCGCCGTGCGCGATTCCACACGCCGCAAGCCGCTGCGTGCTCTGCAGGAATCTCCGCACGATTGACCGTAAGATATTGATTTATATGGTGGGCGCTGCAGGATTCGAACCTGCGACTTCCACCGTGTGANNTACCGCTGAGTTAAGCGCCCCTGGGGTGGGGTGTAAATGCCCGCACACGAGGGCATTCCATGCGATAGAGTATCACCAGCAGGGCTTTCCGGCCAACCCCATGCGCAGGCGCGGGTTGGCTCAAGTCTTGCATCCAACCATGATGCGCTGGAGACCGAGATCGATACGTCAAGGCGCCGACATTCCTCCTGAAGGAGAAGCGGCGCTGCGCGCGATTCCGGGCCTGGGTGGGGTGGAATTGGCGGGTGTAGGCGGCGCCGGCGGGGCCAATCCGGGCGTGGGAAAGGCTCATGCGCCGCATGTTTCTGCCCGCAATGAAACACCGCGGGCAGGCCCTCCGGCAGAAGGCCAGGGCGGCGGCCGCGCGGCGTTCTCAAATGCCCGCGAAAGCAGCCAGGAAAAAGGCTTTGGAGCGCAACCTTCCCATGCGGATGGGGTTCCAGAAGATATGGNNGATATGGCAACCCTGGTCCTGGACAAATCGGCCCTGGGAGTGGGCACGGCCCAGCGAGCGGAGCTACGCAGCGATGCGAACCCCGGCTTGAACGCCGCACAAGACCCAAACAGCGACGCGGCCGTGATGCTGCGTGTAGCGGCGGGGGACGAAGCGGCCTTCAATTACCTGGTTGGGCGCTACCACCGCGCGATGATTCATTTTCTGTTCCGCATGGTCCGCAACGAAGCTGTTGCCGAAGAATTGGCACAGGAAGTGTTTTTGCGCGTCTACCGATCCAGAGAAAGCTACCGCGCCGAGGCCAAGTTCACCACGTGGCTTTACCGCATCGCCACTAATCTTGCGGTGAATCATGCGCGGGACACGAAGCACGAGCGGTCGGCATCGACGATTTACCTCGACGCGCCGGATGAGGAATCGGGAACTACGCCGGATGTGGCGGACGACGAACTCTCGGTTGAGCAGCGGATGGTGCGCGATGAGCGCATGGGCGCGATTCGTTCGCACGTGATGGCGCTGCCCGAGCGGCAGAGAATGGCCGTGCTGATGCACAAGTATCAAGGTATGGACTACAGGCAGATTGGCGACGTGCTGAAGCTGAGCGAGTCGGCCACCAAGTCGTTGCTGTTTCGCGCTTACCAGACGCTGCGCGACAAGCTGAAGGAATTTGTGTAAGTGGAAACAAGCCGGGCGACACCGGCGGGGAGTGGGGAGGAAGTTATGGAGACGGTCCAGAACAAATCGATGAATGCTCATTGCGCCGGGATGGAAGCCGGCCTCGCGGACCTGTTGCTGAATCCGGATGCGGTGCCTGTCAAGGTCCGCGTGCATGTGGAGCAGTGTGAGGCGTGCAGCCAGGAGCTTGCGGAATTGCATGCAACAATGGCGCTTTTGGATACATGGGAAGCTCCCGAACCAAACCCCTATTTTTTGACCCGCCTGGAAGCGCGGATGCGGGAAGAACGGGAAGCTGCGCCGGCCAGCTGGTTAGAGCGGCTCCGGGCGCGCCTGACGTATGGGCCTTCGCTGCATGTGCGGCCAGTGGCCGCGATGGCTTTGACGGTTGTGCTGCTGCTGGGTGGGGGAGTGTACTTGGGAGTGTCAAATTGGGATCAGACGACGACACCGACACCGCAGGCTGCCGTGGTGCATGACTTGCAGACGCTGGACAACAACGCGCAGTTGCTTGACCAGATGGAAGCGATGTCGACCTCGCCCGACAACGGCGGGGACTAGATGTGGTTGGGGATCGTCAGGGCAAGAGATCAGGGCCGGAAAGAGATTGGGTAAGGAAATGAAGACGGGGGCACAGAATGCGAGGCGGATGCGATGCGCGGCAATAGCTGCGGCAGCCGCTGTTTTGTGCGCTCCTGCTTCGTGGGCAGCCTGGAGTCAACACGGAAGTGCGCCTCATGCCGCACCCGCTCCGCACTACGCTGCGCCCAAGGCACAGCCCGCGCCAAGTCAACCAAAGGGGCAGGGCCAATACAAAGCTCCTCAGCCGCAATACCAGGCGCGGCCACAGGGCAATGGCGCGGTTCGACCTGTCTATCCGGGCTCTCTGAATCGCGCGCCATACAACCAGGCCGTCCGGGCGTATCCGGGCGCAGCCCCGCCGGGGCACCTGGGCGCCTTTCTCAACGACCATCGCGGATTGCCGGTGCAGGACCAGGAACGCATGCTGCGCAACGATCCCAGCTTTAACCGGCTCCCCTCGGGCGACCAACAACGGCTGGTGCAGCAACTTCACCAGGTGAATCAGTTGCCCGAGCAGCAGAGGGAACGGCGGCTGGCGCGCGCTGAATTACTTGAGCACATGACTCCGCAGGACCGCATGGCTGCCAACATGGCTGGACGCCGGTGGAGAACCTTGCCGGCGAATCGCCAGGTGTTGATGGGGAATGCGTTTCGCGATTTGAGCGCGGTCCCGCCAGATCAACGGCAGATGGTGCTGAATTCGAGCCGCTATCAGAATGCGTTCAGTCCTGAAGAGCGTGGCATCCTCACCGATGTCTTGCGCGCGGAACCCTACCAGGCGCCGAAGTAGTGCGCGGCTGATTGGCCACAAGCGGGATCCTCTTTATTCAAGCCAACGTCGAACTCTGCTCGAAGCACTGTTGAGCAAGTTCGCCTGCCCACGGGCTGAAAGTCGGAAGGCTTTCTATCGTTTGAGTTCCAGTGGAGCGTGCAGGCGAATGTCGCGCGAGGACGACCCAATCTGTATTTCGAACGTTCCGGGGTCGGCAGTCCAGGCATGCTTGTTGGGGCTCCAATAGGAAAAGTCCGAGCGGTCGAGCGTAAAGTGCACGGTTTTCGATTCACCGGGCTGCAGTTCCACGCGTTGAAATCCTTTCAGTTCGTGAGTCGGGCGGTCGATTTTCGAGTGGCCGTCATGGACGTAGAGTTCCACCACTTCGGCGCCCGCACGAGTGCCCGTGTTCTTGACATGGGCAGTCACGGCCTGGCCGTGTTCGGCAGAGGGAACAATGCTGAGATCGCTGTAGGCGAACGTTGTGTAACTCAGGCCGAAGCCGAACGGGAATTGCGGCTCGACATGCCTGGTGTCGTAATAGCGGTAGCCGACGTAGATGCCTTCGGCGTAATCGACCTGAAGATTTTCGCCGGGGTAGTGACCGTAAGCGGGCGAATCTTCAAAACGTTTGGGAAAGGTCACCGGGAGCTTCCCTGAGGGATTGGCATTGCCGAAGAGAATGTAGGCGAGCGCCTGGCCTGCTTCCTGGCCTGCATACCAGATGTCGAGCAGTGCGGGAGTCTTGTCGATCCATTTGGTCATGGTGACCGGATTGCCTGTGTTCAGCACCACGATGGTATGCGGGTTGACCTTCTCCACGGCCTCGATGAGTTCATCCTGGCCGGCGGGCAGGTCCATTGTTTTTACGTCAAAACCCTCGCCTTCAAGTTTTGCGTAACGGCCTACCACAACCACGGCTATCTCTGCTTCTTTTGCGATTGCTACTGCCTGTTCGAGCATGGCGGCGCGGGCCTCCGGCGTGTCCAGGCGCGGATCCTCGCCTTCCATGCCCACTCCCTGGGCGAATTTGACCAGCGACCAGTTGCCCATGCGCTCGCGAATCCCATCGAGCGGCGTGATTGAGTAGCGGGAACGTACCAGAGAACTGCCACCGCCGCCCGTGCGCGGGGTCAACGCGTCGGGACCGATGACGGCCAGCGATTTTACCTTGGAGACATCGAGTGGGAGCAGTGCATTGTCGTTCTTCAGAAGGACGATGCCCTCCGTCGCTCCCTGCCGCGCGACGGCCATCTGCGCAGGTGTGTCTACATCGCCTCCGGCGGCGTGTGGATGATCGAAAAGACCGCTCTCGAAAAGCACGCGGAGAATGCGGCCGACGTTTTCGTTCAGCGTGGATTCCGCGATGTTGCCGCCTTTGACGTCGGCCAGGACTTTGTCGGCAGCAAGCCAGCCTGCGCCGCTGCCGTTGGCCGTAAAAACAGGCAGTGCGGAAAATGCGCGCATCGGAGCGCCACCGGGCATCTCCAGGTCCATGCCGGCGTTGACTGTGGCCGCGGTGGAGTACGTGCTCGCCCAGTCGGAGACAACAAACCCCTTGAAGCCGAACTCCTTGTCGAGAATATCGCGGAGCAGAAGAGCGTTCTCCGCGCAGTGAAGGCCATTCACCTTGTTGTAGGCCGACATCACGGTCCAGGCGCCTCCTTCTTGAACGGCGGCTTTGAAAGCCGGGAGATAAATCTCGTGCAGCGTGCGCTCGTCGACGTGGGCGTCGATCCGGTGGCGCTCGAACTCTTCGTTGTTGGCCGCGAAATGCTTCACGGAGGGAATGACGCCTTCGCCCTGCACGCCCTTGATGTAGGCAACACCCAGTCGGCTGGTGAGGTAGGGGTCCTCGCCGTAGCTCTCAAAGTTGCGTCCCCAGAGCGGCACGCGGTTGATATTCACCGTGGGGCCCAGGATCATGTCGCGGCCCAGGGCCTTCACTTCGCGCGCGATCGCCTGGCCTTCCCGTTGGACGAGATCCGGATCCCAGGTGGCTGCCATGGCGATGCCGGAGGGAAAGCTCGTGGCCAGAACCTTCATGGTTGCGGGAGCGTTGGCCGCGCTGGTCAAAGCCGAGCTGCCCGCCCAGGAACGCACCCCCATCGGGCCGTCCGCCATTTTGATGGCGGGGATGCCTAGCCGGTCGATGGGTGCCGACTCCATCCAGCCCGAGCCGGAAAGCATGGTGGCTTTCTCTTCGAGAGTCATGCGGCCAAGCAGGTCAGCGACGCGTTGCTCGACCGGAGTGGCGGGATTCTTGTAGGGCGCGTTGGAGGGAACTGGGCTTTGTGCGGCAATAAATGAGGGTGCAAAGGCCAGGAATGCGAAAAGCAGAGCAGATTTAAGACCGCGAAACAAGCGCATGGATATAACTCCGGCAACGGGAGAATGCCCGTGGAGAATTCGAGGCAATGGTAATGGATTGCCATGGTGGAAACAATCGGGTGGTCGGCGCAGAGCCTCATTGAGCGCCCTCGGGGCGTTTCCTCGATCGCGCGCTCGGTTACAATCGAAGATGGCCAAGGCCCACTATGTTTTGCGCTGCGAGCGCAACGAGAGCAAGGAGTTCCAACATCTATGGCGATTCCCGCCACACAAATGCGCCCCGGCATGATCATCAAGCACAACGATCAACTGCACCTGGTCTTCAAGGTAGAGCACCGCACACCAGGCAACCTGCGCGCGTTCATCCAGGCCAAGCTGCGCAACTTGCGCACCGGCGCCATGTTCGAGCATCGCTTCCGCTCCGCCGATGCGATTGAAAAGGTCCAGGTGGACGAAATCTCAATGGACTTCCTCTATGCGGACGGCGATGACTACTACTTCATGAATCCTGTGGACTACGAGCAGACCGTGTTGAAGGGTTCTACGCTGGGCGATGCCATCGAGTACCTGACGCCGAACCTGCAAATCAAGGTGAGCTATCACGATGGGAATGCGGTGGGCATCGAATTGCCATCGGCCGTTGAACTCGAGGTCATTGAGACGGAGCCGGGATTGAAGTCGGCCACAGCCTCAAGCGTAACCAAGCCGGCCAAGCTCGAGACCGGGCTCGTGGTCCAAGTGCCCGCGTTTATCAACGAGGGCGAAAAAATCCGCGTGGACACCAGCGAGGGCGCTTACCTGAGCCGCGCCTAATCGTCCTGAAGAGTGTTCGCCGCAGCCTCCGGGATTGGAGGATCGCATGAAGCTGTTATCGGCATGGGCAATCTCGGTTCTGGTTTTGTCAGAGGCGATTACGATAGCCCAGAATGCATCCTCCCTGTCTCCCTCTTCAACTCCCGATCAAGCTGCACTGGTGGAAGGCAGCAATGCCTTCGCGGCCGACCTCTATGCGCAACTAGGCAGGCGCGACGGCAACCTCTTCTTTTCACCGGAAAGCATTTCGACTGCCTTTGCCATGGCGTATGCGGGCGCGCGCGGCCAGACCGCGA
>PLTV01000159.1 GCA_003164635.1 Acidobacteriaceae bacterium
GCATGAGCGGAACATCGCGATAAAAAATGGGCGCGCCGACGGGGTCCCTCGAAGTCGTAAACGCAATGTGCGCTGCCGCTGAGACAATCTTGCCATCGCGATACCCCGTGATGGTGAGGGTCGCGGGGGCAGCTGCGGAGTGGAGTTGGATTGCGGACCACGTTGCGGCATCGGGCGTCCAGGCCCACGAGGCCGCCTGCTTCGGCGTCTGTTTCGGCAGTTCGTTGACGGGAGCGACGCAGTCCGGATCGATGGGGCCGATCTTCATACGTTCGCCTTTGGACTCGGTGTCAATCGCGGGTGCGTTATTGGCAAACGCGACGTGAATGCGCCAGAAAGTGGCCGTTGAATCGCGCCAGAGAAAAGTGGGAGGCGTGATGCCGGGTGGAAAGATCGAGTCATTTTCCGGGTAGTCGATCGCGATGCCCTGGGCCGCTTCTGCCGCGGCCTGCTGCATTGCGGGCGTTGCCGTCTCGCGTGGAACGCTTGCCGAGGCGTTTCTATCCAGGGTCAGAAGCCAACTTGCGGCCAAGAGAATCGCCAGGAAGGATGCGCCGAACAAAACAGCGCCGCGCCGTCCATAGTTTGATCTGGCTTTGAGGGGCATACGGTCTCCAACCGAGGGGAAGAGTGCTCGATCAGAATTCTATTGATCCTGAACTTCACTGTCCACCCGCGGATGAAGCGATTTACCGCGCCACGCCGCCGGGTGGAACGTGCTCTTCGAGGTAGCGCACCAGCGTGGTGTACACGTGGAACGCGGTTCCCTTCCCTTCGTAAAGGGCATGCGTGCGGTTGGGGTAGTCCATCATCTCGAAGGGCTTGCCGAGTTCGACGAGTTTGTTGATGAGCAACTCCGATCCCTGAAAATGCACGTTGTCGTCGCCGGAGCCGTGAATGAGCAGCAGATGGCCCTGCAGGCCGTCGGCAAAGTTGATAGGCGATCCATCGTGGTAGCCCTTCACGTTGACCGAGGGCATACCCATGTACCGCTCCTGGTAGATGGAGTCGTAGTGGCTCTCGTCGGCCACGGGAGCGAGCGCGATGCCCGTAGAGTAGACGCCGGGGTAGCGAAACATCATGTTGAGAGTGTTCGAGCCGCCGCCGCTATGGCCCCAGATGGCCATGCGGGAGGAATCGATATACGGCCGCTCCCTGGCCAATTCCTGAATGGCCTGCGCCTGCTGCTCAGAGGAAAGTACGCCGATGGCGCCGTAGATACTTTTGCGCCACGCACTGCCTTTGGGCGCCGGCGTTCCTGCGTTGTCGAAGCTGACGACGAGGTAGCCTTCGTCGGCGATCAGGCCGAACATCACGCGCATCCCGGCCATCCATTCGTCGCGCACGGTGGCGCCCCACGGCTCGCCGTAAACGTACGCCAGAACGGGATACTTCTTCGCGGGATCGAAGTCGTGCGGCTTGATGATCCAGCCGTCGAGCGCGACACCGTTGGCGACTGGGATTTTGAAGAACTCTCCGGTGGAAGCGAGCAGCGGTTTGGATTTCGTTGTGAGATCGTTGCCATCCACGAGAGTTCGAACGACCTTGTGATCGGGAAGACTTACAATCTCGATGCGGTTGGCGCGGTCGAAGGTTCCATAAGTGTGGGCAGCCCATTTTGCGTTGGGGGCGACGTTGTATTCGTGGTGGCCCGGCTCCTCTTCGGGCGTGATCCGCTCAGGGCTGCCTTTGCCATCGACGTGTGTGCGGTAGAGGTATTGACGGACCGGATCATCGGGTGAAGCAGTGAAGTAGAACCACCCGCCTGCCTGATCAACTGTGAGCTCATCGAGAATGTCGCCCTGGAAGTTCGTGACCAGGTGCGGTTCTGCCGCCTTAAGATTGACGCGATAGGCATGGCGCCATCCGTCGCGCTCGCTGAGGAAGAGCGGGTCTTTCAAAGATTGCGCGTTCGAGGATGGATGATCTTCGATCCATTCCATCGCGTTGACATCGACCCAGTCTTTATCGGTGTCTTCGGTGACCACGCGCGTGGTTCCCGTTGCAGGATCGGCCCACACGAACTGGTTGCGGTTCTGCGCGCGGTTCAGGTATTCAAAAAGAATGCCGTCGGAGTTGCCGGCCCAATCCATTTGCGGGATGTAGTTCTGGCGTGGGTCGCCGTCGAGCTTCGCCCAGACGGTTTCCCCGCCAGACACCGGCACAATGCCCACGCGTACGGCCGAGTTGGTCCCGCCGGGCTGCGGGTATTTGTACTTGAACACAACCGGGTACTGCTGATCGGTGTCGTTGATCAGTGAGTATTCGCCGACGCCCGACTGGTCGAATTGCCAATAGGCAATGCGTTGGCTGTCAGGGCTCCAGCGCATGCAGTTGCGTAGGGAGAATTCTTCTTCGGTTACCCAGTCAGAGGTTCCATTAATGATGTCGTCGGAACCGTCGCGGGTCAACTGCGTAATCTTCTGCGTGGCCAGTTCCTCGACATAGATGTTGTTGGCGCGCACCCAGGCCACGCGGCTCGCATCGGGAGAGAACGTAGCAAACATCAGGGACGATTCGGGCGCGCCTGTGTCGAGCTTCACCAGGCGTTGCCCAGGTGCAGCGGTAGTGTCGTAGACCCAGTAATCGCCGCGGGTGTAGGCGCGCCAAACTTTTTTCGCGTTGGTGAAGACGAGGAGCTTTTGGGCATCGGCAGACCAGGCGTATTCACTGATGTGAAGCGAATCTTTTAGACCGGGGGGCGTCAGCTCTGCCGCGGAAACCTCGACGCTGCGCGTGCCGGACGCCGTCTCATACGCGACGATGTCGCTCCCTTTGCCGCTGGCGGCCGGCTCAACCATCGTGTAGATATCGCCGTTCTTTTCCCATGCGAATTGGACCTGTTTGTCCCAAAACTCGCCCTTGTTGAAGATGGCGTCGAGGCCTTCGGTAAGGTGGGCGGATGGTTTGGTGTCGGCGCCGAGCAATGACAAGTGGCTGAACAAGAAACACGACGAAGCGAAAACGACGGCAAGTCTGGGCAATGGCACGATTACGATCTCCCGGGAGGACGCACCCGATGGGTTCAATTTTAAGGAAGTCTCGAAGCGAGAATTATAGGCATCGGGGCTGTGTTGCGTCTCCCATTTGTCCTGGGCAGACTTTTGCATTGGCTGCCAGGACCCTGCTGTGGGACACTGGCATCCACGGTTCTCCCTGCACACAAACCCTTCCAGAGGCACCATGCACAATTTTCAGCAGAGCTTTCTCGCAGGCCTTCTCGTCCTCGTCGCTGCCCCGCTTCTGAGCCAGCAATTGAACTCGGACTACGCGCGCGACCCCGCGCAGGCGATCGATCAGCAGTACACCGACCAGATTCACAAGTACACGACCGATCCATCGTTTCTGTCGCCGCTAGTGAACTATCTGCCGGCCTCGAAGACTGTGCCGACGCCGGCGAAGGTGCTTGGCGACGTCTCTGGCGCGCCCGACATGCTGCCGTACGCCGAGGACGTCTACAAATACTTCCGCATGCTTGAAGCCGCCAGTCCCTGCGTCAAAGTGGTGAGCATCGGCCATACGGAAGAAGGCCGCGAAATGATTGCCGTGGCCATTGCGGATCCGGCGTTGCTTGCCGGCGCAAAGGCCAATGACGAGCGGTTGGCCAAGCTCGCCGATCCGCGCACCATCAAGCTCGATGACGCCACTGCGCGGAAGCTTGTGGATCAGTCGTATCCGGTGTATTACATCACCGGGACCATTCACTCGCCGGAAACGGGAGCGCCTACGGCGCTGATGGAACTTGGGTATCGCCTTGCTGTCGACAATGCACCCTACATCAAGTTCATCCGCTCGCACATGATTACGCTGATTACGCCGGTGGTGGAAGTGGACGGCCGCGACCGCATGGTCGATTTGTATAAGTGGCACAAGGCGCATCCCAACGAAAAGTATCCGCATTTGCTGTACTGGGGCCACTACGTGGCGCACGACAACAATCGCGACGCCATGGGCATGACGCTTGATTTGACGCGCAATGTACTCGATACGTATCTGGGCTGGCACGCCCAGGTATTGCACGATCTGCATGAGTCGGTTCCGTTTCTCTACGACAACACGGTTGGGGACGGGCCCTATAACTCGTGGGTCGATCCCACACTCGCCGACGAGTGGGCCGAACTGGGCTGGAACAACGTGGCGCAGATGCAGTCGTTCGGTATGCCCGGAGTTTTTACTCATGGCGACTTCGACACATGGAGTCCCGGCTACCTGATGTTCCTTGCCGGCATGCACAACGGCATCAGCCGGCTGTATGAGACGTTCGGGAACGGCGGCGCCGACACGGAAAAGCGCATCTTGCAGCCGGAAGAATACTCGCGCACGTGGTACCGGCAGAATCCACCGCTGCCTGTTGTGACCTGGTCACAACGCGACAACAACAACTACGAACAGTCGGCGCTGCTGAGCACAATTTCATACTTCGCACAACACGCGCATCATTTTTTGGAAAACTATTACACCAAAAGCAAGCGATCGATTGAAAAGCCCACGCTTGAGGGCCCCGCTGCGTACGTGATTCCCGCCGATGCCGCGGACACTAACCGCCAGATCGAATTGCTGAAGGTGATGAAGCGGCAGCATGTTGAGGTGCAACAGCTCTCGGATGCTGTAACGTCGGCCGTGCCCGCGGCCAAGCGAGGCGACAAGCCGGCACAGGAGAGCTTTCCCGCGGGCTCGATCGTGATTCGCATGGATCAGCCGTATTCGCGCGTGGCCGATGCGCTGCTTGACCGGCAGTTCTGGGCGCCGGACGATCCGCAGAAGCATCCGTACGACGACACAGGATGGTCCTTCGCGCATCTCTTCAATCTGAAGGTTGTGCGCATTGTCGATCCGGCGATTCTGCAGGCCAAGATGACGCCGCTCGACGATCCCGCGGTGCTCGCGGGCAAGGTCTCGGGCACTGGTTCAGTGCTCGCAATTGCCAACACCGCGCAGGTTTCGTTGCTGCCGCTGGTCTATAAGCTGAAGGGCGCGAATGTGCAGGTTGCCGACAGGGCCTTCGACGCGGACGGCAAGCATTATGCGGCGGGTTCGCTGCTGATCAGCGGAGCAGATGACAGCCAGGTGACGCCGCTGCTGCATGATCTTTCTCTCGACGCAAGTCATCTGGCAGCAGCGCCCTCGGTGCCGACGCACGCAGCAACGGCGCCGCGCATTGCTTTCATGCACACGTGGCTGGCGACGCAGACTGAAGGCTGGTGGCGCTACGCCTTCGACGCTGCAGGCGTGCCCTACGACTACATCAATACGCAGACCGCGGCAGGCGCGTCGGACCTGCGTTCTAAATACGACGTGATTATCTTCGCGCCGGTGGGCTTCTCGAATACGCAAGCGATCATCAATGGAATTCCCATGTGGAATAACGCGATGCCCTGGCAGAAGTCGGACCTAACGCCGAACCTGGGCCGCATCGACTCCACCGCCGACATTCGTCCCGGCCTGGGCTACGAGGGCCTGGCGCACCTGAAAGAGTTCGTGGAAAAGGGTGGGTTGCTGATCACGTGCGAAGACACGGCGCAGTTCGCGATCGATACCGGTCTTGCTCCGGGTGTGAGCGCTGTTCCGCGCGGGGAATCGCGCGTGGTGGGAACTGTGCTCAACACCGTGTTTGTCGACAAGGACAGTCCGGTCGCGTACGGATATGGGACCGGAGTGCCGGTGATCAGCGCCAACGGACTGGCTTTCACGATCAGCAACACGCTCGGTGGCCGCGGAGGCCGCACGCTCATGGATCCCTACGCCGAGCGCCCCACTGGACGCGGAAGTGTGGAGGACAGCGACGAACCCACCGGCCGCAAGATCGTTGAAGCCGAGGCGCTGGTCAAGGTTCAGCCCTGGGAAGCGAAGAAGGTGAACGAAGAAGAATTGCGCGACAACATGAATGTGATTCCGGCGGAGCTGCGGCCGGATGTCATTCTTCGTTTTGCCGACGGCAAGGGCCTGCTGCTCGATGGGTTGCTGGACAAGGGCAATTCAATCGCAGAACACCCGGTGGTAGTGAACGCGCATCTGGGCCAGGGCAACGTGCTTCTCTTCGGCAATAACCCGGTCTATCGTGGCGAGACGGTGGGAACCTACGCCATGGTGTTCAACGCAATCCTCAACTACGAGCATCTTGGGAACAAACCCGCAACCAGCGGCGTAACTGAGAACAAATAGAAAGAGCGCGGGCAGCCAATGTGGTAGCGTAAGCAAATCGGCAAACCCCGCTGATTTACGAAAATGAGGTCTTTCCACGACATCGCGCGACATTGGTCAAGGCGCGTGCCGGCAGTGGCCTGCCCGGCATTGCTGT
Organism: Acidobacteriaceae bacterium; assembly: GCA_003164635.1. Lineage (GTDB taxonomy): Bacteria > Acidobacteriota > Terriglobia > Terriglobales > Acidobacteriaceae > Telmatobacter. The sequence goes on from PLTV01000159.1 coordinate 6,299, forward strand.
GGGTGACGGCGCTCGTTTGCCTATCGGCCACGGGGGCGCACGCCCAGGCGGGAGCGGTGATTGTCCAGCCGGGCGCACCGGGCGAGCCGAGCAAGACTTTGCCTGCGAACGCCAGACCAAGCCTGCCTCCGCTCGCCGCGGCCGACGTGGACTTCATGCAGGGCATGATCATGCATCACGAGCAGGCCGTCGAGATGACCGCACTCATCCCTTCGCATACCAAGAATGCGAGAGTGCGTTCGCTCGGCGCGAAGATTTCGAGTTCGCAGTCGGATGAGATTCGCTTTATGCAGCATTGGCTTGCAGCGCGCGGCCAGGCGACAACGATGTCGATGCCGGGAATGCCCGACATGGATAAATACGGCAAGCCGATGGCCCCGATGCCCGGCATGTTGACGCCTCCTCAGATGACTGCATTGCGCGAGGCGAAAGGTGCCGAGTTCGATCGTCTCTTTCTGGCCGGAATGATTCAGCACCACAACGGCGCATTGATTATGGTGAAGGATTTGTTCGACCAGGCGGGCGCAGGCCAGGACGCCGACATCTTTAACTTTGCGACCGATGCCGATAATACGCAGCGGGCCGAGATCAGAATTATGCAAAACATGCTGGAGGAGACGCGTTGACCCGATTGAAGAATGCTGCCCTGAATGCGGCCATTGCAGCCGCAGCGATTTTCTGCTTAGCCTCAGTAGCCACGCAGGCACAGAATCCCTCGACCACACCTCCAGCCGCAACCGCGACACCCGCAGCGCCGGCCAAGCCCCCTGCTGCCGAGGAAAATCCGTTCGCGCCGCAGCCTGCTCCTCCGCTGCCTGCGGGCATGACCGGGTCGGACACCAGCGATCCGCGCTACAGCCTGAAACCAGGAATGTACGACGCGGGCGAAGCGGCCATGGGAATGAAGCACCTGGCGTTTTTGAAAAAGCCGGATGCGTTTCAGATTAACGCTACTTCTCCTGATGATCCTTTGGTTCAGAAGACCTTGAAACAGCTTGGCGTCGGCGATCCATCGAAGATGCCCAAACCAATGCAAATGGTGATTGCGCAGTTAGCATTCGCTAACTCAGACTTTGCTTTCGAGGGAGGCCATCTCTTCCAGGGGAACTTCTACGGCGTTAACATCTACGATATCTCTGACCCTGCCAAGACCGCACTGCTCACGACGCTTGTCTGCCCCGGTGGCCAGGGCGATGTTTCGGTTTACAAGAACCTGATGTTCATGTCGGTGGAGATGCCCAACGGCCGCCTCGATTGCGGCGCACAGGGTTTTGCACCCGATCCTCCTCCGCCTGCCGGGAAAGAAAACGAGCGTCATTCGCCATCCCCGCAGAAAGACCGGTTCCGGGGCGTGCGCATCTTCGACATTTCCGATATCAAGAACCCGCGCCAGGTAGCGGCCGTGCAAACCTGCCGCGGTTCGCACACGCACACGCTGGTTGTCGACCCGAACGACAAGGAGAATGTCTACATATATGTGTCGGGAACGTCGTTTGTCCGCCAGCCGGAAGAACTGTCTGGATGCTCAGGAGAGAAGCCGGATAAGGATCCGAACACGGCACTCTTCCGTATTGAAGTAATCAAGGTCCCGGTGGCAGCTCCGCAGGATGCGAAGGTGGTGTCGAGCCCGCGCGTGTTCATCGATCCACGCACCGGCGCTCTGAATGGCCTGAACAATGGCGGCAGCCACGGCAAAGACGCAGAGAAACCCGTGGACACAAATCAGTGCCACGACATCACGGTGTACTCGGCGATTGGGCTCGCGGCCGGAGCATGCTCGGGAAACGGAATTCTGCTCGATATCTCCGACCCCGTTCACCCCAAGCGCGTGGATGCGGTGAACGATCCCAACTATGCTTACTGGCATTCGGCCACATTCTCGAACGATGGCTCGAAGGTGGTGTTCACGGATGAATGGGGTGGCGGCCTCGGAGCGCGTTGCCGGCCAAACGATCCCAACAAGTGGGGTTCCGATGCGATCTTCAATCTGAACAAAGACAAGTTGAGCCTTGCCTCGTATTACAAGCTGCCCTCGGCGCAGGGCGACACCGAAAATTGCGTGGCGCACAATGGCTCGTTGATTCCCGTGCCGGGGCGCGACATTGAAGTGCAGGCCTGGTATCAGGGCGGCGTTTCCGTGATGGACTTCACCGACCCGGTGCATCCTTTTGAGATTGCCTACTTCGATCGTGGCCCGATCGACCCAAAGTCGCTGGTCTTGGGCGGCGACTGGTCAGCTTACTGGTATAACGGATCGATTTACGGTTCGGAAATTGCCCGCGGACTCGACGTGTTCGAGCTGACGCCGACGAAATTCCTGACGCAAAACGAAATTGATGCGGCCAGGTCGGTGCATGTCGATGAACTAAACGTGCAGAACCAGCAGAAGCTCGCCTGGCCCTCGCAGCTGGTGGTAGCCAAGGCTTATCTCGACCAGTTGGCGCGTTCGCAGGCATTGCCGGCAAAGCAGATCGCCGCATTGCAGAAGGCAATTCACAACGCTGAGAAGTCGCACATGAACGCGGGCAAAGTAGCCAAGCTACAGAGCCTTACCGGTGGAATTGAGACCGGCTCTTCGTCGGCAAAGAGCCCAACCGATGCAGCCCGAATCCAGGCGCTGACCGAGATTCTGAAGCATCCGGTGGCCTAGCAGAGGTACCGGATTGCGCAGTGTGCAGGGCGATTCAAATCCGGATACTGCGCAGGCAGGTTCATGTGAGCAGTTTTGGCTTTTCCAGCGATCCTGTTCTGTGTCACACTTCTAGCCATGGGAAGCAAAGACAAAGGCAAGAAAGAAGCGAAGAAAGCACCGAAGCCCAAGCCTAAACCAGAGCCCGGCCGCAAACGCGAGGTGTTTACCCCCGCGCCACCGAAGTAAGCGGCCCACGCTCTCGCTACGCAAAAGGTCCTACGCATGCGCGTGGGGCCTTTTTGTTTTCGCAGATTTTTTAGGCGCTCGCTGGCCAAGGTGCAACCGACGCATGATTTATTCGTAACGCAGAGCCACCATGGGATCGACGCGCATGGCACGCCGCGACGGGAGCCACGATGCGAGAAGTGCGATGACCAGAAACAAAAATGCCACGCCACCGAGCGAGATTCCATCGACCGCGCCGAGCCCGTAAAGAACCTTGCGCAGCAGATGCGAAGCGCCAAGAGCCAAGAACATGCCGGCGATAAGGCCCGCAACGACCGGCCGCGTACTCTCACGCAGCATGAGGAGCAGTACATCGTGGCGGGTTGCTCCCAGTGCCATGCGGATGCCGACCTCGCGCGTGCGCAGCACGACCATGTAGCTGACAGTGCCATAGATTCCCATCGAGGCTAATAGAAGGCCAAGTAGTCCGACCGAAGTAGCGATGGCTGCCGAGATGCTGGAAGAGATGAAGGATTCCGTCAGGCGAAGCAATTGGTCCAGCGTTACTGAAGTGGCCACAAGGTCAGGGTCGACAGAAGACATCACGGGTCCTAGCGCGCTCACAATCTGCGCCGCGTCTCCCTGGGTTCGCACGAGAATGGGAAGATCCTGAATTCGATTCTCGGGAACGGGGATGTAGATCAGTTCGGAATCAGTGCCATCGATCATTACGCCGCGCGTATCGCGCGTAACTCCGATAACCTGGTAGGTTGATCCGTCGGGAATGAGACTTCCCTTGTCGCGGTATTGACCATCCGTACCGAATCGCACGTTCCTTCCAATAGGGTTCTGCCCGGGCCAGAGCGCCTGCGCAGCTGATTGACTTAGGACGACAGAGGGCTCCGGCTGACTCGATTGCTTAAGGAAGCCATGGCCGGAGAGCAGCGGAATCCCTAGTGTCTGGAAATAGTTTGGCTCAACATAACTGTAATAGAGCACTGCGCGCGTGTTGCGCGGCGAGGGGCTTTGCCCATTGACTGAGACGGCCGCCTGGTAAAAGTCGCCGCCATCAGGAGCCCGGGCGCTGGTAACGGCGTCTACACCGGGCAGCGCGATAAGTCGACTGCGCAGTTCCCTGACCAAGCCCAGCCGCTTCTCCGCGGAGTAATTCAGCCCTGCTGGAAACCGCAGTAGAATCTCAACCGCGCTCTTGGTTTCAAATCCCGTGTCCATCTTCAGTGCGCGAATCGAGGCGTGAATCAGCATTCCTCCCGCGATCATCAGGACCATGGAGATCGCCACCTGCGCGGCCATCAGGAAACTGCGCAGCCTGCGGCTGCGAAACTGCGAGATGCCCCCGCGGCTACGATGAGCGGATGCCAGAGCATTGCGCGAACTCTCCAATGCCGGCGCCAGGCCAAACGCGATTCCTGCCAACAGCGAAATGGCGAAGACAAATGTAAAGACGCCCAGGTCGGGATTCACGTGGAAGATGAATGTTCCATAGTCATCGGGGAATGCTCCCGCGACGATGGTCACTGCCACCTGAAGCATGGCCCAACTGAGCAGCAGCGCGACAAAGCCGGCCAGCATGCCGAGCAGGGCGCTCTCGGTGAGCAATTGCCGGATAATGCGAAGCCGGCTCGCTCCCAGAGACAGCCGCATGGCCAACTCATTCTGGCGCGAAGCGGAGCGCGCCAATTGCAGGCTCGCCACGTTGGCGCAAGCGATCAGCAGGACCATTCCAACTGCAATCAAGATTAAAAGAAGGGCGTACCTCAATTCTCTAAGCTGGTTGATGGGGACCGGAAATGGCGAGCCTGGCCAGACCAACGCCGTAACCGGCTTGGCGAGATCGGAGTTTTCGGCATGCTGGCTGCGCAGGTTCCCGGCCAACAGGGTCATCTCCGCCCTTGCCTGGTCGATGGTAGCGCCCGCGGCGAGGCGACCGTGGACGCGGCAGCATAGGTTCTCGCGGTCACGCAGCCAATTAGCGTCGGGATAGATCAGCGGTTCGAGGTTGAGGGGAACCCAGAAGTCAGGCGCTCCGACAAACGTCCCCACAAAATTGTGCGGTGTAATCCCCACGATGGTGAAAGGGACTCCATTCAGCCGAACGGTCTTGCCCAGGACGGAAGGATCACCTCCGAACCGCTTCTGCCAATAGTTCTCGCTGATCATCGCAGTGGGAGTCGCGTCAGGGTTGGATGAACCCTTCGGAGCGAACACTCGGCCGCGTATCGGACTTACTCCGAGGACCGAGAAATAATTGTCCGACACCAGAAGCGTGCTCGCGGTTTCAGCGTTTTTTCCAAACTGCAGAAGACCCAGCTTTCCTATTAAAGTCCCCTCGGATGCGCTGCGCGGGCTCGCAATCCCATCCGCACCGGTGAGCGTCAGATTCTGCGGAACGGTGACGGCGATCAGATCTTCAAAGGCATGGACATTGCCCCGATACGCCTCAAAATCGAGAAAGCTGAACCGCGCGATCGTATCGCCTGACGGAGGGTTCAAGGCCACGTTCACCATGCGCCCCGATTCGCGCGCATCCAATGGCCGCTTGAAAAATGCTTTGTAGGCGGTGAACGCCGCAGTGTTCACGCCGATGCCGATGGCGAGCGCGAGCACTGATGCCAGAGTGAAGCCGGGATTGCGCAAAAGCAGACGCGCCCCGTAGCGGAGGTCCTGCCACATGGTTTGGGGAAAAAGCATGAGATCGATTGCGCTCATGCGCTCGCGCCACACGCTCTTGCTTCCCAGACGAATTGCGGCGTCGCGATGTGCTTCCTCCGGGGCGAGTCCCTGCTCGACATTCCAACCCTCGCGCATCGAGAGGTGAAAATCCAGCTCGTCTTCGTGATCCTGCGCGAGCTTCTCACTACCGAGTGTGCGTCGCAACCGTGAGAGCCATCCCATAGAAGCCTCCGGAACTTACGCTTCGCCGAAACCAAGCACCAGCCCAACCGCGCTGGTGATGCGCAGCCAATTCTCCCGCTCCGTCGCGAGCTTCTTGCGGCCAGCCGCTGTCAGCCGGTAGAACCGGGCACGCCGGTTATTTTCGCTCAGGCCCCACTCGGCGGCGATCCACTTCTCCTCCTCCATGCGATGCAGCGCCGGATAAAGCGATCCCTCTTCAACGCGCAGGATATCGTTGGAAATCTGCTGAATATGCAGAGTGATGCCCCAGCCGTGCATGGGGCCTTGCTCGAGGCTCTTCAGGACCAGAAGGTCCAGGGCTCCCTGCAGATTGTCGCCTCTCGTGCGCGTCAAAGATGCGCCTCCCCTAGATTTCTATAGAAGAATGCGACGACATACGCTCCGGTGTCAAGGGGCCGTGCGCAAATATTCGCGAGGGGACCGGCACGAAGTATTGGCTGAGTGACCCGGCAAACGCACAAAAGCCCCACCCGATGGAGTGAGGCTTCTGTAAGGAAAGACATCTTGTCTGAGGTTACGCGACCACTTCGATGCCCATGGAGCGCGCGGTGCCCTTGATGCTCTTGATCGCGGTTTCGACGGAAGCCGCGTTCAAATCCGGCATCTTCTGTGTCGCAATTTCGCGCACCTGTTTCTCGGTGACCTTGCCGATCTTTTCCTTGTTGGGCGTGCCCGACCCCTTGGCGATGCCGGCCGCTTTCTTCAACAGAACGGCCGCGGGCGGCGTCTTGGTGATAAAGCTGAAGCTGCGGTCGCCGTAGACGGTGATGACGACCGGAATGATTAGGCCGGCCATCTCTTTGTTCTGCGTGCGCGCGTTGAACTGCTTGCAGAATTCCATGATGTTGACCTGCGCCTGACCAAGCGCGGGGCCTACGGGAGGAGCGGGCGTTGCTTTGCCGGCCTCAATCTGCAACTTCACATACCCGGTAATTTTCTTCGGAGGTGCCATTGGTTCCTCTGGAACCAGCTTCTAGCTCCTGGCTTTAGCTTTTAGCTGGTCAACACTTGTTTGAATTTTGGTGCTGCGTGCCTAACGTTCGCTTTTAACCGGCTCACCGCCAGGTGGCTCAACCGGCTAGAAGCTAAAAGCTAATAGCTAAGAGCTGCAGCTACTCAATCTTTTCAACTTTGCCGAACTCGAGTTCTACCGGCGTGGAGCGGCCGAAGATGGTCACCATGACCTTGAGCGTTTCGCGATCTTCGTTGATCTCGTCCACCACGCCGTTGAAGTTGGCGAACGGCCCGTCCGTAATCCGGACCTGCTCGTTCTTNNATGCGGACCTGCTCGTTCTTTTCAAACTTGATTTTGAGGCGTGGCTTCTCTTTGGCGGTCTCGCTGCGGAACAGGATCGAGCTGACCTCTTCTTCGCTCAGCGCGACGGGCTTGTCGCCCGTGCCCAGGAAGCCGGTCACCTTGGGCGTATCTTTCAACACATGCCAGAGGTGATTGTCGAGTTCCATTTCGACAAGGACATAGCCAGGGAGGAACACGCGATCGACGGTGCGCTTTTTGCCGTTGACGATCTCNNGACTCGCGCACCTTGCGCTCAAAGCCCGAATAGGCGTGCAGGATATACCACTTGAAGCGCTCGTTCTTCTCCGGCTGCGCTTCGCCATCGGTGGCTTCTACCGCTGCTACGGGTTGTTCCAGTTCATCTGCCATCATGCTCTCGATTCCAGGCGGAATTCACTACTGCACGCCGCCCAGCTGCTTCAGCAACCGATCCAGGCCGTATGCGAAGATGCTGTCCACGATGAAGAAAAACAAGCCGAAGATAAAGACCGCCACGATGACAACGGTCGTGGTCGCTTCGACTTCCTTGCGCGAAGGGGTGACCACCTTGCGCATTTCTCCGCGGACGTCGCTCAGAAAGTGGGTGAATTCTTTCCACGAATTGGTCACCCGCTCCAATGCGTTCGGCTCAGCGTTCGGCCGCTTTGCCGGCGTCAACTTGCCGGAGGACGGACGCTCTTCACCGTTCGCGAGTGCTGCTTTGGATGCCATACCTTCATTCCTTCGCGTCCAGCGTCGTGCCGGGCGCATTCCCGAAAACAGCTATCAGCCTTAGCTCTCAACTTTCGGCTGACTCCAAAAAATCTGGCAGGGGCGGAGGGATTCGAACCCCCAAGTTCGGTTTTGGAGACCGACAGTTTAACCGTTGAGCTTACGCCCCTAAGAACAGTGATCAGTATTCAGTGATCAGTTTTCAGTCTCGTCGTGCGGGTTGAAGCCAATGTGCTTTCCCCGTGTACGCTCAAACTGATCACTGACAGCTGACCACTGACAACTGTCGAGTTACTTCGTTTCCTTGTGCGGCTGGTGCTTGCGGCAGCGGT
>PLTV01000352.1:0-1739 GCA_003164635.1 Acidobacteriaceae bacterium
AGCGGATCGAGCGCCAGCACATCGCTGAAGGCTCCGCCGCTTTCGCCGATGCCCTTCGCGAACAACCCCTTGGCCATGGGCGACGCCATCAGCGTGCTCACGGCAAACGAACCTGCGCTCTCACCGAAGATCGTCACGTTGTCAGGGTCGCCGCCGAACTTCTTGATGTTCTCCTTCACCCATTGCAGCCCGGCCACCATGTCCATAAGGCCGTAGTTCCCTGCNNTCGCCATTGTGGCGCGGTTCATCGCTGCCGCCGCCCGAGTAGCCGCCGCCATGAATCCAATACATCACCGGCAGCTTGCTCTTGTCGGATGAGTCAGCCGGTGCGTAGACATTCAGGTAAAGGCAATCCTCTTTAGGACCGGCCGCATCCTGAAAGACCATGTCGTCAAAGACGTGGTTTTGCGCGCAGTGAGGAGCGAATGTGGTGCCGTCGCGATCGCCCTTCCACTTGGCCGCAGGCACCGGAGCTTTCCAGCGGAGATCGCCCACCGGCGGCTCCGCGTAGGGCATACCCAGGAAGGCCTTCACCTTGCCGTTATTGATGGTCTTGCCCTTGACCTTGCCTTGTTCTGTCTTGACGGTCAGGTCGTCAGCCCGGACGGCCGTGGAAACTCCCAACATCATCCCGGCAACCGCCAGGGCACACAACAGCTTCATCCCCACTTGCATCACAAAAATCCTCCGCGGAATACGTTATCAGGACGGGCGAAGGAGTGGTGGAGTTTCATGGCCAGAGAAGGTCGAGTGTTTGCGCTCACACCATTTCCGGTGCGAGCAAATCGCCAATCGTCTCGCGGCGGCGGATCAGCCGCGCCTTCGCGCCCTCCACCAGAACCTCGGCGGGGCGCACGCGGGTGTTGTAGTTGGAGCTTTGCGCCATGCCGTACGCGCCGGCATCGAGCAGCGCCACCAGGTCCCCCGGCTCAACCGGGCTCAGCTTGCGATCACGCGCGAAAAAGTCGCCGGTTTCGCAAACCGGCCCGACAATATCGACTGCGCGCGGACGGCCTCTGCGCGGGCGAACCGGCACAATCTCGTGGAACGCCTGATAAAGCGCTGGGCGGATGAGATCGTTCATGGCGGCATCTGTAATGACAAACGTCTTCTTGCCGTTGCGCTTGACCTGCAGTACCTTCGCAACCAGCGCGCCTGCCTGCGCCACGATGAAGCGCCCGGGTTCGAGAAGCAGGCGGCCTTCAAAGCCGCGCAGCGCTGCATCGATGGCACCGGTGTACTCCGCTACCCTTGCTGCGGCATCAAAGATGCCGCCGTGATAATCGATGCCTAACCCGCCACCGGCGTCGATAGCCTTCAGGGTGATGCCATCGCTTCGCAACTGAACCACGAGCTTGTGGACCCGTTCCATTGCCGCGCCAAACGGGGCCGCGGAGCGAATCTGCGAGCCGATGTGCACGCTCACACCGTACGCTTCGAGCCAGCGGTTCCCTGCCACGCTCGCGTAGATGCGCCGCGCCTGGCGAATGTCGATGCCGAACTTGTGCTCGCGCAGGCCGGTTGAAATGTAAGGATGCGTGTCGGCGAAGACGTCGGGATTTACGCGTAGTGCAAAGCGCGCGGCGCGCTTCAATCTGCGTGCGCGTGCGCCAAGCAGCGCGAGTTCCTCTTCGCTCTCCACGTTGAATTGCAATATGCCTGCCTGAAGAGCGCGATCAATCTCAGCTTCGGTTTTTCCCACGCCGGAGAAAACCACCCGATCCACGGCCTCGGGCGCA
>PLTV01000352.1:1759-25160 GCA_003164635.1 Acidobacteriaceae bacterium
CCTCCAGCGACACTTGGCCGCAGAGAAGCGCATGTGTCGCACCGGAAAAATGAAACGGGCGGCCAGAGGAATCGACAGAGGAATTGAGAATCGGAGCCAAGCGTTCCATCCAGGGCGGAGTTTCTCTCTTGAGCCTACAGTATTGGCGGGGCCAGCCTCGTGTTTGCGAATAACCCCGCCCAGGAAAATGAGTTCCATCCTCGTAGGGAGGGCCGGAACCAACAAAAAAGCGAATTGCAAGATTACAAAGCCGGTCTCGCTCCCCTATGATGATTCTCGTTCGTACCAGCCAGCTGGATCCACCATGACCATTTCCCCGAAGACCAAAGCCATTCTCACAGACAGCCACTTTCTGGTCCCACTCGTAGTGTTTTTTGTGGGGCTCGCGCTTTTGATTACGCTTCACTAAGCCAGAGTGGCGCGTGCCGGGAGTGCCTCGCTTCCCATGCGTGCGCCTCCCCGTTTGCGACAAAGGATCGACCTGTTTGAGCGACTCAGTCGAGACAACGGCGAACGCGAGCTTTCGATCGGTGCACGGCATTGGCGTGGCGTGTGCGCTGGCCGCCGGCGTGTGGCTTGGAGGCGCAGAGGCGCCGACCAAACTCGTCAACTCCGGCCTTTCGCCGTATGCCATTTCGCTGTGCATGGTTGCCGGCGTCTTTACAGCGCGGTGGACTCTCCCCACACTTCTCAAGGGCACGCGTTATGTCTTCGCGGACCTGGCGCAGAATCGCCATCTGGTCGTGAACGCCATTCTCGCCGGCATGCTGTGGGCAGTGGCCAATACGCTCACGGTCTTTGCCATTCGCGATGTGGGGCTGACTATAGCCTTTCCGCTTTGGAACACCAACTCGCTCGTCGGCATTCTGTGGGGACGCCTGCTGTTTGGAGAGCTAAAGGGAGCGAGCGGAAAGAACATTGCCAAGGTTCTGTTGGGCGCCGTGGCGATTATTGTGGCGGCGATCCTGCTGGGGTTCAGTACCATCCAGGGCGGCGGTCCGCACGGCGGGCGCGCGCTGGGTGGCGTACTTGCGGCTGCAGGCGCAAGCCTGCTGTGGGGAACCATGTATGTGCCCTACCGCAAGGCTTACATCAGCGGCATGAATCCGCTGTCGTTTGTCACCGTGTTTACAATTGGCGAACTGGCAACCTGCTTCGCGCTTGTGCTTGCGCTCGATGGCGGAACTCATGCGGCCATCTTCCACTCAACGGAGATCAGGCATTTGATTTTCTGGCTCTTTCTCGGCGGCTTTGTCTGGGTCATCGGCGACTTATTCCAGCAGTTCGCCACAAAGTTTCTGGGCATCGGCCGCGCTATTCCTCTCTCCAACACCAACCAGCTTTGGGGACTCGCATGGGGCGCGCTTGTCTTCGGAGAGCTGGCACACGCCGACTTGCAGCACCGCATGCTGGTGGTGACCGGCTCCCTGGTCATGATCTTAGGCGCACTGGCCGTGAGCACCGCGGTTGCGACCGAGCGGGAACGCCGCTCCATCGACGAAGCGCTGCTCCGCGAATGCTGCCGGTACGGTCTGGACTACGATCGCATTGTGAAGACCTACAGCGGCCTCGGACACGGCGAGGTTGCCGATCCATCAGAGCGGCGATCGTGGTGGGACTACGTGATTGTCACGGCAGCCGTGGGCGTGTTCATCTATCTCGGCGTGAATGCGAAAGTGCCGTCGCTGGCGATGAACTTCTCGTGGCTCGCGGTTCTGGCCGTGGTGTTGGTCGCATCGGCCCTGCTGAGCGGCTGGGGGTTGTGGAAGGCGACGCGCTTCTCTTGAGCGCTTCTCCGGGGACATCGGCTCTCGCGCGGCCATCGGCCTTTACAATGAAAAAATGGCGGAAGGTAACAAGGTCGATCTGGTGGGCGTGGGGCTGAATGCCACCGACACGCTCATCCCACTGGTCAACTATCCTTCGCGAGGTTCGAAGGTGGAGTACCGTCATGCCACGGTCCTTCCGGGCGGACAAGCGGCAACCACGGTCGTGGCTTGCCAGACCTGGGGCCTCAAAACGCGTTATGTCGGCAAACTCGGCGAAGACGACGCCGCCCGCCTGCATCGAGATGCCTTTGCCCGCGCCGGTGTTGAAGCGCAACTGACGGCCGTTCCCGGCGCTGCCAGTCCGCAATCGCTCATTCTCGTCGACGAGGGCGGCGAACGGACGGTGCTCTGCCGGCGCGATGAACGCCTGCTTCTGCAGCCCGGCGACCTGCGTCGGGAGTGGATCGAGAATGCGCGATTTCTGCATGTAGACGGCTACGAGACGGCCGCGGCAACCTTGGCCGCGCAATGGGCGCGCGAAGCCGGCATCCCTGTGATCGCGGACCTCGATGAGCCATATCCTCAAGTGGACAAGCTAATCGAGAACGTCGACTATCTCATCGTGAGCCGTGATTTCCCTTGCCGCCTCATGGGAGGCTCGAGCATGGAAGATGCGCTACGCCTCATGCAGATGCGCTTTGGGTGTCGATTGACCGCTGCGACGCTTGGCGAAGACGGCGTACTGGCATGGGACGGTCGGCAATACCTTCACCGGCCTGCCTATCGCGTGCCGGTTGTCGACACGACCGGCGCAGGCGACATCTTCCACGCCGGATTTATCTACGCGCTGCGACAGGGATGGCCGCTCGAACGCCAACTCGACTTTTCGTGTGCGGCAGCGGCGATCAATTGCATGGCTTCTGGCGCACGCGGGGGAATTCAATCGGTCGCGGCTATTGAAGAATTGATGGGGAACACATCGCGCTATCAGGTCGTCTACGACGTGCGTGCAGCTGATTAGCGAGACCAGGTGTGGCTGGGCCGTGGGGGAGTGGGCCCTAAGCGCGGTCGATGCATTGGGGAAAAGATCGATCGTCAGAGTGCGTATTTCATGCTTTTCGACTTCGACGCCGTTAGCCGATGTGTTGGAAGACCGGGCGAACGGAGCGGCATCTGAAGGCTAAGTAACGTAGCTACCGAGGGCGCCGCTAATGTTGCCGAAAGCACCGCTGAGGCCGGCGGCAAGGAACTTGATAGCGGCTGTTGCGCCAAACACGAGAACCGCAACAACGAGTGCATACTCAACCAAGTCCTGGCCTTCTTCGCGGCTAGCCAATTCTTCCAATTTGCAATGCAGCTTGAGAAGCAATGTGTTCACTTTGACTTTCCTCCACCGGTTCCTGTCCGCGCAGTCTCCGGAGTATTGCTGTAATAGCAATCGGCGGGCCGAACCCTACCTATTAGATTCATCCCAATATCTCAAAGACTTGAGGCAAGTCCTGAATCCAACGCACGAAAGTCACTGTAAACATATGTTTACAGGCGGAGCTGTCCAACGGGGGGCAGTTTACATGCCGCTTCGGTTTGGATTCCGCGGTTACGCCTCACCGAGCCGCTCCCCAAATTTCATGCGCGGAAAGCTCTCGACACACTTCTGGATCTTTCAAGAGAAGGTCGCGTTGTGTGCCGCATCTGACTCCGCCGGGATGGGAGACACCTTTGAACCCTTTTCTGCAGGTTCGAGTGCGGCGGCGATTTCGGCAACAAGTCGATAAGACTCATGCCGGTCGACCGCCTCGTAGGCGTCGGTCACCACGATCAATTCGCTGGCTTCAGTTTCACGCACCAACTTTTCAAATCCGTCGCGCACGGTTCGGGTTGAGCCCACGATCGCGGCGCCGAGACGGCTCCCGACCGCGATCTGCTCGCCGGCTGTCCAAAGACCATCCATTGAATCGACTGGTGGAAGCAGTTCTACCGGCTGGTTGCGAATGAGCCGGAGGAATCGCTGTTGTGGCGTGGTAAACAAACGCTGCGCCGCTTCATCGGTCTTCGCGGCAATTGCCTGCACCGCGACCAACAGGTAGGGCTCGCTCAGCTCCTCTGAGGGTTGGAATCTGTTCCGGTAAACGTGTGCCGCCATAAGCAGATCGTCCGGCGCAAAGTGCACCGCAAAGGCAAATGGCAGTCCCAGGCGCGCGGCAAGTCGCGCGCTGTAGAGGCTGGAGCCAAGAAGTGTGATCGGCACCTGGCTTCCCTGCCCTGGATACGCGTGAACGGCCTGGCCCGGACGCACCGGACCGAGGTAGGTGCGCAGCTCTTCGAGCAGCTCGGGAAAGTCATCGCCTGTCTGGCGAAGATCGCGGCGCAGGGCGCGCATGGTGTACCCGTCGCCGCCGGGAGCGCGGCCAAGGCCCAGATCGATCCGTCCCGGATACATGGCTTCAAGGGTGCCAAACTGTTCGGCCACCACCAGAGGCGCATGGTTCGGCAGCATTACGCCGCCGCTGCCCACGCGAATCCGCTCCGTAGCCCCGGCTACATGGCCGATCAGGACAGCTGTGGCCGAGCACGCCAACCCCGCAATCGAATGGTGCTCTGCGAGCCAATAGCGTTTGTAACCCCATTGTTCAGCATGTCGCGCCAACTCTACCGTGCGGGAGATTGCGTTCGCCGCCGGCTCGCCCGAGCGCATGGCCACGAGATCGAGAATGGAAACAGGAAAATCTTTGAGCGTTTCATTCATCACATTAGTTTGATCCTTCACACCGAACCGAAGATGCGGCGACCCCGTTATCGAATGCAACTCTTTTGTTTAGAACAATGAACGTTGTGCAACAAGAGGGTTGACCACTATTAAGTGATATCTATCACATAGAATTCGAAACTGCGATGCAACCATGACAAGGACCATGATTGCCCCTCCTGCTCCTGATTCACCCGTCGCTTTGCCTCCCGGAGAATCCCGTATGATCCTCGACCCCTCAGCGTTCGTCGCCGACTCCGAGCTCATTCGAGCCCTCGAAGAGCAGTCCACTCCGATTTCCTGTGACGAAGATCGCGTTCTCTTTCATCAGGGAGATGCCCCCGTAGGGCTCTTTATTCTGAAATCAGGCCCCGTCACGCTAAGCATGACCTCGCCCGGAGGCGTCGAGCTGATCTCTTTCCGCGCCAGAGAGGGATCCCTGCTGGGACTTCCCGGGCTGATCGGCGACGAACCTTATACGCTCAGCGCCATTGCCCACCCCGGGGTCGAACTGCGCTACGTGACTCGCGACAGCTTCACGTCAATGATGCGCGAGCAGCCCATGCTGGCAATGAAGATTCTGCAGGTCTTGGCCGCCGAAGTCCGGGCCGCGCGCGCTGCCGTGATTCAACGCGTTACCACGGCAGGCCGCAAGATGGCCAATTGACGGTCTTCGCCCGGCCCTGCGAAACTTGAAAAAATGGCTTATCGCGGAAAAGTAGAATTTGCTTATGAACGTAAGATCCGCGAACGGAATACGCGTATCTACCGGCTTTGCCACTGGCCCATCTGGATATGGGTCTTCTTCCTCGCTCCCGGACCACTGACTTTCTCTCTCTTCGCCCACGGTTTCAGCCTCGCAAACGGGATCTGGCTCGCACTGGTGCTTGTCGGCACCGGCATCGCCGGATTACGCGAAGCCCTACCCGGCACCGAGTCGCGACCCTACATTCTGCGCTTCGATGAAGACCGTCCCAACCCGCTCTACCGGCGCGTCTGCTACACCTTCGCGTGGAGCGCCGTTATCACCTTCGCCAGCCTGAATCTCGCAGGCCTGATCGGGGCGGTAATCACGGGCGTTTGGAATATGAAGCCCATCTATACCTGGGGCTACTTTCCACTGTGCGCTCTGATCCTGATCCTTGGAGCCCTCGGCAAGCTTCCGCGCGTCGGCCCTTCCACCAAAACCGAAGGCACAGAGCGCCGATACTTCTACGGCAGCGTGTGGGCTGTCACTGCGGCGCAAACCTTGCTCCTGGTCCTCTGGAAGACGTTGCCGCGCAATGCTACTACGGATTGGATCAAACTCCTCGCCTATCTCGCCGCTCTGCTGTTCATGGGCCTGCTTTCAGCCCGCGGCAAGCTCTACCGCACCCGCCCCATTCTGCCCGGCGAAGTCATGGTGGAATAAAATCCGCATTCAAGCGGCGGACACAACGGCTGCCGCTTCCACCTGGAGCTTCTGCCTGAAATCCGTGGGCGCGACGACGCGCACACTGCTGCCCAGCCCCTGCACAATGAACTGTGCTTCTGCCTCGTTAACGAAGGTCGCCGTCAGCATCTTCCATCCTTCGCGCGGCGGAATTCCAGCCGGCTCGATTGGCGAAGATGACGGATTCGCCTCCTCAGTCACTCCCCACTCGCTCAACCTTTGAGCCGCAGCCGCCGTGACGAAAAGCGTTGCAGTGAAGTTTTTGTGCTGCTCAGAGAATTGCGCCGTCGAGTTTTTCCAATATGCCGCCAGGTCAAACTGCGCCGGACGCTCAAACTTCGTCGCCAGCGCAGTGATGCTTTGCATCCGCGAAACTCGGTACGTCCGCATCCCACTTGTCCCACGAGCCACCAGGTACCAGCTCAATCCCTTAGCCACCAATCCCAGCGGATCCACCGTTCGCGGCCCCGTTTGACCATCGGCGCGCGTGTAGTCGAAGGCCAGTCTGCGGTCGTCGGCCACTGCCTCCTGCACGACTGCCAGCATTGACACATCGTCCCCGGTCCCGCGCCACCCCGTGGGGTCCACGTGCAGGCGCTGGCGCATCGCCGCGGCCTGCGCCTGCATGGGCACCGGCAGAGCCGCCATCAGTTTGTTCAACGCACTCTCTGCCGCCGCCGCCAAACGCGAATGGCCCAGCGCCCGCGGTTGCGCCATCAGCAACGCGCGCAATTCGCCATCGTTGAGGCCGGGCACTTGCGTCCTCCAGCCCTTCTCCAGTTCCCAGCCTCCCCGTGAGCCGCGCACCGCCGATAATGGAACCCGCGCCGCGCTCAGCGCCTCCATATCCCGGTGCACCGTCCGCTGCGATACTTCCAGCCGCTCCGCCAGCTCGCGTTCCGTCACACGGCCTTTGGCCTGTAACAGCAGCAATACGGAAAGCAGCCGGTCGGACTTCATCGCGCCCCTTTTCTCATCTTTTTCACAATCTCATTTTAATTATGACATTACTTGTCATATATTCCCGCCTAACCTTGAAAAGTCGGGATCAACTCCCCCGAACATCAAGGAGGTTTACCCCATGTCTCTCGAATCCTCGACTCTCGAAGCCATTCCCGCGACCACCCTTAGCCTCAAGCAGTTTTTTCTGGACAAGCTGGAGCGCGAGGCCGTGCTCGTCCGCAAGACCCTGGAACGCGTTCCTGAGGGGATCAATGACTTCAAGCCGCACGAACGCTCCATGGCGCTCGGCTATCTCGCATCGATTGTTGCCGGAATTCTTGGCTGGATTCCAACTATGATCGATCGGGATGAACTCGACCTCGACGATCCCTCCAACGAGGCGTTGCGGACCAAGCCCCTCGGCACCAAGGCCGAGATGCTGGCTCATCTCGATCGCGGGCTCATGGCGGCGCGCAAATCTCTAGCCGCCACCACGGATGAACATCTGCTACTGCCCTGGACTTTCAAAATGGGCGGCCGGCCCGTGCAGCAGCAGCCGCGCAACGTCATGATTGCCGATGCCGTCTTCAGCCACCTCGCCCACCATCGCGGCCAGTTGACGGTTTACCTGCGCCTGGCCGACTCAACCGTACCGGCTTTATATGGTCCGTCGGCTGACGAATTCAATTGAGGTCGAGGCGAGGCAACGCGCAGCGCAACGCTGCTGCCGCGCACCTGGGCGGCAGCGTTCCTCTGCAGGAATTATGGGTCGAATGAGATTATGTGGGCCAACCGGTTTTCCGGCTAGCCCACAACCTTTTGCTACTTCCTTGTAACCGGCTTGTACCCGGAGCCTGCTGCCTTCTTTAACGCCACAATGCCATCTTCGACGCTGAGCAACGGCGTGGTATGGGTGTTCTGGACCGCACCGCCAGCGCCGACGGCAATCGCCATGGCTGCCGCAGAAATGTTGTCGGGCATTTCCACCATGCAGACAACGTCGTGCTTGCCGAACGAGAGCCAAAGTCCCACCAGCGAGCCGCCTAGTTTTTCAACTGCTTTGCGGATGGGTTCGGTACGATTCTGCGGCTTCTTCACCATTGCGGCGAGGGCCTGCTGCGTATACGACGTTTGCACCAGATAAGTTGCCATGGTCTTTCACCTTTCGAAGATCGTTGAATTTTTATGCACCCTTGGAAGGACGGAAGTATAAACAGGCACTCATAACCCTGTCGCAGGAATAATTTTTGAATTTGCGCCGTCGGCATACTTTCGAGACCCATCGACATGTCACCGCAAGTACCTTCGTGCCCCATCCATGCTTTTTTTCTGCGCATGGGTGGGAAAGCACAAACCTACTGCGAGCGAATAGCGAGCGNNTGCTGATGCGCCTGTTCCGTCACGAAGACGTCCGTTCCGTCGGCAGCGGCAACATCGGCGCCACTAACGTCCTCCGTTCCGGCGGCACGGGCCTGGGCGCGGCCACGTTTCTGCTCGACATGCTCAAGGGCTGCAGCGCCGTTTACTTCGGAGCGCTCCTTGGTCTTCTACTGGCTCCCGACATGCGGGTGCGCAATCTTCAGGCCGCGGCCGCGCTCGCCGCTGTGCTGGGCCACATGTTTCCTGTCTGGCTCAAGTTTAAGGGCGGCAAAGGGGTCGCCACCGGCTTCGGAGTCTTTCTTGTGGCGGCGCCGACCTCGGCGCTGGCGGCCATCACGGTCTTCGCTGTCGTCCTGCTGTTGACGCGCTATGTTTCCCTGGCCTCCATTCTCGGTGCTGCAAGCTTCCCCATGTTCGCGTGGATGCTGGTGAAGGGCGATCGTCCACCGTTCTTCATCACCGTGCAATTCGTCGTAGCTCTGCTGATCATCGCCAAGCATCACCAGAACATTCGCCGCCTGCTCTCAGGCACAGAGTCCCGATTCGGCAGCTCATCGAAGCAAAAGAGAGGACAGGCATGAGCCAGATTGTTGTGCTCGGCGCGGGAGCATGGGGTACCGCCATCGCGCTCGCGCTCCATCGTCGTGGAGGCCATGCGCTGACCCTCTGGTCGCACAGTGCCGAGGAAGCAAACCAGATCGCCGATACCGGCGAGAACATCCTTTTTCTGCCAGGATTTCCGCTGCCCGGCGAGATTCGGATCACGGCTGACCCTGGCGCCGTCTCTCAGGCCGAGATCGTTGTCTCCGTCATTCCATCGGAGTTCCTGCGTCCCACCCTCAAGCGCTTGCGGCCCTCTTTTTCTCCCGGCCAAATCATCGTCAGCGCCACCAAGGGTGTCGAAAACAATTCTTTCCTACGCATGACCGAAGTGATTCGCTCTGTCCTTCTGGTCGAGGATGGCCAGCCCGATTCCGAACCCGTGCGTGACGCACCCCCCGTAGCCCGGCCCAATCCCGATACGCACCTCGAAGTCTTCACCGAAGCCGCCGCTCCCGAGGTAAGTTCCTCGGGCATCGCACCGGCCCCAATTTCTCCGCAAGAAGAAGAACTGCCTGTGACGGCTTGGCCCATTGGCGCCTTCAGCGGGCCCAGTTTCGCACTCGAAGTGGCACAGGGCCAGCCGACTGCCGTAACGGTCGCATTCGATGACCCAGCCGTCGCGGCGCGCGTGCAGCAGGAGTTTTCTTCAGAAACGTTGCGCCTTTACACCTCGACCGACGTTGTCGGCGTGGAGTTGGGCGGCGCGCTCAAGAACGTGATTGCGATTGCCGCCGGCGTGTCGGCGGGCATGGGGCTGGGATACAACTCCGCGGCGGCGCTGATGACGCGCGGCATTGCAGAGATCACCCGGCTGGCCGTTGCATGCGGCGGGCAGCGCGAAACGCTCGCCGGCCTCTCGGGTGTGGGCGACCTCGTGCTTACCTGCACAGGATCCCTGAGCCGCAACCGGACCGTAGGGCAGGCCCTGGGACAGGGCCGCAGTTTGCCTGAGATCCTGGAAAGCCTGGGCGGAAAGGTGGCCGAAGGCGTATTCACCACGCGCGCCGCGCTCGGGCTGGCTCGCCGCCACGGGATCGAGATGCCGATTACCGAGCAGATGGAACTGATTCTCAATAAGGGCAAGAATCCGCGCGAAGCGATCCGCGATCTGATGCTGCGGCCGGGACGGCACGAGCACTGACGTGGCATCCACGCTATTGCCTGAACACATTCCGCCTCAGAAGGAAGAGCGCTCTGGGCCACTGGCAAGCGGTTATACTTCGAAGCAAATTGGGACGTAGCGGAGCCGTGCCGTGGCCTATAAAAAGGGCGAAAAACTTAAAACCGCCTTTGCGACTTATGCAATCGACGAGTTCCTCGGCGCTGGCGGGGCCGGCGAAGTGTATGCCGTTCGCGATTCGACCAACGCGGTTTTTGCCGCCAAGATTCTCGACACCCACAAGGCCACTTCCGCGCGCCTTGCGCATTTCAAAGACGCACTCAACTTCTGCGCCCGGTCAACGCACCTCAACGTGGCGCCTCTTCACGACACGGGAGTCGCCAAAAAAGGCGCGAGCTTCTACGTCACGCCGCTCTACGCAGGTTCGCTGCGTCGGCACATCGCCGAAGGCATTCCTCCCGCGCATGTGCTTCCACTCTTTGGGCAGATTCTCGACGGCGTGGAAGCATCGCATCTGAATCACCTTGCGCACGGCGCGTTGAAACCGGAAAACATCTTCGTTACGCCTGATCGGCGAATCGTGGTGGCGGACTTCGGAATGGCTACCTTCGAAGAAGACGCACTACACGCTGAGAGTTTCGACGAAACGGGCACTGGTCCAGCCCGTTTCCCGTATGCTGCCCCGGAACAGAAACTGAACGGAGCGGCAATCGACCCGCGCGCCGATATTTTTGCGCTGGGCCTGCTGCTCAACGAAATGTTCACCGGCGTCGTTCCGCACGGTAAAGAAATCGTGACCATGAATTCCATCGCCTCCATCGCGCCAGAGTTCGCCTACCTTGACGACCTGGTGGCCCGCATGATCCGGCCCGATCGCACGCAGCGCCCTGCATCCATCGACGAGGTAAAAAAACTGCTGATCGCATGGGGTAACGAGTTCATTTCGCGGCAGCGCCTGAACACGCTCAAGGACGAGGTGATGCGCGAAACCGAGGCCGGCGATGCGTTCCTGTCTAACCCCATCAAGATTGTGAGCGGAGATTACGCCGATGGAACTGTTTATCTGAAGTTGAATGCCAGCCCCACGCCCAATTGGATCACGGCATTTCGCAGTCCGCGCGCGCCGGCCAATGCCTACAACGGAATCCAACCGGACGCCTTTGTGTTCAGCGGCGATTCAATGAATGCGCGGCTCGCTCCCGAACAGAGCGCGCTGCAACTGGTGCAATACGCAAAGTCGTACATTGACCTGGCCAACTGGCAGTACCGCGAAGACGTACTTGCGTTCCATCAGCGGCAGATGCAGCTTGAGCGCGACAACTTGCGCAAGCAGGTGCTCGATGAAGAACGCCGCCTCCGCATCCTGGCCGAGATTCGTTCCGCGATCGAGTAACTTACCGGGCGCCCCATCCATCGCGGTCCTTTGCGATGGGTGGGCAAGCACCAACCGAGGGTGCCCCATGTCTCGCTTCTGAGACATGGGAAAGCACGAACGCTAATGCGCCCACAGACCCATCGTCCACCCGAACGCAGGTTGCCGCAGCAGGTGGCGACACCCGCACCCTGAGCCCCCTATAATCGCCGCGCGGCAATCTCCGGATCACCACCCGCCGCGAAAAAAATTCTTGAGATCGAGGACGAACCCCATGAAATTCATGACGACCTGGAGCCTGATTCCGGGCTCCGCGAAAGAAGCCATCGGCAAGTTTCTCGCCGGTGAAGCTGCGCCCCAACCCGATGTGAAGCTGCTCGGACGCTGGCACAGCGTCGACGGCAGCGGCGGCTGGAGCCTTTACGAAACCAGCAACGCTGCGGCTCTTCACATGGGCGCGGCCAAATGGGCAGATCTGCTCGAAATCAACACAACGGCCGTGATTGAGGATGCGGAGGCCGGAGCCAACTTTACCGATATTTCCAAGGGATAAAACCCGCGAGAGTTTGGCTCCGCGGGAATGAAGCGACAGATATCCACGTCGGCAACGGAGCGCGCAATTGTTCCGATTTCACCGAAGAGGAATCGCGCCTGCTCACGATCGAGAACATTGAGCACTCCCGCCCCGGTTAGCCTCCGCGCAACGCGAAC
Source organism: Acidobacteriaceae bacterium (assembly GCA_003164635.1). GTDB lineage: Bacteria > Acidobacteriota > Terriglobia > Terriglobales > Acidobacteriaceae > Telmatobacter. The sequence goes on from PLTV01000352.1 coordinate 13,835, forward strand.
GCCTGCCGGGGTTTCATTCTTGCCTGAACTCTGATCATTCCTCCCTCAGGCCCTCAGTCCCAGGTCCCCGTCGCCTGATCCCTCGTCTTGTATCATCGAAGAGGTCTGGAAGCACGCATTGGAGCGTGCAGGGCCACATACAGGACGCATATGAAAACCGGCATTATCGGCCTGCCGCAGGTGGGCAAGACATCGTTATTCAAAATTCTGACCAAGGCCAAGCTCGAAGAAAAGGGCTACTCGAATCCGCGCGAAGAGCACATTGGCGTTGCGCGTGTGCCGGATCAGCGGCTGGACAAGCTGTCGGCGCTTTATTCCCCGAAAAAAACCACGTATGCAACCGTGGAATATGTGGATGTGGCAGCGATTGGACAGGAGGCGCTGAAGGAAACAGCATTCCTGACCAGTCTGCGCAACGTGGACGCGCTCATTCACGTGCTGCGTGCGTTCGAGAACGACGCTATTCCGCACGTGGGCCCCATCGATCCACTGCGCGACATCAAGAACGTTGAATTCGATCTGATGATCAGCGATCTCACACAAGTGGAAAAACGCCTGGAACGCCTGGAGAAGGACCTCAAGAAGGGGCGCACCACGGAACTGGAGCGCGAACAGGCCCTTCTGCTGCGATCGAAGGAGGCGCTCGAAAAAGAACAGCCGCTGCGCGAACTCGAGATGACCAACGAAGAAAGGAAGCTTATCAAGGGCTTCATGTTCCTCTCGCAGAAACCGATCCTTTACGTGGTGAATATTGGCGAAAGCACCACGCTGGGCGACGACCTTGAAGCGGCGGTAAAACTCTACAAGCTCGACGAAGTTGCTGCGCGCCCCAACGCCGGCGCGACGGCCATCTGCGGCAAGGTCGAGGCCGAATTGGCCGAGATGGAAGACGAGGAAGCAGCGGAGTTCCTTGGCAGCTATGGACTGCGCGAGAGCGGCCTGGTGCGGCTCATCCGCAAGAGCTATGAGTTACTGGGCCTCATTAGCTTCTTCACCGCAGGCGAAGACGAGTGCCGTGCGTGGACCATTCCGCTGGGCTCGAAAGCGCCGCAGGGAGCAGGCGCCATTCACTCCGATCTCGAGCATCACTTCATTCGCGCTGAAACCATTCGCTGGGATGCACTGCTCGATGCCGGCTCAGAAGCCGCGGCGCGCTCCAAAGGCACCCTGCGCCTCGAAGGCAAGGAATACGTGGTGCAGGATGGCGATGTTATGCACATCCGGCACAGCGGGTAAGCGCGCATGCTCAAGCTCTCGCTTCTGCTCGGCGCCATTGCCGCACTGGCCGATGTAGCCGGCGGACTGGTTCTGGTGCGTGCGCAGGGCGTGGAGCGGTACCTGCGCTACTTCGTCGCCTTGGGCGCGGGCTTCCTGATGGCAACTGCGGTTCTTGAAATGGCGCCGGAAAGTCTCAAGCTCAGCCCGCGCCTTGGCCCTGTGCTCATCATGGCCGGTTATTGCGTGGTGCATTTGCTCGAACACACGATCAACGCTCATTTTCATTTCGGCGAAGAGACCCATCACGGCGAATTCGTCTCCCGCCATACCAGCAATTCAGTCATGGCCGGTCTCAGCGTGCATGCGCTTTTCGATGGCGTAGCCATTGGCTCGGGCTTCGTGGTCTCCAACTGGCTGGGGGTCCTTATCTTTCTAGCCATCCTGCTGCACAAGGCGCCGGAAGGGTTCACGATGGCGTCAGTCATGCTGGCAAGCGGACGCAGCCGCGCAATGGCGTTCTACTCAGCAGTGGCCCTGGCAGCGGCAACGCTGGCAGGTGTGCTGGTCATCGAGCTCGTGCCGAGCTGGCTGCCCTATGGATTGCCCATCTCGGCCGGCGTCGCTCTCTATGTCGCCGCCACCGACCTGGTTCCTGAAGTCAACCGCGAGCCTGGCATTCGCATGGCGCTGGTGTTCTTTGCCGGCGTAGGCGGATTTCTGCTGCTGCGCCTACTGCTGCCGGCAATCTGATTCTCCAGGTACTGATGGCCTATGAAAGTTATGCGGACATCGCCGAGGCCGATGCCCGCAATCATCACTGACCTACTCTTTCTACGGTGCTACGACCTTGACTTTCGCCTCTGCGGGGCCGGCCCCGGTCTGCCAGTTCCACACTTCTACACGCTCGGTGTTTCCTTTCGAAAGCGTGAAGTTATACGTGCCCCACTTTCCAGCAAATCCGCCGAGTTCGATCTCAGTGTTCGTCCACTTCTCTACGATGAGATTCACCGTATCTCCGTCGGGTGAATAACCGGCTTCCCAAACGGGCGACTTCGACAAGTCCCGCAATTGGATGTATCGGGAATTGCCTTTATAGGCGTGGTAGGTGCCGAAGCCTGTGCCCTTGATGGTGATGGTCTGATGCTCGGCAGTGGTTATCTTACTGACCGAGGTGATTTTCGGAACGGTGGGTGTTTTTTGCGACACATTGCCGGCCCATGCCGAGGCCGATGCAACGATACCGAGCAGCGTGCAGACTGCTCCTTTGGCCAGAAGAATCCTCATTGTTTAGACCCCCTCTTTCAGTTTCATCGGATTGATTGGGAAGCGAGGCCATCCTAAGCTTGAACCTTCTCTCCGTCAATCCGGAACTGATGAGTAGCTCGATTCTTCTTGTTACTTTCCACCGAATTGGCGTTCACCAAAGTAAGTTCCCAGGCACCGGTTCTCTCGCCTTCGCGGATTCAGGCGCACGTCTTGCACATTCCTTCACGCTCGCAGGGTGCTCTACGAGAAACTGAACGCAAGCTGGGTTATCCGGAATGGAATCAAGGCCAGAGTGGAATAGCGCCGCTTCGAGAACGGGCACCAAAGCCTGGGTGAGATGGCAATCGACCGTGCTCAATGGCCACCTGGTTTATCGGTCCGTACAGATGGCCTATTCGATCGTGCCCTTCCACGTCGCGGGCCCCTTGCCTGTCTGCGGATTCCAGACTTTAATCTCGATTTTGTTGCCCTTTGCGAGCGGGAAGTTCGATTTAGTCAAATCTCCGGCAAAGCCGCCAAGGACGATCTCACTGTTCGTCCACTTGTTCACAATCAACTTCGATGCCTGCCAGATTGGGTGCGTCGATGTATCGAGCACCATGATATTCGACGAAGCTCCCGTATACGCTTTGTGCGTTCCGAGACCTGTTCCCCTTACGGTAATGGTCTGAAGTTTCGCCGGCGTAACTTTGCTGACCGATGCGATCTTCGGCGTTGAACTCGAGCTTGATGGCCTGACCGCAGCGGGCGCCGAGGCCGCTGCGACCACTCCAAGCAGAGTGCAGACGGCTCCTTTGGCAACAAGATTCAGCATTGTTTTGACCCCATTTTCTGAGTGATGGAATTGAGTGGGAAACGATGCCATCCTAAGCCCGAACACGGTTCGCGTCAATCCATAGAGTGCAAAAAATGCTCATTTACCGCGGGCTTCGCGAAAGATATCAGGAACGTCATGCAAACAGACGCATTTGCGCAATCGTTCGAAGAGCTAGAGATCAACACAAAGAATTAGAGAGCATAAAAATCTGCGCGGATCTACTCCGGATCAAGAGCGGGCGACCAGGCCGAGTTTTCCGGCATAGAGACGGGCGAGAAGCCATCCGTAGTCCCAAGCCACCTTGAAGTTCGCCTTGCTGGCTCCCCGATAGCGAAGGCCAAAAGCAAAAGGGACTTCCTTGACCGACTTAAAATGCCCTAAAACAAGAATTTCGAGGAGTAACTTAAAGCCCGACTTCTGCAATGCGGTCTGCGGAAGGCACGAGCGCCGCACCATGAAAAATCCCGACATCGGGTCCTTGGCACGCATGTGCGAAGGCTGAATGGGCAAGGTGACCCAGACGGCGGCGGCAGACAGAAACTTGCGAATCGGATTCCATTGGCCTAGGTCGCCACCCGGAGTGTAGCGGCTGCCGATGACCAGGTCGCCGCCATTCTGAACCGCGGCGATCAGCCGAGGCAAAAGCTCCGGAGGATGCTGGAGATCGGCATCCATGACTCCCAGAATGGTCGCATCGGTGTGCTGCCAGCCGTAAAGAATCGCTCCCGAAAGTCCACGAGCACGTTTGCGCACGAGCAGGCGGATGCGTGGATCTTCATGAGCCAGCGCCAGGACCACGGCGGCGGTTGCGTCGGGGCTATCGTCGTCGACCACCAGGATTTCGTAGCGAATGCCGAGCGGATCAAGCACCTTACGGACCTGGTTGATGAGGCCACCGATGTTTTCCGCCTCGCACAACGTGGGAATTACGAGGGCGAGTTTGTCCGTTCGGCGCCTGAGAGCGCCGGGCGCGGGCGGTTCAACCTCAACCCGCCGATCGACCAACATGGCTGCTGACTGCATCATCGCTTCGTGGATTCCCTCTTAGTGTAAATGGATTGAAAGCGAACTGGGTGCTTTCAATGCGACGAAGTTGCAGGACCGCCCATCCCCTGGCAACCCGTGCCTTGCACTTTACCTCATGCCGGTGGCCGGAGCGGTCACAGGGAACCCCGGAAACGTATGATGGAGATCGACGCATCCCGGACAACCAGATCGAATCAAGCCCACGGGGGGCTGCTGCTTGCTGCGTAAACGCCTCATTCAAGACATTTTGTCTATCTTTCTTCTTACTGCCACCGGGTTTCTCGTAATGGGATATCACCCCGGCTTCGAAGATGATGGTATCTATCTATCCGCCGTAAAGTTGCAGCTCAATCCCACCCTCTATCCGCACGACTCAGAGTTCATTCGTCTACAAATGCAGGCCACTGTCTTCGACGACCTGATTGCTCAATCTGTTCATTGGACGAAGCTGCCGGTCGTTTGGTCAGAACTGCTGTGGCAGTTCGCGGCACTCTTTCTCATCCTTTGGGCCAGCCGCCAGATCGCTGCTCGCCTGTTTCGCCAGGTCCACGCTCAATGGTCCGGCGTGGCAATGGTCGCTGCCATGCTGACTTTGCCCGTGGCCGGAACCGCATTGAATATCGCCGACCAGCACCTGCATCCGCGCAACCTGGCGACGGCATTGATCCTTTGCGCAATTTCCTTTGTGTTCAACGAGGAAAACCGTCGCTGGATTGCCGTGCCTCTGCTTGTAGCTGCGTTTGCCATCCATCCCATCATGGGCGCGTTCGGCATTTCGTTTTGCCTATTTCTGTTGCTTGCCTTGCGAGCGGCTAATTCCCTTCCATTGGCTACGCGGGCGCCGCTGGCCGCTGCGGTGCCGCTCGGTTGGCTGTTTGCGCCGGATACTCCCAGTTGGCGTGCAGCCCTGGCCTCGCGCAGCTACTACTCTGTTTACCACTGGGCCTGGTATGAGTGGCTGGGAGCCATTATGCCGCTCGTGCTGTTCGGGCTGCTCTGGCAAGCCACGCGCGGAAGAACCTCGGCGGAGGGGGAGCCAACGGACGAAAAACTGGCGCCGTTCGCGCAGGCAGTCTTCGCCTATGGCATCTTCCAACTGGCGATTGCAATGGCCATACAGGCGCCTGCAGCATTCGCGCGCCTCATGACACTGCAGCCCATGCGCTTTCTGCAACTCGTTTATATTTTCATGGCGCTTGTTGGTGGCGGACTGCTGGGCCAATTTGTGCTGGAAGCCAAAATCTGGCGCTGGACCGCCTATTTGTTACTCATCAACGGAAGCATGTTTCTTGTGCAATGGAAGTGTATCGACGAAGGGACGCACCTGGAGCTGCCAACGACCGCAATTACGAACCCATGGCTTCAGGCTTTTGCATGGGTCAAGGAAAACACACCCACGGACGCCTATTTCGCGCTTGATCCGCGATACCTGGCCGTGCCGGGCGAGGGTTTCCACAGCTTTCGCGCGCTGGCGGAACGGAGTCAGCTTGCCGATGGCATCAAAGACACGGCTGTGGCCATGGAGGTCCCGAGCCTGGCTCCTGTCTGGCAGGAACAGCAAGCCGCGCTAGCCGGCTGGTCGCACTTTCAACGCGCCGACTTCGAGCGACTGAAAGCACAGTTTGGCGTGAACTGGGTTCTGGTCTCAAACCCCGCCACCGATAGTCTGGATTGCCAATGGCACAACGCATCCATCGCCGTGTGCCGCATTCCCTGAGCAATCCATTTCCGCAGCAAGAGCCTTCCGAGCATTCACTCAAGGCAGCGTAATCCGATAGAGGTTCCGGTGTACGTTGTCTTTGATATACGCGAAGGTCCCTACGTCCTTGCCCGGAAAAGCGTAGTCGCGCGCAATCACCATCGACCCGGGCACATCCTTGGGTCGGGTGTTCGGCTGAATGCCTTGCAACGGAATCGCTCCAAGGCTTTCGTCCCGCCCAAGGGAAACTGCCAGGCTCCGTCCTGGCGTCGTCCGCGACGATTGTTCCTGTCCCAGAAAAATATAATCGTCCCCCAGCGACCAGCTCACCGTGCAAATGCCATCGCAAAGGCGTCGCGGCTCTCCTCCATCCGTTGGTACAGCGGAGGGCGCGGGTCCCCCACCAAATGGCGGAACGGGAATGTCGGCGATAATCCACCGTCGCGCGGGGGAAATACCGGAGACCTCGCTGATCGGGTACGGCATCGCCTTCGACAAGGCAGACCCGTCTGCACGCATTTTTTCCAGGTAGTTGCTCTTTCCTTCTGTCACTTGAAAATAGATCGTCCCATCCGGCCCGAACATCGGCAGCAATCCCACAACGTCCCCCACTCGCCGGGGTAGCACACTCCGGTCCAACGCGGAAATCCAAATCCATGGCTTCCCATCCGTGCCCGGGCTGGCATAGACCACCTCTTTGCCGTCCACCGAGAGATTGAACGAACGCATTGCAACCCCTGGAACAACTTCCTCACTGTTGCCTGTATCGATTTCCGTGCGCCAAAGCTCCGCGTTCGTGTTCGGCGGCCCATGACGAAGAAGATAGTAGAGAAACTTCGCATCAGGACTGAAGGCCACCGCCAGGGTGTCCGTGACCACTTCCCCCTCCGACGAGAGCGCTCTGTCCCCGCGCCCGTCGTGAATCCAGATCGAGGTCTCGTGCGCGCCAACCGAGCTGATCAGCGAACGCCCGCCAGGATCCATGGCGATNNGCCGCCGACGTACACGAGCCCTTCGGTCCAACGTCCTTTGGCGGCGTCTTGCCGTCCATTGAAACCAGCCGGCATGGTCCCCAATCGCCGTGCTCGTTCATCTCCACAATCAGAACCCAACGATGATCGGGCGACGCATACGAGTAGTGCGCCATGGCCCGCTCGTAGGGTGGAACATAAACCTCCCGCGAAATCGCCCCGCTCGCATCGCCAACCACCGCCTCCATGTGAATCCCCGTCAGAAAGCGCGAATAAAGCAGCGTGTTCTTGTCCAGCCAGCTCAGCCCCGCGGCGTTCCGCATCAACAATCGTGGTTCTCCTCCGAGCACAGACACCGTGTACGTGTCGAAATACCTCTCGCCGATCGCCGAGTACGCAATCCGCGATCCGTCTGGCGAAAAACTGAGCGCGTACTTCGATCGCGCATCGTTCGTCACCAGCTTGGGCTCGCCGTCCGGCAGCATCTTCACATAGATAGGATCGGCAGACGTGAAATCGGTTGAGCCGCGAATGAAGGCCAGCATGCGTCCGTCCGACGACAACGCCGGCGCAACCGCGGAATCGGTGAAATCCGTGAGCCGCGTGTATTCGACTGGACGCGGGCGCAGGCGCTCCACCAGCAGCGTTCCCACACCGAGAACCGCCACGATCCCCAGCGCGCCAGCCACCAGCGCCCCCGTTGGCCAGTTTCGCCCCGACCCGTCTGCGGCTGCATGCGTCGCATCGGCCCTGGGCAGTGACTCTGCCGCCACAGCTACAGGTCCAGGCTCGTCCTTCGCCGGGATCGCCTGCACATCCGCAACAAATCGGTAGCCCCTGCCCGTGACCGTATGCACAAAACGCGGCTTTTCCGGATCATCCCCCAGAACCTGCCGGATCTTGCGAATGGCCGTATTGATGCCATGCTCGGTGTCGACGAACACCTCGCTGCTCCACAGCCTCTCGGCGATTTCAATGCGCGCCACCAGGCGCCCGTTGCTCGATACCAGCAGGATCAGAAGCTCCATCGGCTTCCGCTCCAACCGTATCGGCCGGCCGTTGCGCGTGAGCGCGAACCGGCTGCAATCCAGCCGGAACTCCCCAAACTCGTAGGCGGCAATCGTCAGAAGGGGCACCATCCGCGGTCGAAGTATACCATCTGCGTTTTTCCATGGACCTGCTTCTGTCGCGATTCCTTGCCGCCAAAATCACAAAGTTCTTCACCCAGCCTTTACGCCGCATTCTCCCGATCTACGCCCCTCCCCCGTATTGCGCGCACGCATCTATTCCGATTGCAGAGCTTTCGCCGCGGCGCCTCGCGGTTCCTCCGCGGTTCCCTGCGCCTTTTCTTGACCGCTGTACCCGGCTACACTTAAAGACTCTGTCAGTTCTGTTTCCGGCGCGGAGGCCGGTCAATGCTCAACCTGACGCAGCGCCTTATCCTCGGTTGTGCTCTCATCGCCTGCCTGACCGTCGGGCTGGTTGCTGGGACGCATCGCGCGTTGCATGGCTCAGGACAATTGGGCTTCGCCTGGATCATTGTGGCCGCAACCCTCGTCGTCGAGATTGGCACCGTCTATGCCGTCCTGCGGCCCATCCACACGCTGGCGCGCGATGCCCAGAGAATTGCCCAGGGAAATCTCGATCACCGCGCAGACTGGATCAGCCGCGACTCGTTCGGGATCCTTGCTGCGGAGTTGAATCGCCTGGCCGTGCGGCTGCGCGACCTGCACGACTCCGAGGCAGGACGCCGACAGATGGAGTTTCAGCTTTCTGACGCGGTGCTGCAATCGATTTTTGAACCGATCATTGTCACCGACGGCAAAGGCCATATCCTAAAAGTGAATCAGTCTGCTTCTGAACTTCTGGGCGACGCGGCCGGGGATCGGCTCGCTCTTGCCAATACGCCGGGTGGCGACAAGATTCTCAACGCCATTCGCAATGCCGTGGCCATGCAAAAGGCTGTGGCCACTGAAGACGAGGCGTCGATGCTGCCCATGCGCATTGGCAAGCAGGAGCGCAGCTACCGGCTCAGAACCACGCCCATGCGCGACTCCGAAGGCCGCCTGCTCGGCACTGTCACCACTCTCGAGGACGTGACCAGCCTGCAGGACACCGATCGCTTCAAGACGCAGTTCCTGAATGTGGCCAGCCGCAAGCTTCGCGATCCCCTTCTCCAGATGAGGCGCGGCCTGTATGCGCTCAGCCAGGGATTCGGCGGAGAGTTAAAGCCCTTGCAGTCGGAACTGGTGAACGAAGCAGGAAAGGAATCGGAGAAGCTCGATGAAATCATGAGCGATCTGATTGAAGTTGCAGAGCTCGACACCGGCAAGCGCGAGCTGAAGCTCGAACCCATTCGCCCGCTCGACGCATTGACCAACGTGCGCGATCGTCATGTCGACGAAGCCGGACACAAGTGCATTCGCGTTGATGTGCGCGCTTATGCCGATCTATCTTCTGTGCGGGCGGACAGGCGCGCATTGCGGTCCATCCTCGACAACCTGGTAGGCAACGCACTCCGTTACACACCCGAGGACGGCGAAATTCTGCTGGCGGCCGAAGAGGTAAAAGACCTTGTTCAATTTACGGTCCGCGACACGGGCCGCGGCATTGAGGCAGACCGCCTGAGCCGCATCTTCGATCGATTCAACCCCATGTCGGAGAGCGGCACTGGACTTGGCCTCGCCCTCGTGCGCCGCCTTGTGGAGTCGCTCGGCGGACAGATTGCCGTGGAAAGCCGCCTCGGACACGGAACCACTTTCCGCTTTACGCTTCCTGTCGCCACCGTCGACGCCGGTCGGCATCCTGTCGAGGTGGGATAAACGATGGGAGAGATCGTCCTCGAAACAAAACAGGAGCCCGCCAAACTCCGCGTCTATATCGGTGCCGCACCCGGCGTAGGCAAGACTTACCACATGCTGAATGACGCGCACCTGATGATGCATCAGCAGGGCGTCGACATCGTCATCGGGCTGGTGGAGACCCATGGGCGCAAAGATACCGAGGCACGCATCCGCGACCTCGAAATCATTCCGCAGCGCGTGATTCCCTATCGCGGCGTCAACCTGAAGGAGATGGATGTCGACGCGATCCTGGCGCGACATCCCAATACCGTCGTGGTCGACGAGTTGGCGCACACCAACGTGCCCGGCAGCAAGAATCGCAAACGCTATGAAGACGTCCTCGAGTTGCTCGACGCCGGCATCAACGTGATGACCGCGGTCAACATTCAGCACCTCGAGACTCTGAACGACGCCGTCAATCGTTCCGCGAATACGGTCATTCGCGAAACCGTTCCCGACAGCTTTCTCAAGCGCGCCGACGAAGTTGTCAACGTCGACGTCACGGTAGACGAACTGCGCACGCGCCTCCGTGCCGGCAAAATCTATGCGCCGGAAAAGGTGGAGCAGTCCCTCGCCAACTTCTTCCGCAAGGGCAATCTCAACATGCTCCGCGAGCTCTCTCTACGCACCACCGCCGAACAGGTGGGCAATCGCGCCGCGGAGTATCGCCGTATCCAGGGCCTGGAGCAGGCGCCAATTCCAGAAAAGGTGATGGTATGCCTCAGCACGCGGCCTGGTTCCGAGCGGCTGTTGCGCGTGGGTTCACGCATCGCCGGACGCCTGGCGACAAACTGGTACGCCGTCTATGTGACGCGACCCGACGACAAGGGCCACGGCGACCCCGAAGCCTATCACCGTCTCGAAGAGTATCAGCGCATGGCCCGCGACCTGGGCGCACAGGTGGTAAACCTCACCGACCGCAATGTCTCCGATGCACTCATTCGCTTTGCGCAACAGGAGAGCATCTCGCACGTAGTGTTCGGCCAGCCGGTTCGCTCCCGCTGGGACATCCTCCTGCGCGGCTCCGTACTGAATCGTTTTCTCTCCGAAGTCCGCGACGTGACCGTGCAGGTAGTACCGGTGCAGAAGCAGCAACGCAAAGTCTGAGTGCGCCGCGAAGAGGCTTTCCGGAGTCATGGCTTTGAAGGGTACGGCCTTTAGGCCGTACGTCACACCCCAAAAACCTGCGGGCTTTAAGAGGCTGCGGAAGATCTCGCTTCTCCAGGCTTTGTAACAAGGACACGACTTCACAGCTTGCTGAAAAAGTCGCTGTTTTCTTCGTTGTTCTTCCTGTTGCGCCGATCTGGCTGCCAGATGGAAGGGTTGCCGGGTTGTTATTCGTCCCTGCGGTCCGTTTTTTTCGGTCCGCAGAGACACTTGTCCCCGATCAGGCTTGCGCTTGAATCGGGATCAGCTTGCTCATTCGCAGCAGATTATGCGCTGCTGCTGCCAACTGAAATGGCCAGTCCACGCGTCTGAGTCCGCG
>PLTV01000343.1:0-1617 GCA_003164635.1 Acidobacteriaceae bacterium
TTTGGCCCGTCTGAGACCGATATCGCCGCCATTTCCAGGTGGCTCGCAGGGCATGGATTCACCATCGCCGAAACGTCGAAAGACCGGATGTCGATCCGGTTCAGCGGCACTGCCGCGCAGGTGGAAAATGCCTTTCATACCGAAATCCATCACCTTGAAGTGAAGGGCGTGTCGCACATCGGCAACATGACCGATCCCCAGATCCCTGCGGCACTGGCGCCGGTTGTTGTCGGCGTCAAGTCATTGCATAATTTCTTCCCGCACCCCATGCACCGCATCGGCAGCAAGGTCGTTAAAGACCGCGCCACTGGAAAATGGAAGCGTGTGAGCAGCGTTTCTGCCGCGCCGGATGCGCAAGGGAAGTCTACCCTTCCTCGCCCTGAGTTCGGCATCAGCGTGCCGGCCAGCGGCGGCGATAGCGCATACCAGCTGGAGGACGTGGCGCCCTACGATTTTGCCACCATCTACAACGTGCTTCCTTTATGGACAGCAAGCACGCCCATCGATGGCACCGGCCAAACCATCGCCATTGCCGGAACCAGCAGCGTTGTGCTTTCCGACGTCACCACCTTTCGCAGCACCTTCGGCCTTCCGGCGTACACCTCGTCCAACCAGCCGACCTTCGTTTCCGGCAACACCCAGCCCGTAACGGTTTGCACCAGCACTGACGCAGGCGCCTTGTGCGGTATCAACGACCTCATTGAAAATTCGCTGGATGTGGAGTGGGCCGGCGCCGTGGCCAAGGGCGCGCAAATCGTGCTGGTCTCGTCCTATCCGGCTTCGGCGTCCGACGACAATCTGTACGATTCGGAAAGCTACATCGTGAAGAACAAGACGGCGAGCATTATGAACGTCAGCTACGGACTCTGCGAGCTCGCCAACGGGACGGCCGGAAACGTGCAGTACTACAACCTTTGGCAGACCGCGTCGTCTGAAGGAATCGCTGTCTTTGTTTCCGCGGGNNCCCGGCTCCTCCACGGAATGTACCCCCTCCCCCTACTGGAATGCGAGCAACGCCACCAACGGTTCCAGCGCCGCAGGCTACGTCCCTGAAGTTCCGTGGAATGAGACGTGCTCCAACCCGCTCCTTGTCGGACTTCTTGAAAACTGGGCAACCAGCAGTTATGCGAACAAAGTCGGCGGCGTTACGAATCCTGAGAGCGCCTGCAACTTCGTCTACAACAACTGGCAGACGGTCCAGACCAGCTCCGGCGCCAATCTTTCCTATTACGTTGACACGGTGGGCGGCGGCGGCGGGGCAAGCGCCTGCGTGGTCAGCAATGGCAACGACGTTTCCAGTTGCGTGTCGTCCACCACAAGCACTGGTTCGGGTGAGGGGTCCATTCCGCTGGTCAGCGATGGCTGGCCCAAGCCTTCGTGGCAGGCAGGCGTCACAGGCATCCCCACAGATGGTGTGCGCGACATCCCCGACGTCTCGTTTTTTGCTTCGGACGGCTTTGTTTCAAGCAGCGCTTACCTGGTTTGCATCTCCGATGTCGCGGCTTGCACCTACTCCACCACCGAGGAGCCTTTTTCACTGGAGATAGGCGGCACGTCGGTTGCCTCCCCGGCTATGGCTGGCGTGATGGCGCTCATCAATCAAAAAGCAGGTTCCTC
>PLTV01000343.1:1657-41456 GCA_003164635.1 Acidobacteriaceae bacterium
GGCGATCTTATCGGCATACTCCCCGGCTTTACCGCCGTTGCCGGTTACGACCTCGCTACCGGGCTGGGCTCGCTCAATGTGGCCAACGTTGTGAATGGTTGGGTCGGCGGCAGCACCACCACAGGTACCGGAACCGCCACCGTTACGGTGACGCCCGCCTCTACAAGCCTGAGCGCCGGCACTGCTCTCAGCGTGCCTGTCACCGTAGCCGCTTCCACGTCGGGTGGAACAACCCCCACGGGTACGGTAACCCTCTCCGGCGGCGGATACACTTCCTCTGCGGAGACGCTCGCATCCGGCGCATACACCTTTGCGATTCCCGCCAACAGCCTGTCGGCTGGAAGCGATGTCCTCACCGTGACCTACAGCGGCGACTCGAACTACGCTACCGCAACAGGCACGGCGACGGTGACGGTGACTTCCTCAACAGGTAGCACGGGAACCTTCACCCTGGCGGCCACAACACCAGCCTCCATTGCGGCTGGCGCCTCAGGCACCTCCACCATCACCGCAAGCACGGCGAACAGCTATACCGGCACAGCCACGCTCACCTGCGCGCTGACGTCTTCGCCATCGGGCGCGGTTGACTTGCCCGCCTGTACCTTGTCCCCCACAACCGTCGCTTTAAGCTCCACGTCGACAAGCGGAACGGTGACCGCGACGATTACGACCACAGCCGCAACCTCGACCACAACGCCGCTCGCCCGCCCTGGAAGGAGCAACCGCGGATGGATCGGAGCCGGGGGAGGAGCAGCGCTGGCCTTCCTCGTGCTGCTGGGGATTCCGTCGCGGCGGAAAGGTCGGTCGCTGCTCGGCGCAGTCATCCTGATGGCTATCCTGGGCGGCCTTGCCGGCTGCGCAAACTTCTGGCAATCGCCGTCGGGGGACACCGCGAACGGAACCACCTCCGGCAACTACACATTTACCGTGACAGGAACCGGATCTCCCAGCGTCACAGCGGTCACGACCACATTCACGTTGACTGTGAACTAAACGCGTCACGGGGCGCCGGCGCCTGCAGCGGCGCAAGCTGCATTTCGTGCGTCCTTTTCGCGGCCAGTCTGCTAAGCTTGTCTTCGCTTTTCGAAAGCACATTGAGGAGGAAACGAGCGATGCGAATCCGGCTGGTGGCAGCTTGTTGTTTCTTGAGCATGATTCCGCTTGGGGCGGCAGCGCAGATGAATGGCGGAACCCAGAGCCCTGCGATCGGAAGCACGGCGACGCCGGTCAGCGCATTCGATTCCCAGCTCAGCCTGATCGAAGGTGAAATGATGGGCGCAGTAAAGGCAATGCCGGCCGATAAATTCGCCTTTGCTCCCAGTGCCGCAATCTTTGCCCCCGGACAAAAGACCGAATTCGCAACCGTGCGCACGTTTGCCCAGCAGGCAACGCACGTGGCAGAAGCGAACTATTTCTTCTACAACATCGTCAGCGGCATCAAGCCCGACGTAGACGTGAAAAGCATTGAGAAGCTGACCGCGAAAGACGATGTGGTCGCCGCGCTGGCGGGTTCGTTCGCCTATGCCCACAAGGCCATCGCGACCCTGACGCCCGCCAACTCATTCGAAGTGATCAAGTCTCCTGAGCCAGGCTTCCAGACGCGTGCTACGCTGGCTTCCTTCGGCGTTGCCCATGCGTTCGATCACTACGGCCAGATGGTTGAGTATTTGCGCATGAATGGCGTTGTGCCCCCGGCCAGCGCGAAGTAATCCTAAGCACCCGCTACTGCACCGGCTTCTCCCACGCGCAGGAGCGTGCCGATCGGAAGATAGCCTCGATGACAGCCATGTTGCCGATTGAATCTTCGACTGGAACGGGGACCTCGGTGTTCTCGAAGACTGCTCTTGCGAACGCATCTCCCTGCAACGTGTATTGATCGCAGACGGGAAACGTTTCTGTGGTCATTCCGCCGCCAAACAAATCGCCGCTCGAGTCGATGAACAGACGCGTCGGCCGATCGGGTGGTGCGTTGAAAGGAATCTCGATCTCGATGCGGCCCTTAGTCCCCAAAAACTGCACGCGTTGATACGGAACCAACTGCGTGCTGCAGGTGAAGATCGACTGGCCGCCCGGGAAATCGAGGATCGCCGACGTGAGGCGATCAATTTCCATCTGAGGGTCGCGATCGATGAGGCCGACAACGCGCGTGGGCTCCTGTGCGAAGGCATATCGAGACGCGTGAATCAGATAACAGCCAATATCCATGAGCCCGCCGCCGCCAGACTCCACATGATTGCGAATGTTTGCGGCATCGTCGAGGAAATAACTGAAGACGCCCGCCACGGAGCGGAGTTCTCCAATGCGGCCTTCGTTAAGCAGCTCGCGCACGCGCAGCCATTGTGGATACGAGCGAATCATGAAAGCTTCGCCGATCTTGACGCCGGTCCGTTCGCGCACAGCGATGAGCTCTCTGGCTTCTGCCACCGTCATGCTGAGCGGCTTTTCGCAGAGCACATGCTTGCCCGCCTCTGCCGCGCGAATGGTCCAGGGCACATGGAGCTGGTTGGGCAGCGGGTTGTAGATCGCGTCGATCGCCGGGTCGGCAAGAAGCTCGGCATACGACCCGTAAGCCTTCGGAATCCCGAGTTCGCTGGCTGCCGCCTGAGCCCTGTCCAGCGACCGCGAAGCAATAGCGTCCACCGTTGTAAGCTCTCCGCGCTGCATGCCCGGGATGACCTTCTTCACGCCAATTTTGGCGGTGCTGAGCACTCCCCACCGAAGCTTGTTTGCCATGCCTTCATGATAGAACCAGCAACCTCTCGCCTCGAGGGGCGCGCCCGGCAGCATTGCAGTGCAAACTCCGCAGGTGATATATCTTGGCCGCGATCGTTTCTGCTCCTTCGCAGCGCGTCTGCGACGCCGGTGAGCTCAACGATGCGAAAAGGAGAAAGCGATATGAGGTTGGGTCACGGGTGGCCGATGCGCAGTCTGCCGTGGATTTTCGTGGTAGCTTTGGCCGGCTCGTCGCCGACTAGGACACTGAACGCACAGCAGCCGGCGCAACTCGCGGTCGACTGGAACAAGACCACGGTGGTTTCAAAGTCCGCATCGACTTTGCAGGTCGTCGTAAATCCACCCTTGCGGCCGGGCGATCCATTGAGTTCGGCGGCTTACAAAGCGGTGAAGGACCTGGGCGCCGACTATGTGCGCTACGTACCGTGGCTGCCGTATCCGCGCCTTGGTGTGGCTGAACTGGAACCACCCACGCCGCAGAAAACCTCATGGGACTTCCATCTCATCGATCCTATGACCAAAGATTTTCTGGCCGCGACTGAAGGTCACCCCGCCATTCTGAACTTCAGCACAATCCCCACGTGGCTCTTTAAAACAGATAAGCCCATCACCTATCCCGATGACCCGGACAAGCCCTTCTGGGACTACACGCAGGGCAGCGAACTGCGCGATCCGAGCGGCAAAGAGCTCGGCGACTACTATGCGCGCCTCGTGAGCTGGTACGCGAACGGCGGATTCACCGATGAAAACGGTGCGCGACACGACTCCGGATACCACTACAAGATTCCTTACTGGGAGGTTTTGAACGAAGTCGACTTCGAGCACAATATGACCCCGCAGCAGTACACCGATCGGTACGACGCAATCGTCTCCGCCATTCACGCGATTTCGCCGGAAACCAAATTCGTGGGTATGGCGCTGGCCATGCCCAGCCTGAGCCCGCAGTACTTCGAATATTTTCTCGATCACGCCCACCATCGTGCCGGGACCCCTCTGGACTTGATCTCTTATCACTTCTATGCAACGCCGGGCAAAGCGCAAACTGCTGAAGACTGGCAATACACGTTCTTCGATGAGGCAGACGGATTTCTCAATTCGGTGCGATACATCGAATCCATCCGCAAGCGCCTCTCGCCCGAGACGCGCACAGATACCGATGAACTCGGCGTCATTCTTCCCACCGACAACACGCCCGAAGACAAGGTCCCACCGCCGCCGGCCTACTGGAACGTCGCTAGCGCACTGTACGCCTACCTCTTCATCGAACTTTCGCATTTGCAGATCGATGTAATTGGCGAATCGCAGCTTGTCGGGTATCCCACGCAGTTTCCCAGCGTGAGCATGATGAACTGGCAGAACAACAAACCCAACGCGCGCTACTGGGTGCTCAAGCTCATTCACGATTCGTTCCATCCCGGCGACAAACTGGTGGAGAGCAAGCTTTCTGGTGGGGGCTCCGACGACGTGACAGTTCAGGGCTTTGTCACGCCTGTCGGCCGCAAAGCTTTACTGGTAAACAAACGCAATCACTCTGTCGAAGTCGCGCTTCCCGATGCAGACAAATCCAGTGCGCTCACCGTCGATGGAAAAAGCGGCGATGAGTCAGCACGCGCCGTGAAGTCGTCCAACGGCCGAATCGTTCTCGAGCCTTTCGCCGTCACCGTGGTGAGCTGGTGAGCGCGGAGCCAATTCTGCGCGCCGGACTGTGCGGCATCGGGCTCGATGCCTATTGGCCCCAATTTGCCGGCTTGAAAAAACGACTCGAAGGATATCTCGATCGCGTGGCCGAGCGGCTGCGCCATCCGGATGTTGTTGTGGTCAATCTTGGCCTCATCGACACGCCGGAGCGCTCGCGCGAAGCCGGCCACGCATGCCGCCGCGAAGACATCGACATTCTGTTTTTCTACGTCACCACCTATGCGCTCTCGAATACGGTTCTGCCTCTTGTTCAGAAAGCAGGCGTGCCGATCATCGTGCTGAATATTCAACCTTCGGCCGCAATCGACTATCAAGCGTTCAACAAGCTTCAGGATCGGACAGCCATGACCGGCGAGTGGCTCGCCTATTGCTCGGCTTGCCCAACGCCGGAAATTGCGAATGTCTTTGCGCGCGCCGGCATACCCTTTCATCAGGTCACAGGTTTCCTCGACGATGCAATCGCGTGGCGCGAAATAGACGAATGGCTGACCGCGGCGCGCGTGCGAAACACGCTGTCGTGCGCCCGCCTGGGCTTGATGGGCCACTACTACAGCGGCATGCTCGACATCGTCACCGACACGACGCAGGTTTCGATCGTCTTCGGCACGCATGTGGAGATTGTTGAAGTCGATGAGTTGAGTGCCCTCGTTGCCGCCGTACAAGAGGAAGACAGTCTAGAGCGCGCGACGGAGTTTGGCCGTGTGTTCGACGTGCAGCCGGATTGTCTCGACGAAGAGTTGCGTCGCGCCGCGCGCACCTCCGTGGCTCTCGACGCGTTTGTCGCGCGTCATCGCCTCGACGCATTGGCCTACTACTACAAAGGGCCGGGAAACGCGGCCAACGAAAACACGATGAGCTCAATCATCCTGGGCACATCGCTGCTCACCGCGCGTCACATTCCCGTGGCCGGCGAGTACGAGGTAAAAA
This sequence comes from Acidobacteriaceae bacterium, assembly GCA_003164635.1. GTDB lineage: Bacteria > Acidobacteriota > Terriglobia > Terriglobales > Acidobacteriaceae > Telmatobacter. The sequence goes on from PLTV01000343.1 coordinate 7,016, forward strand.
ACGCGCTGGCCATGAAGATCATTGACACGCTCGGCGCCGGCGGCTCGTTCACCGAGTACTATGCCATGGACTTCAACGACGACCTCGTGCTCATGGGCCACGATGGTCCAGGCCACATCGCCATTGCCGAGGGCAAAACCAAGGTGCGCCCGCTTACTGTGTACCACGGCAAGGTGGGTCGCGGATTATCGGTGGAGATGAGCGTGAAGCATGGGCCGGTGACGCTGCTTTCGATCGCTGAAGATGCTGTCACTCGTTTCAAGCTGCTTGTGGCCGAGGGTGAGTGTGTCGCGGGAGTAGCCCTCGAGATCGGCAATACCAACAGCCGTTACCGCTTTCCGCTCGGTGCGCGCGGATTTGTAGAGGCATGGAATGTGCAGGCGCCCGCTCATCACTGCGCAGTGGGTGTTGGCCACTTGGCCTCGACATTGAAAAAGCTGGCCGCGCTTCTCGGCATCGGTTTCCATCAGGTGTGCTGAGCGCCGGACGAAAATGTTATGGCTGCATGTCCGATTCGATCAACGTCACCGGCCCCAGAAGGCCTGACGGCAGCGGCCGCAAATTCTCCATTCCCTGCGGCTCAAATCGTTTTCCATACCGATCCCAAAGCAGACGGTAATCGGGAAGCGATCGCCCGGCCAGCTCATTGATGGCCGTATTGGCGACCACAATGCGAAGTTCGTTTGCTCCGTCGCGAAGCAGGCCCGTTACATCGATTCGATACGGCGGATGCCAGACGACTCCGGCCAGCTGCCCGTTCACATACACTTGAGCGGCGTCGCGTACGGGTGCATCGAGGCAAGCCCACATGTTGGGCACGTGGAGCGGATCGGGAAACGGCGTGGGGGTGGTCGGCCCGAAATCGAGCAGGACCTCGGCGCCCTTTGAAACCTCAGCGGCGGAGAAGTTGAAAGTCCTGCGGTATGTTACTGAGCCCGAGAAATCGCGGGTCTTCGCATCATCGGTCCACGAGACAAGATGCGGCATGTCTTCGCTGATTCCAATCGCACTAAACGTGACGTTCCAGTCGTTCGAAAGGTCCGCATGAAGGCGCTCTCGCCGCTCGGCATGCGGTTTTCCCGTCGGTGCGTCCTTTGAGAAAAAGATGATCCGCGATCCGTAGGCTTCGAGATTCAGGTCAATCGCGTCGGTATGCGGCAGGCTCGCGACTTTGCCGGTGAACGCATCCCACAGTTCCGCATGGCTGCCAGTGTGTTCGAATTCCGCCGTAACATGTTTCGGTTCGTTGGCTGTATTGGCGACAAAATACAAGTCGCCGCCCGGCAATTCGCGATGAAAGAAACCAATCTGCGGCGTGCCCGGCGCGAGCTTCACGGCCGGCTGCATGTCCCTCGCGAGCTCGGCCCCCAGTTCGGCATCCTTCTCGACGAAATGAGCGGTCTTGATATTCGAGCGAAAGAGGGTCTGCGAAATCTCCTTCAGACGCGCCGACTCCAATGCGGCATGGACCAGGCCAGGAGCCGTCGCCGGCATGCGCCGCGTAGCGATCACGGTTCCGCCGCGCTGGGCAAAGGTGAGGATCTTCTCGTAGGTAGCAACGGGCAGCCGGTCAACCGCAGGAAGAATCAGCGCCCGGTAGGGGATGCCGACGCTGTCGATCGTGTCGGCGTCGATGAAATCGAGGTTGAAGCCGGCATCGAGAACCTGCGCTATGACCTGTTTCCCGAGAACCTGATCCATCTGCTCGTCTACCGTCACATTCGATCCGGATTCGTCGAAGCCGAGATACGACGTCGGCGTTGCGCGCTTCTGCGTTCCCGCTGAGAAAGTTGCCCACACATCGTCATTCGGCAGCAGCAATGCGACATCGTTTGCGGGCTCGCCCTGGCGCATGGCAAAGCTCACGCGCTGCAGGTAGCGCGACAGGTCAGGCATGGCAAAAAACCAGGGGTTGTGGTCGTTCAGCGCAGTCGCTGCATACATGCGCCATCCGGGCTCTTCCGCGCCGGGCGGCGAATAGGGCCAGCCGTGGCCGACCAACTGGTTGATGCCCTGCAAAAAATGAAGATCGGCTTCGGCCTTCAAGTCGAGAGGCGTCGCGCGAAAGGACGGTGAGTGCAACCACGTCCACGTCTCCGAAGAGATCACATTGCGGTGGAAAAGATGTCCGGCCGATGCGGCCCAGCGCGTATCCGAGAATTCTCTCCACATGTTCCGCGAAGCTTTACCTTCGCCCTCTGGAAGATCGGCGAGCCGGTTGCTGTAGAGCGTGACGGGTGGAAATCCGTAAGTTTGCGAGCGCAGCAATGTGTGGTGCTCGGTGGCCCAGGCATGCATGGGAGCCAGAAAGTTGTCGTCTGCCAATTCGGTGAGGGTTCTGCCCCAGTCGTGCCGAACCGCGGCGGCTTCGGGATCGTCTGGCCGTGCCAATGCAAGCAGATGCGGACGCAGATCGTAGCCGCGCCGATGTTCGAACTCCGTCAGCAGAGCCGGCGTCCAGTCCGATGCGTAGTCCTCAAGGCTGTCGCTGAATACGGCGTAAGGCGGTTCGCTCCCGAAGGCGGAAAGAAGACGATCGCCAACCGTGCGCAGGTGCTCCCGAATGGCCGCTGCTTCGTAATGATCCAGTACGAATCCTTCTGCACCAACAGATGGACGCTTAACCGTCATACCGGTGCGGCTTGAGAGGAAGAAAACGAGCGTCCGGGTATGCGCGGCGGCGGCAAACGCATAGCGCCCGTTCACCGGTGGCGATAATGGCCTTGCAGCCTCAACGTCGCTCGGCGTAGCTGCTTCTGGAAGCAGAAATGCCGCGAGCAGTTCTTCCCCTGTATCGATGAAAGGCGCCTGCGCGAAGGGCGCGCCTGCTTCCACTGTTTCCGACTCGACGCGCAGTTTGCCCGCGGCCTCGGTCACCGGAATCTCGGGCCCGCCAAGTGGCCAACCACTGCCGAGGGTCACATCCACGCGAAGCCCAAGGCTCCGAGCTTCTTCGATGGCAAAGCGCAACGCGTCCAGGTGTTCAGCCGAGAGGTATTCAGTATTGTGTAGACTCTTTTGCGGGTCGTCCAATGCCAGCGGATAGAGCGAGGCAAGCTCCACTCCGCCGATACCCGCCGCTTTCATCTGTTCCAACTCGCGTTGGATTTCAGGTTTCGTCACGGCGGGACCAAACCACCACCAACGCACGAGGATCCGGCTCGTATCCGGAGGACTCTGGAAGCTGCGGCGGAGCGTTTCACTGTCAGTAGCCGCAGGCTGCTGACCCAGGCAGAACTTTCCCTCCATGGCTAGAAGCACAAACAGCGGAATCAATCCAAACCTTCCAAAACGCCATCGAGACATAGGGGTGACCCTTCGCTACCAGAGCCCAAGAACGGATTTGCAGCCTTCCACCAATCATCGTCCGGTCTTTCGTCGCAAATGCCGCTCGGTCCTCATCAAAGCCGGGCAGGAAGTAAGCATAAACCATTGATTTACGGCAGGGTTACTTCCTTGCAAACGCGGTCTGCCGAGGCCTCCCGCAAGTCCAGGCTATACCGCGTAACCATCGCAGTTTATTACCGATATCGTTAAAATGCAGTACCAACGGCAAGAGTCAATGCATGAAAGTGCCATTGGCATCCCCCGGATGCCATCTGAATATGTAGAAGTCAACCGAAGTCGATGGCGAATTCCTGTATGCTGAAAACCACATCGAAGCAACCACTTCGTCTGGTTGGGGAATCGTTCGCTCTTTGCAGTCGGGAGACAGTTCTCAGACGAGAGTGGTAAGGCGATTTGCGGGGGCTCGCGGGGTTGCTCGATGTTCCCACCCCGTTCTTTGATTTGACACTTTCGCTGAGATGGTTTTTGCGGCCAGAGATGGTTCTGGGGGTTCGTGTCTCTCGGCCGCTCATTTTGCGTTCTCCTGGGCGGGTAAAAACTGCCTTTGCCTTTTTCCGAGTGTGCACTGCACGCTCCTCATCCCTTGGTCTGGACGGTGACACATGAGCACAACCACTATTGCTCCACAGTTGCACGATGAAGCGGCCATCGCTTCCATTCAAAACAAGATCGCCGGCATCATCGACGATCTCATTGCCCAACAGCCGCAAGTCGACACGCTCACCAGTGAGCAGCGCCGCGGCATCATTGCCCGCTATTCCTCAGTCCTCGAAGGCAACTTCATCTATTGGATGACCGCCGCGTCCATCGCCGCAAAGTGCGAGGATGTGCGGGAAATTCTCGGCGAGAACTTGTTTGAAGAGTGCCGCGATGCTCATCCACACATGCTGCGCAAGTTCGCTATCGCGGCTCATGCCTTTCCCACCGACATCGATGCCCTCTCGATCAACGACGAGCTGACTGCGGTCCGCCTGTTCCTTGGCAAGCTGCAAGCCGTTCAGTCCGTGCTGACCATGGCTTTCTTTGAAGGTTGGATCCAGCGCTTCATGGCGTATCTGGCCGACCTGGCCAAGGCTCAGGGCTCTACGGAGATGGAATATACCGACGTGCATGGCGTGTGCGACATTACTCACACGGCGGAGCTGTATCGCGCACTCGCTCTGGAGATGGCGGCCAATCCGGTCGCGCCGAACCAGAATCTCTTTGAGGGCGTAGAAGTCCTTCGCACCCTGGTCGTCGCTATCCTCCAGGGACCGAAGCAAGCCGCGGCATAACGAACGCAACCGGTTGTTTCAAGGCAAACTCGAGTGCATCCCAACCAGGCTCATTCCGAGCGCGCCGGGTACTTTCCCGTATCCGGCGCGCACCTGTACACCGTCCTCCACGAGGCGGCGGATCCGATCGCGCGCGTCCTGCTGGTGGGGCCGTTCGCGTCGGAACGCCACAATTCTTATCTTCCGTGGGTTCGCTGGGCGCGTTATCTCGCAGAGAAGGGCATTGAAGTCCTCCGCTACGACTATCGCGGCATTGGTGAGAGCACAGGCGCATTCGAAGAGATGACGTTTACCGATTGGGGCCAGGATGTTCAGCTGCTCGCCGATTGGCTGGCGAACCGTGCCCCGCGCTTACCGCTCATTCTGCATGGACTGGGTCTTGGCGCTGTTCTGGCTGGCCGTGCCTTTGCTCAAGGCGTGGGCGATGGGTTGCTCATGTGGTCTCCGCCGGCCAACGCCAACCAGGCTCTTCGCGCTACGCTCATGCGCTGGGTCGGCCTCGAGCAAATATTCAAATTCGGCGACGACCGCAAGTCCGCCTCAGACTACGTGCGCGAACTCGAGCTTGGCTCGTCGCTCGAAGTCGATGGTTATCGCTGGGACCCCAGCCTGTGGCGCCAGTCGTTCGACTTTGCNNTCGCCGCTCACCAAAGGCGGCATCGTAGGATACGACGACCTCAAGGACTTCACCTGGCTGTATGAGCCGAACCGTGAATGGGTCCTGAACGTGGCTGCACACTCGAACAAAGAGGTCGCCCATGCTTGAGGCACTCGAAAAACGCGAACTCTTCCGCTTGACCAGCGGCGGCGTATGCCTTGAGGGCACATATCATCGTCCCGTCGACCCCGGTGCGCATGCGTGCCCGGTGGATTCCAACAGTCGGCTCGGCGTTTTGTTTCTCAATTCGCTTTCATTGCCAAGGGCCGCGACCGGTGACTCTGCCGTGCATTGGGCCGACTCGATCGCAGCCGCCGGATATCCCGCGTTCCGCATCGATCTTCCCGGACTAGGCGACTCGGAAGGCACGGCTTCAACCGATCTTCTCGACATCATCAATGCTGGAGGCCTTGCACCCGCGGCATCTTCAGCCGTCGCTGAGCTCGTGAACCGTTTTGCTTTGTCGGGAGTCGTGATCTTCGGCCACTGCGCAGGCTCGGTTTCAGCGCTCTACTTGTCTGCAATTTCGAAAGAGTGCAAAGGATTGATCCTCCTTGACACCTACTTCTACCTGCCGCAGGCAAAGCGTTCCGACTTTCGCGAAAGCCTGAGCGGATGGGCGCGCCGCAGCGCCATTGGCGGGCTCCTGAGCAACGCTTTTGATCGCGCCAGGAAACTCAAGCTGTCTCTGCGCGGCAGTTCTCTTCCCGGAAATGCAAACGCACCGTTGCTGGCGCGCTGGAAACAAATGGCAAGCGCCGGATTGCCCATTCTTCTTCTGCAGGCGCCGGGCATCAAGGCACAAGGCTCCAAGCCGCGCGTCGGAGAATTCGATTACATCGATTACGTTCTCAATCTTGCGGGCCGCAGAAATCAGGTCAGAATTAAGTTCATCGAGAACGCCGATCATTCCTTTGCAAACCGCGAAGGGCGCCAGGCGGTCAAGCAACACATCTCTGACTGGCTCGGTGCATACTTTCCTTTCGAAGACCCCAACCGGAATGCAGTCGGACACGCGTCTGCCGAAAGCAATGATCTCCAAATTCCATCAACAAGGGCATCCGCACAATCCGCAGACGTCGGTTACGTGCTGGGAAGCAGATAGGCTGAATCATGGACACTCGTTCTGAAATCGTCACTCAATTCACTCAGGTCGCCAAGGAGCATGACAAGCGCCTTGCGCCGCTCACTGACGGCCTCGCGCTCCTCGATTCCGGCCTTGATTCCCTTTGCTTCGCCATTGTCGTGGCGCGGCTTGAAAACTCCCTCGGAGTTGACCCATTCAGCGAAGACGAAGACGCACGCTTTCCCATAACGTTCGGCGACTTCATTCGATTCTATGAACATGCAGCAAAATAATCCCGTCTCCCTGCGGTCTTTGATTCTTGCCACCGGCAATGTGTCTTCGCACGTTCTGGCGGGCCACGACTCCAGGGCAACCTGGAGCGAGCTGGCGCATGGGTCCGTACTTCAGGGTGAACCGGAGTTGCAGGGGCGATCGGTGCTCGTCGCCACATCGCACCAGTTTTCCTCCGCCGCGGCGCTTATCGAACTCGATGGCGTAGCGCGGCGCATCGTGCTCTTTCCACCCGATGTTCCTCGCGAGCATCTCGCGTATGTTGCGAAAACTTCCGAAGCCGACGCGCTGATCACAGATCAGCCGGAAATAGCCTCCATGCCGCACGGCATTGGGAACGTCGTTCTTTGCGGCCGAAGCGTCGCACCGGCTGACCGCGATCGCAGCGCGCGCATTCAAACAGAATGGATCCTGCTCACGTCCGGCACCACGGGACTTCCCAAACTTGCCGTACACACTCTCGCCAGCCTCGCCGGTTCGGGATGGCACGCCGGCCAACCGCCCACCGCGGTCGTGTGGAGCACGTTCTACGACATGCGCCGTTACGGCGGCATGCATATTTTTCTTCACGCCTGCATTGCCGGAACCTCGATGGTGCTTTCGAGTGCGCATGAGTCGACCGCCGAGTTCCTGGTCCGCGCCAGTGCACACGGAGTTACACACATCTCCGGCACTCCGTCGCATTGGCGTCGCGCATTGATGAGCCCGCAAGCTACGCGCATTGCGCCGGTTTACGTTCGCATGTCGGGTGAAATCGTCGATCAGGCCATCCTGAATCAGGTGCGGTCCCAATACCCGATGGCGCGGGTTGATCATACATTTGCTTCCACAGAAGCGGGTGTTGGCTTTTATGTCAGTGACGGCCTCATGGGCTTCCCACCGGAAGTCCTCGCGAGCAATCCGTTGATCGAAATGAAAGTGCTTGACGGAACCTTGAGAATTCGCTCCAACAGAACCGCGACCCGTTATCTGGGCGAAGACACTCCCGTTCTGAAAGATAGCGAGGGGTTCGTCGATACAGGCGACACCATCGAGACGCGCGATGGCCGTTGTTACTTCGCTGGACGTCGCGACGGAATCATCAATGTTGGCGGGCGCAAGGTGCATCCTGAAGAAGTGGAAGCAGTCATCAATCGCCATCCGGGCGTTGCCATGTCGCTGGTGCGGGCGAAAAAGAATCCCATCACCGGAGCGCTGGTAATTGCAGATGTAGTGCTGAAAAACGACTCCTCGCAAATGATCTTGGAGAGCGAGGGCGCCGCGGCCAACGCACAGCAAAACGATATCCTCGACTTCTGCCGGACCGAGCTGGAGCCGCACAAAGTTCCTGCCGCCATTCACATTGTGTCCACGTTGTCGATTGGGGAATCGGGAAAGCTGGTGCGGCGCTATGCGTAACGTGATCGTCACAGGCGGAAGCCGCGGATTGGGCCTGGGCATTGCCCGTAAGCTCATAGCGTCTGGATTTCGGGCGATCGCCATCGCGCGCAAGGAAAGCAGCGAGTTAGTCGCCGCCAAACTCGATGTCGAGCAATCGAACCCTGGCGCTTTGCAATTTGTACCCGCCGACCTCGCCGATATTGAAGCGATCCCATTGCTGGTGAAGGCGCTCCGCAAGCAATTCGGGCCCATCTACGGATTGGTGAACAACGCCGGCATGAGCGCAGACGGCGTGTTGGCGCTTGCTTCCACGCAGCAAATTGAGCAAGTGGTGCGCCTGAATACGACCTCGCCCATGGTCCTCACCAAACACATAGTTCGCGGCATGATGGCCGATGGCCAAGGCCGCATCGTCAACATTTCTTCCATCACCGCGTTTACCGGTTACAGCGGGCTCGCTGTCTATGCCGCAACCAAGGCTTCGCTCATCGGCTTTACGCGCTCGCTGGCCAGGGAGGTCGGTCGCGCGGGCATAACTGTCAATGCCGTCGCTCCGGGCTTCGTACAAACCGAAATGACCAAATCGCTTACCGAAGAAGACCGGGAGCGAATCGCGCGACGCAGTGCGTTGAAGCGGCTGGTCGATGTCGAAGACATTGCCAATGCAGTTGACTATCTGATGGGCGACGGCGCGCGCAACATTACCGGCACCGTCATCACTGTCGACGCGGGGAACACCGCATGACGACAGCCGAGCAGACTGCTGTGATTCCACCTCGCATCGCCCCGGCCAAGGCCTGGTTGCGTGCGCTGGAGTTGACCGCACCCATTCCGAATAACCCTCACCGGATTCTTTTCACGGTCGCGGAAGAGATGGCCGAGCGTTGGGGCGACGCGCCTGCACTGCTCTCCGATCGGGAGAGCCTGAGCTTCCGTGGACTCGCGCGCCGAGCGAATCTGTATGCTCGATGGGCTCTTGAAAACGGCCTTGGCAAGGGTGACGTCGTCGCTCTACTCATGACCAACCGGCCCGAATACTTTGCCGTCTGGCTGGGCATCACCAGTGTTGGCGCCGTCGTTTCTCTGCTGAACACAAACCTTTCCGGACCTTCGCTCGCTCACTGCATGCGCATCGTCGAGCCGCGGCACGTCATCGTCTCCACAGAATTTGTTTCGGCGCTTCAAGATGTGCTTCCGCATCTCGACAGCAAACCAACGGCATGGGCACACGGCGTCTCCGAAGCCCCATTCCCGCGCATCGACGCAGAAATCGAACGATATTCACACGAGCCTCTTGGCAAAAATGAGCGGCCTGCGCCCGCGATCAACGATCTCGCCCTCTACATCTATACATCCGGAACGACGGGAATGCCCAAGGCTGCCAAGGTCACCCACGGACGCACCATGCAATGGAGCCATTGGTTCGCAGGCATGATGGACGTGCAGCCCCAGGACCGCATGTATAACTGCCTCCCCATGTATCACAGCGTGGGCGGCGTGCAGGTGATGGGCGCAATGCTGGCCGGCGGAGGCTCAGTCGTGCTTCGCGAGAAGTTTTCCGCACGCCAGTTCTGGAGCGACGTGGTGCGCTGGGATTGCACGCTGATCGAGTACATTGGCGAACTCTGCCGTTATCTCGTTCACAGCGAGCCATCGTCATTCGACACTGCACATCGCGTCCGCCTCGCCTGCGGCAACGGTATGTCGCCGGAGATTTGGGATGCGTTCAAGAGCCGCTTCCAGATTCCACAAATCCTCGAGTTTTACGCGGCTACAGAGGGGAACGTCTCGCTCTTCAACGTGCAGGGAAAAAGCGGCGCCATTGGCCACATTCCGCCGTATCTGGCGCATCGTTTTGCGCCCGCTCTCATCGCCATCGATGTCGAAACNNCCGCATCGCTCGACAAGATTCTGCACAATGTTTTCGAATCCGGAGACGCCTGGTTCCGTACCGGCGATCTGATGCGCAGGGATGAGAAAGGCTACTTCTACTTTGTTGACCGGCTAGGCGATACCTTTCGCAGAAAGGGTGAGAATGTTGCCACACTCGAAGTCGCAGAAGCCCTCTGTGCTTGCCCCGGCGTTCTGCATGCCAACGTATTCGGCGTCGCCGTTCCGGGAGTCGAAGGACGCGTCGGGATGGCAAGCATTCAATGCGCCGATTCGCTCGACCTTGCCGCCCTTCGAGCACAACTTGCCCAGTCGCTCCCGCATTATGCGCGGCCGGTTTTTCTGCGCATCCGCCAGGAAGTGGAACTGACCGGAACGCTCAAATACTCAAAGACGCAGCTCGTTCGCGAAGGATACGATCCGGCCATCTCAAAGGACGCTCTCTATTTCGATGACGGCGATCGCTATCTTCCGCTCGATAAGCCCCTGCACCGGCGCATTCAGCGCGGAGAATTCCGCCTCTGAATCCCTCGTCGTAATGAAATGAGTTCGAGTTTTCAAGAGCAGTTGAAAGGCCAAGCAGGGAAATGCAGATCGACCCAATTCGCGAGGACTTCACGGCACTCGAATCCGCCATTGGCGCGGGGCCCATCGTCCCGTCTGTCTCCGCGCAGGAAATTCGCGCCCATCTCGAATCGCGCTTCAATTTTGAGCGAGGTCTGCCTCTCGAAGAAGTTGTTGCCGATGTCGAAAGGATGCTGCGCCAATGGCAGGTGCAGGTCACCCATCCGCGCTATTTCGGCCTTTCCAATCCAAGCGTCACCCTGGCCTCGGTCGTCGCCGATACGCTCGTGGCCATGTATAACTCGCAGCTGGCCAACTGGCGCACCTCGCCTGCCGCCAACGAGATGGAACGCCACACGCTGGCATGGCTCGCGCAGAAATTCGGACTGCCCGCGGACTCCATCGCCACATTCACCAGCGGAGGCTCCGAAGCCAATCTTTCTGCGGTCGTTGTGGCCCTCACCTGGGCGTTTCCTGAGTATGGCGAGCATGGCCTGCGCACCCTCACCGGCGACCCCGCAATCTATCTCACTGAAGAAACTCACCACGGCTTCAACAAGATTGCCCACATGACTGGCCTCGGTCGGCGCAACCTGCGCATCGTCGCTACCGACGCCCAACTTCGCATGAGTGTTCACGACCTCAGCAAGTGCGTTGCTGAAGATCGGCTGCACGGATTCTTGCCTTTCATGGTGATCGGAACGGCGGGAACCACGGCCGCTGGCGTCATCGATCCGTTGCCTCAGATCGCAATGCTCTGTAAGGAACAGAAGCTATGGTTCCATGCCGACGCGGCGTATGGCGGAGCTGCTGTCATCTCGCCCGCGCTTCGGCCGCACCTCGCCGGCATCGAGTCGGCCGACTCCATCACCTGCGACGCGCATAAGTGGCTCTCGGTGCCCATGGGCTGCGGAATGTTCTTCACGCGTCATCGCGAGAGCGTAGCTCAGGTTTTTCGTTCCGATGTCACCTATATGCCTTCCAAGGCTCCGGCAGGTGAGGCCGACACGTTCAATCCGCTCACACACTCGGCCCAATGGTCGCGCCGCTTTATCGGCCTCAAGCTTTTTATGGCTCTTGCGGAATTCGGTGAGCAGGGATACGCGCAGATGCTCGAGCACCAGGCGCGCATGGCCGATCTGCTGCGCGAGCAGCTCGCAGCGACCGGCTGGCGCATTTGCAACGATACACCGCTGCCCGTCGTTTGTTTCACGCGCGAAGGCGTAAACCCATCCATGCTTGTCGCAGAACTCCGCGAACGCCAGATCGCGTGGATGTCGGATGCGCGACTCGGCGGCACCGATGTCATGCGCGCATGCATCACCAGTTTTCGAACCACTGAAAAAGAAATTGATTGGGTAGTTACGCAGATGAACAGTCTTCTATCGGAGACGAAGCGCCGCAAGACCGCGTAAGCAGCATTTCTGAAGGACGGAACAGATGAAACCGGAAACGATCGCAATCCATGGCGGCTACGAAGTTGACCCGACGACAAAGGCCGTGGCTGTGCCGATCTACCAGACCGTCGCTTACGCCTTCGACAGCGCCGAACATGCCGCGGCTCTGTTCAATCTCGAAGCCGAGGGTTTTCGCTACACGCGTATTCAGAATCCAACCACAGCCGTGCTTGAACGGCGCGTCGCCGCGCTTGAAGGCGGCCTTGAAGCCATGTGCGTGAGCAGCGGGCAGGCGGCCGTGAACTACGCTGTTTTGAACGCCACAGAACTGGGATGCAACATCATCTCCGTTCCCCAACTCTACGGCACCACGCATACGCTCTTCGCGCACATTTTGCCGGGGATGGGCGTTACCGTTCGTTTTGCGGCAAGCGATCGCGCCGACGACATCGCGCGCTTGATCGACGAGAAGACGCGCGCTGTTTTTTGTGAAAGCGTTGGAAATCCAGCCGGAAATATCTGCGACCTTGAGGCCCTTGCCGGAGTTGCCCATGCGCACGGTATTCCGCTTATTGTCGATAACACCGTGGCCTCGCCCATTTTGCTTCGCCCCATCGAGCATGGAGCGGATATTGTTGTGAATTCGCTCACTAAGTTTTTGGGCGGCCATGGCACGACGCTCGGCGGTGCCATTATCGACAGCGGCAACTTCGACTGGAAGCGGCATGCTGCGCGCTTTCCGGCATTCAGCCAACCCGATCACTCGTATCACGGGCTCGTGTACACCGATCACTTCGGCAAGGGCGCCTACATTGCGCGTTGCCGCAGTGTTTATCTCCGCACCGGTGGCGCTGTGCTCGCGCCGCTCAGTGCATTTCTTCTCTTGCAGGGCATCGAGACCGTTGCGCTCCGGGTCGAACGCCATGTGGCGAACGGACGCAAGGTGGCCGAGTTTCTGCGCGGCAACCCAAGGGTCGAATGGGTCAAATATGCCGGATTTCCCGAGAGTCCATATCATGCCCTGGCTCAGAAGTATCTGCGCGGAAGCGCTTGCTCACTTCTGTCCGTAGGCATCAAAGGTGGCTACGCTGCGGCAGTCAAATTTCACGACGCACTCAAACTGGTCACACGTCTCGTAAATCTCGGAGATGCCAAATCTCTGGCGTGCCATCCGGCTTCAACCACGCACCGTCAAATGTCCGCGGAAGAACAGCGGAGTGCAGGTGTATTGCCCGAAATGATTCGGCTCAGCATCGGAATCGAGCATATCGATGACATTCTGGAAGATCTAAATCAGGCCTTGAAAGCTACTGCGTAGAAAACGTCAACCGGCAATGCAATCACAGGAAGGGAGAAACGAATGGTCGTCAACATCGAATCAAACTACTTCAACCACGACCTTCCTGTGTCGAATGCTGGGCCTGTTCGTCGCACATCGCAAGTCAGGCGCGCTGAACGCAAAAAACAATGTCTGACCATTGGGCTTCTCAACAACATGGCGGGCCCGGCGTTCAAAGCAACCGAGAGACAGTTTCTTACTCTGCTTGATGCAGCTTCAGAAGGCATCCCGATCCATGCGTCGTTTTACCGCCTGCCAGGCCTTTCGCGCGCCGAGGCAGGCGGCTCGCGTTTCTCCAGCCACTATGCAAGTGTGGAGGCGCTTTGGGATACGCATCTCGACGGTCTAATCGTCACAGGCCGCGAACCAAAGACTCCCGATCTTCGCGATGAACCTTACTGGCACAGCTTCACGCATGTTCTGGATTGGGCGCGCAACAATACGCATTCAACAGTGTGGTCTTGTCTCGCGGCTCACGCAGCCGTTCTGCACATGGATGGGATTCAGCGCATCAAGGCGGAGTCAAAGAATTTTGGCGTCTTCGACTGTTTGCTCGAATCAGCGCACCCGTTAACGCAGGGAATCGCATCCCGCTTTGGCATCCCGCATTCGCGCTGGAATGGCATTGAGAGGAATCGCCTTCTCGATAGCGGCTATCGGATTCTATCGTCGACCACCGAGGGGTCGATCGATGCTTTCGCGAAACAGGAAAAAAGTCTCTTCGTGTTTTTTCAGGGCCATCCGGAATACGACACGGATACGCTGATGCGCGAGTACCGGCGCGATGTAAGCCGGTTCGTTCGAGGCGAGACTGCGAGCCATCCCTTGCTGCCCAAAAACTATTTCGATGCCCGGACCGAACGAACATTGACGGAGTTCAGGCAGAGGGCAGTATCCAATCCGAATATACAGATCCTCGACCATGTCGTTGCCACGCTGGAGTCAGCGAAGATCGAAAACACGTGGAGAACTTCAGCGACGGGCGTCTATCGAAACTGGCTCCAGTTCATTGCAGCTCAGAAGCGTCAGGCGCACTATAAGGTCCATTCAGAGCCGGTTCTTCCTGAAGCGCAATCAGCCTGATCCGTGAACACGCGCCTGGCTTGATGCACGTCGCGACGAATCTATCTGCTTTGCCTCGATTCGATGATGCAAGTGTTTCTGCGGCAATGCATCATCCTCATCAGGAACCGCCCGCTTCAGCGAACCCCAATCAAGGCTTTGGAAGACCGAATTTTCACGAGCTCATCATCCATCGCGGCAGTTGCCTTCCCCAATATCCCGGCTTACCATGGCTTGACCGGAGTCAAGAAGATGCGTATTCATTCAATTGCTGCCGCCGTCGTTCTGCTCTCTCCATTTGCCTATGCAGCCTCTCAGGAGCCGCCTCAGAGTACCCTGAAGCCGCCCACTCCCGAGCAGGTGCAATCTGCTGCCGCTCTGCCCTTTCGCAACTCCGCTCTTCCCCTTGACCAGCGCGTAAATGATCTGGTCTCGCGGTTGACGCTCGAAGAAAAGGTCTGGCAACTTATCGACCGCGCGCCTGCCATTCCGCGGCTCGATATTCCGGCCTATAACTGGTGGAATGAAGGCCTGCACGGTATTGCACGCTCCGGATTCGCCACCATGTTTCCTCAAGCAATGGGCAACGCGGCCACGTGGGATGCGCCACTGCTGAATCAGATTGGCGAGGTCGTGTCAATTGAGGCCCGCGCCAAATACAATGACGCTCTTCTGCATGGCAACCATGATCGCTACTACGGCCTTACCATCTGGTCGCCCAATATCAATATTTTTCGCGATCCCCGCTGGGGGCGTGGCCAGGAGACTTACGGCGAAGATCCATTCTTGACCGGCCGCCTCGGCGTCGCGTTCGTCAAAGGCATTCAGGGCGACGACCCAAAGTATTTCCGCGCCATCGCTACGCCCAAGCACTACGCAGTCCATAGCGGACCCGAGAGCACGCGTCACAGGGCCGACATCGATCCCAGCGAACACGACTTGTGGGACACCTACCTACCCGCATTCCGCGCCACCATCACTGAAGGCAAAGCCGATTCCCTCATGTGCGCCTACAATGCCGTCGACAAGGTGCCCGCATGCGCCAGCAAAATGCTTCTCCACGACATTCTTCGTCACGACTGGGGTTTTCAGGGATTTGTGACCTCGGACTGCGGCGCCATCGACGACTTCTCATCGAAGAATGGTCATCATTACTCCACCGATCACGAAACGGGATCTGCTGCGGGCATTGTCGCGGGTACCGACACAAACTGCGGAGAGTCGTATCTCGCTCTCGCCGACGCCGTTCATCATAATGTCCTTAGCGAAGCGCAGCTTGACGTCTCGGTGAAGCGGCTCTTCACCGCGCGCATGAAGCTGGGAATGTTCGACCCACCGACAATCGTGCCGTTCTCGTCCATTCCTTTTTCACACGTGAATTCGCCTGCGGATCAGGCCCTTGCATTGAGGGCGGCGCGCGAATCCATGGTTCTGCTCAAGAATTATGCAAACTTCCTTCCACTCAAAAAGGATGGTGCGCAAACCATCGCGGTCATCGGACCCCTCGCTGCGTCGCTGATTGGGCTCGAGGGCAACTACAACGCCATCCCGCTCACGCCAATCCTGCCCATCGATGGAATCGCTTCAGAGTTCGGTGGCAACCATGTTCTCTATGCCGAAGGCTCCCCGTACATCATGGGCGGTTCCGTGCCCGTGCCACGCACCCTGCTTCGTACTGCGGACAATTCCAACACCGAAGGCCTCACGGCAGAGTACTTTCCTGCAGCTTCCTTCGCAGGCCCTCCAGAAGTCACGCGCGTCGACAGGCAGATCGACTTCGATTGGTCCGCTGCAAACCCGGTGCCCAGCCTTTCCGCCGATACAACCGCCGCAAGCTTTGCTGTCCGGTGGACTGGCACTATTGCCGCGCCGGAAGCAGACCAGGCCAATTTTGATTTTCGTCTGCCCTTCTGCTATCCCTGCGGTGGCAATGTTCATCTTGCGGTCTTCATCGACGGCAAGCCGCTTGAGCCGCTCGCCGCGACGACTTCAGCCGTCGGCGCACCGCCGCTGCCTCCGAGCGGCAGAAACTTCGGCGGCGTTCAGCATTTCGCCATGCCGTTTCACGACGACAAACCGCACGCGCTTCGCATTGAATACCTACAGAAATCCAAAATCAACGGCGGCATCGCCTTTGAATGGAGCCCCCGTCACGAGCTTTTGCAGGACGAAGGAGTTGCCACGGCAAAAAAGGCAGATGTGGTTGTGGCCTTCGTTGGCCTCACGCCGCGCCTCGAAGGCGAAGAAATGCGTGTCGATGCGAAGGGATTTGCGGGAGGCGATCGCACCAACATCGAACTGCCAGACGTACAGCAGGAACTCTTGGAAGCTCTTGCCAAAACCGGCAAGCCCATGGTCGTCGTTCTGCTCAATGGCAGCGCCCTCGCCGTGAACTGGGCACAGCAGAATGCGCGAGCCATCATTGAGGCATGGTATCCGGGCCAATCTGGCGGCCAGGCCATTGCAGAGACGCTCAGCGGCGTCAACAATCCAGCCGGCCGCCTGCCCGTCACTTTCTACACCGGCATCGATCAGCTGCCGCCTTTCGACGATTACTCCATGTCAAATCGCACCTATCGCTACTTCAAAGGCAAGCCGCTATACGCATTCGGCGACGGCCTCAGCTACACATCGTTCGCGTACGCACATCTTCGCTTATCGAGCAAAACGCTGCATGCGGGCGACACGCTTACCGCCGACGCGGATGTGACGAATACAGGCTCGCTGGCTGGAGATGAAGTGGCCGAACTCTATCTCGCACCGCCGCGTTCGCTCGTTGCGCCGAATCTTGCGCTCGCCGGGTTCGAGCGCCTGCACCTCGATCCCGGCGAGACGAAGCACATCACTTTCCAACTCGATCCAAGGACGCTCTCGCAGGTCGATGAAAAAGGCGTGCGTGCCATCGAGCCTGGTGAATACCGGGTTTCGGTCGGCGGCTCGCAGCCCAACGGAGACGCGGCTCATTCCGTCGCATCGGAAACGTTCGCCATCGTTGGCACCCAGCCGTTGCCGCACTAAAGTGACGCTGCAAATGTCCCGGCCTACGCGCGCGAGGAAAGGGTCTTCAGCACGCATGCGGCTTTTGTCGGCGCACGCTTCCTTTCAGTTACCATTAGATTCGCGATGCCGCTGTTTCCCCAACATGATCGCCGTCACGCCCCTCCGCCGCTGACGTTTGCCCTTTCCTTCGCGTTGATCTCTGCATCATTCTCCATTGCACAGCAGCCGTCTTCGCAATTGAAGCAGGCAGATTTCGACTATCGCGCCGGTGCGGCCGCGCTTGCCCAAAACGATCTGAATACCGCGCTTGAAGACTTCCAGAATGTCGTTCGCCTGGCTCCTGGCGCCGAGCAGGGCCATAGTGCGCTGGGTGCTGTCCTGGTGCGTATCGGCCGCACCGGTGAAGGCATTCACGAGCTCGAACGCGCCCTGGCAATTCTGCCCGGCGACGCAACCGCACAACTGAACCTGGCGCTTGCCTACCAGCAGGAAGGACATCCCGCCAAATCGTTGCCTCTCTTCGCAAAGCTCGAAGCCGCTTCGCGCGTAACAAAGCATCCCCTCAGCACCGAGGTTCTCGCTTCGTATGCGCGTGCGCTCGCGTCCGTGGGCCAGTTAAAATCCGCTGCCGTGTATATGAAACAGGCATCGGCGCGCGAGCCGCGCAACGCCGATTTCCAAAACGATCTGGGCACACTTTACGCGCAAGCAGAGGACTGGCCGAACGCCAAAGCCGCATTCACCGCGGCAATTGAAAGCCGCCCGGGCTTTGCCGGAGCCCATCTTCGCCTGGCATTGACCTTACAGGCTTTGCACGATCCTGATGCGATGCAGGAATTCGCCAAAGCCAGTCAGCTTGCGCCCAGC
This sequence comes from Acidobacteriaceae bacterium, assembly GCA_003164635.1. Taxonomy (GTDB): domain Bacteria; phylum Acidobacteriota; class Terriglobia; order Terriglobales; family Acidobacteriaceae; genus Telmatobacter. Next base: position 25,152 of record PLTV01000343.1, read on the forward strand.
GATCCTGTCATTGCGCTCGAGTGGGGCAAGGCCCTGGCCCGCGCCGGGCAGGATGAACAAGCATTGCCCGCATTGCAGCACGCAGCCGAACTCGACCCTGAGTCCAGTTCGGCGGCCTATCAACTCGGCCTCCTCCTCGAGCGCCTTGACCGCGTACCAGAGGCGATTCCGCTTCTCGAACGCGCAGCCCGCGCAAATCCCAAAAGCGCTGAAGCACTCACCAACCTCGGCATGGCGCTTTGCCTCGCGCAGCGCGCCAAAGAGGCTGTCCCACTGCTGCAGAAGGCCGTCGACCTTGATCCCGCCAACGTGGTTGCGCACCAGAACCTCGCCGTCGCCGACATTCAGCTCAGCCAAATCGACGATGCCATCGTTCAGTTGCGCGACGCAATCAAACTGTCGCCCGATGCCTCCCAGTTGCATTACAACCTGGGCTATGCGTTGAAGAGCAAAGACGACGCTGCCGACGCGATTCCAGAATTGGAAGCGGCCGAACGCCTCAACCCATCAGCGTCGGAAGCGCCTTACCTGCTCGGCGTCCTCTATTTACAGGACGGCCGCTATGCCGATGCGGAGCGAGAACTGAGCGCCTCGCTCAAGCTGCGCCCGGAAAACAGCGATGGCTGGGCTACGCTTGGCAGCGTCGACAGCAAGCTTGAAAAGCTCCCTGAAGCGATAAAGGCTCTGAACGAATCGATTCGCCAAAATCCGTTGCAGGCAGACCCGCATCTCACCCTCGCCACCGTGCTCGCCAAGCAACACCAAACAGCCGAGGCGACTGAAGAGCGCAAAAAGGCGGCCGAACTCATGCGGGAACACATGAATCTGCAGCGAGCCGAAGTGTCTACCCATTCGGGCGATTCACTGCTGGCAGCCGGCAAACTCGATGAGGCAATTGCCGACTATCGCGAGGCGTTGAGCTTCGATCCGAAGTACACACAGGCGCACGATGGCCTGGCAAAGGCGCTTGAGCGGCAAGGAAAATCGATCGAAGCCGCGGCGGAACGCCAGAAGGCAACGGCGCCCAACCAACCATCTCCGCCGTAAGCCGACATAGATTCATTCGCCTGCCCTATGCGTCTTGAGCCGGGATTCAGCCATTGGATGGATATACTTTCACCCCGCCCAGGCGATATAGTGAGGCAAGATCGACCCAATCAGCTTCCGCGCGTTCAACGTAGACGAGAAGAATGAGTCGATTTCGAAGGGTCTGCGCAGCGTTTCCCAAGGATCACCTGCGCCATCAAGGCTCCCCTCGATTGAAAAGTAGCATGCAAAACTTGTCATTGAGAACGGTGCGCGAAAATGCGTTCCCGCCTTTTTTGAGCCGGTTGGAGATTGTATGAGTAGGATCGCTTGTGCGTTCATCGCCCTCGCCTCCCTGGCCTTGGCCGGAGCTTGGATCGCCCCCTCGCAGGCCGCACAATCCCCAGCGCAATCAGGCCTTCCCGCTTTGACTCCGCCTCCCGCCTACACTCCGCCCGATCCCAATGCACCGCCGCCTGAGGATACGCCCGCGCAGCGCGATACCCTCGCTAAGCTTGAGACCCGGGCGAATCAGCGGTTCGATGCAGATCGCAAAGCGTATAACGCCAATACCGCTCCCACCTATAACTTCCACTATGGCAACGAGAAGCCATTTGCTCCGGGAAATATTCGGGTCGAAGGCGAGGGCTTTCTCCAGCCCGGCGCATTTCCCAGTGCGGAGTATTGCGGCACCTGTCATCAGGAAGCTTATGCCCAATGGCGCCAATCGCTCCACTCCAATGCTTTCCGCACCCCTTTTTACCGCACCAGCGTGAACCTGCTCATACGCGACAAAACTCGCGGAATCGCCTTTGCCCGTCATTGCGACAGTTGTCACAACCCCATTGCCGTTCTGGGCGGCGGACTCACTGAAGACTCCAGGGTCGATCGCACTGCCATGGATGCGGACGGCCTTACCTGCACGGTCTGCCACTCGGTGCAGAGAACGTTTTCCACCAACGGCAATTCCGGCCTCGAAATGGGCGTTCCCGCCGTCATCGTCGATGAAAAAGGCAACCGCATTCCCGGCGAAGTGCCCTTCGATCAGATACTGCGCCATCCCGAGCGCCACTCCAAAGCGGTCATGTCTGATCTTCTGCATACACCGGAGTTTTGCGCCGCCTGCCACAAGGCCAATCTGCCCGAACCGCTCAACGACTACAAGTTCATTCGCGCTTTCACCGCCTACGACGAGTGGCAGCAATCCAAGTTCTCGCAACGCAATCCGCTCACCTTCTATACAGCCGACTTCTCCAGTTGCCAGGGCTGCCACATGAAGCGCGCCGCCACCACGCTACCGGAATACGGGGCCAAGCATGGCACGTTTGTCTCTCATCGCTGGCTTGCCGGAAACACCGCCGTACCTTTCTATTACGGTTTCGATCAGCAACTCGACAAGACCATTGAATTCCTTCGCAGCGGCAATTACCTCAACGTCGATATCTTCGCCCTCAAAGACGTCGCCGGCGGTCGCATGACCGCGCCCCTCGGCTCCGTTCCCGTCACCGTCAAGCCAGACGAAACCGTCGAGGCCGCGGTGGTCATTCAGAGCAAAAACATTGGTCACTCGCTTATCCCTGAAGTGCGCGATCTCTATGAAGCATGGGTAAAGGTCACCGTTGCTGATGCCGCAGGAAATATGCTTTATCGCAGCGGCTTTCTCAAGCCTGACGGCTTGCTTGATACGGGCGCCCACAGTTTCACGAATCGTCCCGTCGATTTGACGGGTAACTTCGTCGATAACCACAAAGTGTGGACCATCCACTCCGTCGCCTACGACAACTCCATCCAGTCCGGCCGATCCGCACTGGTTCGTTATCAATTCCATGTCCCCGCCGATGTCCATGGCCCCATTACCATCACGGCAGCCGTCGAATACCGCCATCTTCGCCAGAGTTATATGAATAATGTCATGGGCGATGATCACCCCGCCTATCCCATCGTGGAGTTAGCTTCCGATAGCCGTACCCTCGCGATTGGCGATAATCCTCCCAGCGCGCCCGGCCCCGGCCAGAACCCCGACTGGATGCGCTGGAATAACATCGGTATCGCCTATCTCGACCAGCTGCAGTATGAAGATGCAATCCGCGCATTTAAACAAGTAGTCGAATTGCGTCCCGATTATAAGGATGGCTATATCAACGTTGGATTGACGTATATCGAATGGGAGAAATATGCCGAGGCGCGCGGACCGCTCGAAGAAGCTCTTCACATGCGGCCCGACGACGCGCGCTCTCTCTACTACCTGGCCCTCGTCGAGCGCCGCCAAAGGCACTCCGAGGCCGAGATCGCCGACCTTGAGAAAGTGGTTGCACAGTATCCGCAATCCCGCGATGCGCGGCGCGAATTGGGGATTTCGTACTACCAGCAACATCGCAGCGAAGATGCGATGCAACAATTCAAGGCCCTCCAGGCCATTGACCCCGACGACCTCGCTGCCCACTATAACCTTTCCATCCTCTATCGCCGCGCCGGCATGAAAAAGCAGGCGTCGGAACAGGCCGCTCTCTACACCACGAAGCGCATTGACCCCGGCGCGCCAACCTACTCCCTCGACTACCTGCGCAAACATCCCGAGCAGTCCACTGAAAGCGATCCGTACCATGTGCACTCCGATATGGCGCACGCTTCCAACACCGCAGCGGGTCAGCAATAGCTTCAAAAGGATCTCCAACCGATGAAACGCCGCACCTTCCTACGTTCCCTCAGCAAAACAGCACTGGTATTGCCCTTCGCCGACATCGTTGCCCTTGCTTCACCATTCCAGCAGCAGGCCACCCCCGATGCCTCAAAACCGCTTGGTCCTCAGGAGAGAAGTTACGATGCCAAGCCTGCGCCTCCTCCGCCTGGGGTTAAATCTCCCATCGAAGGTACACCGCTTGGTGTTCGCTATGTCGACGTCGTGAAGGAAGCCGGTCTCGATGTAAAAACAATCTACGGTGGCGAGTTAACGAATAAGTATCTGCTTGAAACCACCGGCTGCGGGCTGGCATTTTACGACTACGATAACGACGGCTATCTCGACCTTTTTCTCGTGAACGGGTGGCGGCTTGAGGGATTTCCGGCTGGCCAGGAGCCTCACTGCCATCTATTCAAGAACAATCGCGACGGAACGTTCACCGACGTGACTATGGGATCTGGTCTCGAACATAAGTCCGGCTGGGGTCAGGCCTGCTGCGTGGNNGCTGCGTTGGCGACTATAACAACGATGGTCACGACGATCTGTTTGTAACCTATTACGGCCAGAATGCGCTCTATCGTAACAATGGAAACGGGTCCTTCACCGATGTCACGAAAGAAGCCGGCCTCATCCAACCGGGGCCCAAAATCCGCTGGAATACCGGTTGCACCTTTGTCGACTACGACAAGGATGGTCATCTCGATCTCTTCGTCGCCAACTATGTCGACTTCGATTTGAAGACCGCTCCAAAACCCGAAGACGGTCCATGCACCTACAAGGGGATTCTTGTTGCGTGCGGTCCTCCCGGACTGCCGGGCGGTCGAAATATTCTCTACCACAACAACGGCGAAGGAACCTTTGCCGATGTAAGTGAGAAAGCCGGTATGTGGACGGCCGTGGGGACGTATGGCTTGAGCGTAGCTGCGTCTGACCTCGACAACGACGGATGGCCTGATATCTACGTCGCCAACGATTCCGCGCCCGCGACGCTCTATCTCAATCAGAAAGATGGAACCTTTCGCGACATCGCCATTGAGGCCGGTGCCGCGCTCTCCGCCGAAGCCAAACCCCAGGCCGGCATGGGCGTTTCCATCGGCGATTACAATCGCGACGGTAATATGGATGTGGTGAAGACAAACTTCGCCGGTGACACCGATTCTCTTTACACCAACCTGGGCGACGCCACGTTTGAAGATCGCACGTATCCCGGCGGTCTCGGCGTAAATACGCGGCTCCTGGGTTGGGGCGTCGGTTTCTACGACATGGATAACGACGGCTGGCTCGACATTCTCATGTCGAATGGCCATGTCTATCCCGAGGTCGATCGGGCTAAAGGTGATTTGAAATACGCCGAGCACAAATACCTCTACCGCAATCTGCGCAATGGCCGTTTCGAAGAAGTTACCAGCGAAGGCGGCCCTGGAATCCTAGAAAATGCACCAGCCCGCGGATGCGCCTTCGGAGACTACAACAACGACGGAGTAATCGACGTCGCGGTCAACTGCATCAACTCCATTCCCCAATTACTGCGTGGCGATTCCACGCTCAATCGCAATTGGATCAAAATTAAACTCGTCGGCGTCAAGTCGAATCGTACGGGCATCGGGAGTCGCGTCAAAGTGACTGCCACCACTGCGCCGGAAGCCACGAAGCCATTGCTTCAGACAGAGGAATTGCGTAGCGGCGGAAGTTACTTTTCACAAAATGACTTACGGCTTCACTTCGGTCTGGACCGGGCAAAAAAAGTAGATATGGTAGAGATTTCCTGGCTAAGTGGGCATGTCGACCAGATCAAGGACCTTGCCGTCAATCAACTGCACGTCATTCAAGAGGGAGGCAAAGTTCTAAGTTCGGCTCCTCTGCCGCCATGCAAGCCGCGCGGGCCGGTCAAAGGCTGAACGCTTTCGTTTGCTCCCGCTCATCGAATGGACTATCTTGGTAGGCAGCGAGACGCCCAGCCAAGCTTGCGGGAATGGGAAGTGGCAGCGTTGAGCGGAGGTGTTTATGGCGCTCTTGGATATTCTTGCCGGCATTGATCGCGAGATTGCTCTTCTACAGCAGGCGCGCGCGCTTCTTACACAAGGAACTGCGGTAAGCGGCAAAAGAAAAGCGGGTAGACCAAGGAAATCATCGCTTGGTTCAGCAACTCCGCCCGCGTCTCCTGCAAAGAAGAAGGTCAGGCAGCTCACTCCCGAAGGACGAAAGAAAATCGCCGAGGCTGTCAAACGCCGCTGGGCCGCGCAACGAAAAGCCGCTGCAACTACAAAGTAACAATACGTCGTTGAAAGCAAGACTCTGATGTACGCTTGTTAAGCGATTCGATCGTCTTCTGAACTTCCCCGGAGTGAATCCCCAAAATGCACCTTGCGAGAGCTCTGCTTCCCGTCGCCTTGGTCTGTGCTCTTTCCACTGCAACACCAGCTCATGCGAAAGATGCGGAAAACGATGCCGGCAAAGTTGCCGCTAAATCGGCATGGCTCGCGCTCACTCCGGATGAAAGAACAGCAACCTTCGCCTTCTCCGATCCCTTCAAAGACTACTTGCGGCATGCAAAGTCTGCGGCTCTTTCCGCAGCAGAGTTGACGCGCCTCGCCCGTAGTGCGGGTTTTGAGGAGTTCACGTCGCCCTCGCAGGTAAAGGCCGGCGCCCGTCTCATTCTTCCCAATCGAGGAAGGGCGCTCTTATTCGCGATCATCGGCAGCGATCCCATCGAGACCGGATCACGCATGGTTGCGGCCCATCAGGATTCGCCGCACATCAATCTCAAAGCGCGCCCCGTCGTGAATGCGCCCGGCTCGGTGGCCCTGCTTAAGACCATTCCGTATGGCGGCATCAAGCGCTATCAGTGGGCCAACCTCCCCATGGCGCTCGTCGGCCGAATCGACACCGTCGACGGCCGGCACATCGATGTCAACATCGGGTTTGCGCCCGGCGATCCGGTCTTTGTTATTCCCGACGCCGCGCCCCATTCCGATCGCCTCCTTCGCAACCGGACGTACACCGAAATCTTCTCCGGCGAGGAGATGAATCCCGTCGTTGGCAGCATTCCAGGGCTCGATGCCAGCGTCGCCGACCAGGTTATGACCGCGCTGCGGCAGCGTTTCAAAATTCACGATGAGGATCTGGTTGCAGCCGAACTTGAACTCGTGCCGGCGACCCAGCCCGCCGATGTCGGAATCGATGGTGGCCTCGTTGGATCGTGGGGCCAGGATGACAAACTCTCTGCGTATTCCGCTTCGCGCTCTCTCTTCGACCTCAAGGGAACGCCGCGCAAAACAGCCTTCGCCTACATTTCAAACTTCGAAGAAGTTGGTTCGTCCAACGACACCGGCGCCGGCTCGCAGTTTCTCGATTCGGCCTTCACCGCGCTCATCGATGCGCAGGCGAAGCCGGCTACTGCGCTCGCCGTGCGCAATGCCCTTGCGCATGCCGAGGTGCTCTCCGCGGATACCAACGACGGCGTCAATCCCATCTTCCCGCAAAACTCTGAGAACTCGAATGCAGCGGTCGTGGGCTTCGGAGTCGCAATCAAGAGATACGGCGCCGGATTCGATCCCAACTCCGAATTCACCGCGCGCATCCTCCATCTGCTCGATGCCAATCACATCGCCTGGCAAACCCAGACGCCCAAAGTCGATGTCGGCGGCGGCGGCACCATAGGCGGCTTCCTCTCCATGCGCAACATGGAGGTTCTCGATGTGGGCATTCCTCTGCTCTCCATGCACTCCACGTACGAAATGTCGTCCAAGGTCGACCTATGGTCGTATTACCGCTTCATGCTTGCTTTCTACACAATGGAATGACCTTTCCCGACCGCGCCACCTGGCCCGATTCGACGGCGAATGCAACATCCGGCCCCATCGTCGCCTCGAATCGGGACAAAGGATATAATCGGCCCCATGGCGGCGTCTTCCCAAATCGATGGAACAGCGCAACTGCCCACTGCGCCTGAACCAGAGGATGTGGCCGGTCTTCCCGCTGAAACTGCCCAGCGCCTCACCGCACTCGAGACGCGAATCGCACAGACCGGCAGTCTCATGGTCGCCTACTCTGGCGGTGTCGATTCGGCCTTCCTGGCGGCCACGGCCTTTCGCGTCCTGGGTTCCAGAATGCTCGCCGTCCTGGCCGATTCACCCAGCCTGGCACGCCGCGATCTCGATGAGGCCCGGGCCTTTGCTGAGTCGCTGCAAATGCCCCTGCGTGTCGTCGCCACAAGCGAGCTTGAGCGACCAGAATACCAGCGCAACGATGCCAATCGCTGCTTCCACTGCAAAGACGAGCTCTTCGCTGTCATGGGATCGTTGGGCGCGGAGTTAGGCTTTGCCCAAATCGCCTATGGCATGAACGCCGATGACACACGCGACTATCGCCCCGGCCAGCGCGCCGCCGAGCAACACGCCATTCTCGCTCCACTCGCCGACGCAGGCTTGACCAAACTCGATGTCCGCACCCTTGCCAAGGCTGCCGGATATCCGCTCTGGGATCGTCCAGCGGCTCCCTGCCTTTCCTCGCGGGTCGAGTATGGCCGCACCGTCACGCGCGAGGTTCTGGAGCAAGTGGAGCGCTCGGAAGAGTGCCTTCGGCAGTTAGGCTTTCGCGAGTTTCGCGTCCGCCATCATGGCGATCTGGCGCGTGTCGAAATCTCCAGGTCCGAATTACCGCGCGCTCTGTCCATCGACATGCTCGACGCCATTACTTCAGCCCTGAAACAGGCTGGATACCAATTTGTCACACTCGATTGCACCGGCTTCCGCTCCGGCTCCATGAACGTGATTTTGCCCGCCGACATCCTCGCGCGGCGCGGTGCCTAGCCGGCAATTTAGAATCACAGTCGATGCGAATTGGCTATCTGGAGTGCTTTTCCGGCATAAGCGGAGATATGTTGCTCGGCGCCCTCGTCGACGCGGGAGTGCCCTTCGATCTTCTCGAGCAAACTGCGGTCGCGTTGAATGTAGGCGCTCGTCTCGAAGCGCGCAAGGTGATGCGCGGCGGTCTCTCCGGCACAAAGGTCGACGTCCTTACGCCCGATCACGATGCCTCCAAACGCGGCAACCCCGAACCCCATCCCGAAGTCCAGCATACCCACGAAGCTCATTCTCACCAGCATCCCTCCCATGCGCATCATTCCCACACCCACGAGCCTGCGCCCACAACCCACAGCCACGCCCCTCATCGGCACCTCTCCGCAATCCTTGAAATCATTCGCAAGGCGCCGCTATCCGATTCCGTCAAGGCCCGGTCGACCCGCGCCTTTCAGCTGCTTGGCGAAGCCGAAGCCGCCATCCATTCCATTCCCGTTGAGAGCGTGCACTTTCACGAGGTCGGGGCCGTCGATACCATCGTCGATATTGTTTGCACCGCGGCCGGCTGCGAAGCGCTCGGCGTCGATCGCTGGATGGCTTCGTCTCTCAACGTTGGCAGCGGCACCGTTGTTTGCCAGCATGGAACCCTGCCTGTACCCGCGCCTGCCACGCTTGCCCTTCTGAAAGATGCGCCGGTGTACGCCGCGGGTCCGCCCATGGAGCGCGTCACACCCACCGGCGCCGCAATTCTGCGCATGCTCGATGTCACCTACGCCCCGCTACCGGCAGTGCGTATTCAAGCCAGCGGCTACGGTGCCGGCGGTCGCGATACACCCGGCGAACCAAATCTGCTTCGCATTCTCGTCGGCGAATCTGAAGAGAAAAATGCGGAACCGGTCGAATCCATCGCCATTCTTGAATCGGTTATCGATGACTCCAGCCCGCAACTCCTCGCCTACGTCAGCGATCTGCTGCTCGCCGCCGGAGCCTGGGATGTCTATCGCGTCGCCGTGCAGATGAAGAAGGGCCGCACCGGCGTTCAGCTCACGGTACTCTGCAGGCCCGACCTCGTCCCCGCTCTTCGCGAGTTGATCTTTCGCGAATCCACAACCATCGGCGTTCATTGGCGCATCGAAAACAAGGTTGCTCTGGCGCGTGAATTTCAACCGGTTCAAACTCCGTGGGGCGTCGTGAATATGAAGATCGCCCGCTGGCACTCCGGGAAAATTGCCAATGCCTCCCCCGAGTACGAAGATTGCCGGCAGATCGCTGAGCGTCATGCCCTGCCTTTGAAGCAAGTCATGCTTGAAGTCCAGCGAATCTTCGCATCCAATGAATCCGCCAAGGTAGGGAACTGATGGATCGCATTCAAATTGAGAAGCTGCTCAGCGAAGTACGCGACAAGCAAACCAGCGTGAACGAAGCGCTCGACCGCCTTCGCGATCTGCCTTTTGAAGACCTGGGCTTCGCCAAGCTCGATCACCATCGTGCGCTCCGCACCGGCATGCCTGAAGTAATTTTTGCCGCCGGCAAAACTCCGGCGCAAGTCGCTGCCATCTTCGCGCGCATGGCCGAGCACGGCGGCAATGTTCTGGCAACACGGGCATCCGCCGACATGTTCCGCGCCGTTCGCGATCTCGAGCCTGAGGGCAGGGAACCGCGCGCCGTCTATCACGAGGCCGCGCGCTGCATCACGCTGACGCAATCGCCCGCTTTGCCCGGAAAGGGAACCATCGCTGTCGTCTGCGCGGGTACCAGCGATTTGCCCGTTGCCGAAGAAGCAAGGGTGACCGCAACTCTCATGGGCAACACCGTTGAACTCATCGCCGATGTGGGCGTCGCCGGTATCCATCGCCTGCTGGCCCAGAGAACTTCACTGCAATCCGCGCGTGTCCTCATTGTGTGCGCAGGCATGGAAGGCGCGCTGCCGACGGTTGTCGCCGGCCTGGTTAATGCCCCGGTCCTTGCCGTGCCCACCAGTGTCGGCTACGGCGCCTCATTCGGCGGAGTCGCCGCACTGCTCGGGATGCTGAACACCTGCTCCCCCAACGTCTCCGTCGTCAACATCGACAATGGCTTCGGAGCAGCCTGCATCGCTTCCCTAATCAATCGCCTCTGAAGCTCTTCGAGCTTTGACGGAGGCGTGCCTCCTCACAACTCAAGGCACTGTCACGAATGTCGCGTTTCAAACTATCAACGACGTGCCCGGTCCATACCTAGGCTCGAAACGACTACCCGTCAGGCGCGACGACTCTAGATTGGCCTTGGTTCTCATCGCAAATTTACGACGATCCGAACTCTTTGTGGGAGGTTGAGCCGCGACAGAACCGTCCTTCCGTTCACTTCCTGCACGGACACTTCGTAAATCTCCGCCGTCACGGTACCCGGAAGCAGCTTTGGATTCGTCCGAGCGTCGATTTCAAGGGAGAAAGTCCCATCTGAGCTTACTTCCGATTCTGGTATTGCGCATTGAAACTGGTAGTCGTACCGGCTGTCCAAGAGCATGTCTTTGACAGCCTTTTTCAACGAGACCTCATGAGAGAGCTGGTCACTCAGATTGCGCTGCCTTACGTTTTGAAAATCCCACATTCCCGAGTTCCTGTAGGTCGATTCAATCTCTTCCTTAGCCACCTGTTTTACCACCCCTCCATCTACGAGATAGACCGGGCGAATCGAGGAGGGGGCATCACTTTCCCATTGGAATCCTCTTGAACCGGCTTTATCGCCACCATCGATGAGAAGACGTCTCTCACCGGCAAATTGCGCGAGATCGACAATTGCATCGTGAATAGCCCGCCGCGAAGCATCTAGCTCTAGAGGAGTGGAGGTAGGCGACGGCCGGTTACTTTCAAAGGGGCCCCCACTCGAATATGGTGTATAACTTCCATCGATTCGTGTAACGCTGACAAGCCAGCCGTGTGCCAGCGCCTTCGCCAGCGCTCTCCCAAGAGCGCCGTTCGAGGGATATTTTGAGCCGGGAGAAATCACAACGAGCAGATGCGTTGGGATGTCAGTCCCTGAACCATTGGAAGCGAGGTCGGTTTGCGACACACTGACCGGGAAGTCATGCCCATTTGCCACCAACTTAACGTCCCTGTCGGTTAATCGATTCGGGCAGCTTCCGAGCAGACAGGCGGGCAGGGTGTTCAATTCGATGTAGTACGTGTGCAATGCGCCCTGATGTGTATGGTCTTCAACATGACTCGCGACGTATTCCTTCTCCGAGCACCACCCAGCCAGAGGTTGAGGAATGAAAAGCGCGAGAGCACACCAGAGAATGCCACGACTCATCAGTTTCGACTTTCGGCGATGCGGCGAAATAAACGCAACCGCAAATTTGACGTTTAAATTCCAGCGCGGTTACGCTCGGCTCAACCGCCTCCTCGTCCTTTTGAAGTTCCTTCGCCGATCGACCATCATGCTCTACTGTGAAACCACGCACAGGGACAACTACTGAAGCGATCCAACAGGATGCGACCGAATATACGCCTCGCCCGCAATATAGGTGATCGTGAAGCCAATCCAAAATGCTGTGCCGAAGAATTGTTGCATGGTCAGGTGCGTGATTGATTCCGCGCCCGCTGCAACGAATAGCGAGCGGGACAGGAATAAGTCGTGATGCTTGCAGAACGGCTGCGCACCGGATGCCCTGTGATCTCAGTGGTTTCCAAGCGCGTGATGCCTATCACTGTCGCGGGCGGCCTCGTGGGTCAACGATGCAAAGCACGAACAAGTTGTCCGCACCGCGTGTGTGTGGAGGGATTTCGTGCCTCAATCGAGGTTGCTGCTGTTGCGCCGGATCTCGCAGATCTTTTTTCTGCTCCTTTTCCTTGCGCTACTGATCCTCACTTCGCTGCGCTTCATACCTGGCGCGACAGGCGACATCCATCTTCACGCCCCGGTGCGGTTGTTCTTCCAACTCGATCCGCTCGTTGCCCTCATCAACGCCCTCGCTGGCCATGCCCTCTATCGCGGCCTCTTCCTCTCGCTCGTCATTCTCATTCCCACGTTCTTTCTTGGCCGCTTTTTCTGCGGATGGATCTGCCCCATGGGGACGCTGCAGCATTTCGTCGGCAACATGCCTTCGGAATCCAAGCGTGGCAAGCAGCGCATCGACTCCAATCGCTACAAACGCTGGCAAACCGGCAAGTACGTTGTACTCCTCGCTGGCCTCGTTGCTGCCTGCTTCGGCTCGGCCGCGCTCGGTTGGCTCGATCCCTTCAGTCTTCTCGTCCGTTCGTTCGGCCTCTCGCTGCTCCCCGCATTCAACGCCGCCGTTCGTGCCGTTCTTCTTCCCCTCGAGCAAAGCCACGTCGCCTGGATCAAAGGCGCTGGCGAAATCCTCCACGCCGTTCTCGATTTCACCGTCCTCGACTTTCGCCAGGCTCACTTTATGCAGGGCCTTGTCCTCGGCGTCCTCTTCCTTGCTATTCTCGCCGTGAGCCTGCGCATCACACGTTTGTGGTGTCGTGCCATATGCCCACTCGGCGCACTTCTCGGTCTCGCCTCTCGCTGGTCCGTGCTCGGGCTGCACAAAGATCCTGCCGCCTGCGACAAATGCAACCGATGCCTGTTGCACTGCCAGGGAGGAGACGATCCCATTGGCGGCGTCCCCTGGCGCAAGTCCGAGTGCCTCATGTGCATGAATTGCGTCGGCTCCTGCCCCCACGGAAGTCTGCAATTCCGCTTCTTCCGGAAAGAGAACGAAGTCGCCGGGCCCGACCTTGGCCGCCGCCGCACTGTCACAGGCCTTGCTGCGGGCGCGGCCATTGTCCCCCTGATGCGCGCCAATACCGGCCTCGGCAAAAGCCGTCACGAACGCCTCATTCGTCCCCCCGGCTCCCTGGAGGAGTCGGAATTCCTCTCCCGCTGCATCCGTTGCGGCGAATGCATGAAAGTCTGCCCCAACAACGCCTTGCACCCCACCCTCGAGCAGGCCGGTCTGGCCGGCTTGTGGACACCGACGCTCGTCCCGCGCATCGGCTACTGCGAACCCAGTTGCGNNTTTGCCCCACCGGCGCCATCTGGCACATTACGCCCAGCGAAAAAGGATGGGTGGTGGGCGCCGGCTCTACCGAGCAGAAGTCCGCCGATGCAAGCCAGCCCATTCGCCTCGGCACCGCCTTCTACGATCNNTCGCGGCCGCTGCCTGCCCTGGGCTCTCGCAACAGATTGCATTGTCTGCGAAGAGTGGTGTCCGGTATCGCCCAAAGCCATCTACGTTCAGGAAGCGCAGGTCATCGACTCCTCGGGCAATACAAAGACCCTCAAGCAGCCACGCGTCGATCCCAGCCGCTGCGTGGGCTGCGGCGCCTGCGAGTACGCCTGCCCGCTTCAGGAACACCCCGCTGTCTACGTCACCAGCATTGGCGAAAGCCGCTCGCCCTCAAGCCAGATATTGCTCACCAGGGCAGCCGTAGCGGCGCCGGCCATTGAAGCCACAAAGCCAGTCCAGCCTGAACCCTCAACGCCATCGCCTGCGCAGGCAAAGAAAGTAAAATCGGACCCCTTCCCAGCCTCGGGCGCTGTCTCCGGCTGGCAAAAAGCCGGCGACACCCGCACTTTTGCCGCCAAAGATCTTTACGAATACATCGATGGCGATGCTGAGCAATACGTCTCCGCCGGCGTCGTCACCACTTCCACATCCGATTACAAATACCAGGGCCAGTTGGAAGCGACCTTGGACGTTTACACCATGGGCGATGCCAAAGGCGCGCGCAAGATCATGGACACCGGCCAGAACAGTGACGCCAATACCGTCAAGCTAGGGGATGCCGGTCTTGCCTATGCCCAGAGCATTGTCTTCCGCAAGGGCCCGTACCTGGTCCGCATCGTCGCTTATGAGTCCACCCCCGGCGCTGCCCAGGCTTTGCTTGCCCTGGCGCATGGAGTGGAAGCGAAACTCTAACCCGTTTGGACGGGCCTCGTGTCCGTCGACATTGTCCTTCGATCCGCGTGAAGGCCGAAACAGAAAGCGAGAATTGCCATGAAAGACCGCCGCGATTTTCTAAAGACTGCGCTGACAGGCGCCGTGCTGCTCGGTTCGTCCGGCGCGGCAGAGAAGCTCGCCTTTGCCGACGTGCCCACCGGCGCCGGCCACAAAGATCAACTCACTCGCCACCTGGAACCAGGAAAATCGAGAGTCGTCGTCGCCCGCGATGCCTCGCTTCACAGCTCAGGCGGGCAACTCGACGAGACCCGGGTTTTGGCTCTTCTCGACCGCGCCATCTCCGCCTACACCGGGCACGACAAAGCCGTCGAAGCTTGGAAGCAGATTCTTCCCGCAGGCGCATCGGACAAGGTCATTGGCATCAAGACCAACGGCCTCGGCGGCAGAGGTATCGCCTCTCACTCCGTGCTGGCCTACGCCATTGCCGAACGATTGCAGTGGGCAGGCGTCAAGCCCGGAAACATCATCATCTGGGACCGCAACGCGCGCGATCTCGAGGCTTGCGGCTTCACCATCAATACCGATTCCAGCCGCGTTCGCATCTTCGGTTCCGACGTCTCAGGCTTTGAAGACGAGCCCGTAGCATTCGGTTCCGCCGTCAACGTCAAGCTCTCCAAAATCCTCACCCGCCAATGCGACATGGTGATCGGCCTGCCCATTCTCAAAGACCACAGCGGCGCCGGCGTTACCTTCTCCATGAAGAATATGTACGGCGTAGTTCAGCGTCCCAACGAGCTCCATGCCGGCGGCTGCAATCCCAGCGTGGCCGATCTCAACTGCATCCCGGTCATCCGCGAAAAAGTGCGCTTCACCATCGGTGACGCCATGACTTCTGTCTACGACGGCGGCCCCGGCTTCCGGCCCGAACGCCTCTGGCAGCCCAACGCGCTCATCATCGGTGAAGATCGCGTCGCGCTCGATTCCACCGCCTGGAAGATGATCGAACGCAAGCGCGCCGAGGTCGGCATTCCCACGCTCGAAGCTGCGGGTCGTCCGCCGCGCTACATCGCCACCGCCGCCGACCCGGCGCATAAGTTGGGCTTCGACAATCCCGACCACATCAACCTTGTTGAAATCTGATTTGGGAGCAACAATGCACGGGGAAAGCAATCAGTCGCTCGCCGCACCCTCGGCGCTCACACGCCGCGAAGCCATGCTGCAACTGCTCCGCGTGGGCGCTGTCGCCGCGGGTGCGGGTGCAGCGGCTGTCTGGCTCAACGAGCATAGCTCCCGCCCCGCCTCCCCCACTGCCCAGCAAGCGCGCCGCGATCATCGAACATCCGCAGATACCCGGTTCCCGCACCTCACGGTCGTGCAGGGCGGGGAACCGCGCGCCCTCGTCCAGCGCGCCCTTGCCGATCTCGGCGGCATCCAGCGCTTTATCTCGCGGCAAGATGTCGTTGTCATCAAACCGAACATCGCCTGGGACCGCACGCCCGAGCAGGCCGCGAATACAAACCCTGAAGTCGTCGCCGAGGTCGTGCGCCAATGCGTGCAGGCCGGAGCCAGGCGTGTCATCGTCACCGATGTTAGTTGCAACGAACCGCGCCGCTGCTTCCAGCGCTCGGGCATTCAGGCCGCNNCCTGCCCATCGCCAAGCATCACGGCCTGGTCGGCGTCACCCTCGGCATGAAGAACTGGTACGGCATCCTTGGCGGCCAACGCAACCGTCTCCACCAGCAGATTCACCAGTCGCTCGCCGACCTTGCCAGTTTCATGCTGCCCACCGTCACCCTCCTCGACGGCTACCGCATCCTGCTCCGCAACGGCCCCACCGGTGGCAACCTCGAAGACGTGGCCATCAAAAAGACAATGGTTGCCGGAACCGATCCGGTCGCCCTCGATGC
>PLTV01000343.1:41548-49470 GCA_003164635.1 Acidobacteriaceae bacterium
TGCGTTCCATCACTGTTCCTAGCCCAGAAGTAATCGCTCAATCGAGGCTGCCCGATGAGGAAATTGTGTCTTCTTAGCTCCACTTCCCTGATCTTCGCAACGTCCCTTTGGGCCAGCGTTACCGTCAGCAGCCCTTCCAACGGAGCGCACCTGCCTTCCCCCGTACTCTTCCAGGCCAAGGCATCCTCCAGCGGCTGTTCCAGGGGTGTCGCGTCCATGGCCATTTATGTCGATGGCAAACTTGCCTACAAAATAGACAAGGCTGCGCTTGATACGAAGCTCAAGATGAAGCCGGGAAAGCATTCTGTAGTCACCGAAGAGTGGGACCACTGCGGTAACTCCACTGAAGACAAGCAGACCCTCACGGTGACCGCCACGGTAGCATCCCCGTCCATCTCCGTCGTCTCTCCCGCGAACAACTCGGTCGTCACCTCGCCGGCCACTTACATCGCCGCGGCAAGTGTGCCGTCTTGCGCCGCGGGTGTTGCGTCCATTGAAGTCTACGTCGACGGAGAACTCGCCGCTTCACAGCCAGGCCCAAGCCTCAATGCTCAGGTCGCCCTCGGATCCGGAATCCAAAAAACAATCGTGAAAGAACTCGATAAGTGCGGAGGCTCGCTTTCGAAGCCCATCACGGTGAGCGTTGAGGGCGCGCCGTCTGTGCTTTCTTCGCTCCAGGCAAGTCCCGGCTGGGTAGGTTGGGGCCAACAGCCGCCCGACTATCAGGACTGCTCGCCCTGTTCGGGAATTTCCTGGTCCATGACTCAGGGGATAACATCGCCCTCCCTAAGTCAAAATGCAGCCCAGTTCAGCACCAATGGCTCCGTCCCATTCGCCGTCGTTCTGTGGGAAAATCCGGTCCTGGGCCAAATGTCCACGCAAGGACTGCCCGACAAAAGCCACACCCTCATTCCAGGACTGCACCACTTCACCTACGAAGGCGATTTCTACCTCACAAATACCGCCTACACGCATGCCCTGGAACTCGACGTCGCCATGTATCTCAACGGCGTTAGCATGTTCTGGGGAACACAGTGCGATCAGGGCGGCGATGGCCAATGGGACGCTCTCGATAAAGGCGGAAAAGGCTGGGTCAAAACCGGCGTGTCTTGTGAATTCAACACCGGATGGAATCACTTCGCCCTCGAGTTTCAGCGCGAATCCGGCAACAAGTTACTCTATAAGTCCATCACCTTGAATGGCGTCACAAAAGAAATCAACGTCACGTATAACCCCACCAGGGTGCCCACAAGTTGGTATGGCGTTACCGTTAACTATCAGATGGATGGAGATAAGTTCCAGGATCCGAACACCACCTACGTCGACAATTTGACGCTCGCCTACTGGTAGTGAAGATCGCTTTCCTCGCCCCGCTTTCTTCACCTTGCTCAATTGTGTTTGAATGTCAGCGCGGGGTGCGCGGCCTTGCCGGCGCTCCGTAGGCACTGCTGCGCGCGAACGCTGCAAAGGTGGATACGCATGTCTCACTCCCGTAGAGCTTTTCTCCAATCCGCCACGGCTCTTGCCGCTGCGTCTCTCACCGCGTCCAGTTCCGCTTTCTCTGATCCCAGCGCGCACGGCGACGCCGCCCCCTCGCTGAATCAGTTCGGCTACGGCGACGTCGAACTGCTCGAAGGACCGCTCCAAGAGCAGTTCGAAACTAACCACGCTTTCTATCGCGATCTCGATGAAGACAGCCTGCTCAAGCCTTTTCGCCAGCGCGCCGGCCTCCCGGCTCCGGGAGAGGATATGGGCGGTTGGTACAGCTGGGCGCCGCTGGGCGATCTCGACAAGCCCGGCGATAACGGCTTCGCTCCCTGCCACAGCTTCGGTCAATACCTCTCCGCACTCGCGCGCGATTACGCTGCCACCGGCGATAAGTCGACACAGGAAAAAGTCCATCGCATCGTTCGTAACTTCGCCCCCGCCATCTCTTCCCACTTCTGGGATGACCATCGCTTTCCCGCTTACACCTACGACAAAATCTCCATCGGCCTGCTCGACGCACATCAGTTTGCCGGCGCGCCCGGCGCCCTCGCCGCTCTCGATAAGACTCTCGACTCCGTGTCGACACGCTTACCCTCCGGCGGCATCTCGCGTGCCGAACAATATGCGCGTCCACATAAAGACGAATCCTTCTGCTGGGATGAGCCCTACACCTTGCCGGAAAACTTCTTTCTGGCCTGGAAGCGTGGCGCCGGAGATCGATATCGCGACCTGGCAATTCGCTTCCTTGCCGACGACTGGTATTGGAACCCACTCGCTGCCGGCGAGAATGTCCTTCCCGGAAAACACGCCTACAGCCACGTCAACGCGATGAGCAGCGCCATGCAAGCCTACCTTGTCTTAGGCAGCGAGAAACACCTGCGCGCAGCGAAGAATGGATTCGACTTCGTGCGCACCACGCAGAGTTTCGCCACCGGTGGATGGGGCCCCGATGAAGATTTTCGCGAGCCGGGAATCGGCGAAATCGGCGAGAGCCTGACCAAAACCCACTCCAGCTTTGAGACGCCCTGCGGGTCTTACGCGCATTTCAAAATTACGCGCTATCTGTTGCGTGCCACCCGCGACAGCCGCTACGGCGATAGCATGGAGCGCGTTCTCTATAACTGCATCCTCGGCGTGAAACCAATCAAGAAAGATGGTCACGGCTTCTATTACTCCGACTACAATCAGGACGGTTCCAAGTTCTATCACCCCTATAAGTGGCATTGCTGTACGGGAACCTTCTCGCAGATTACCGCTGACTATGGAATCAGCGCCTACTTCCACGACGATCGCGGAATCTATGTGAATCTCTACGTGCCTTCCAAAGTCACTTGGACCCACGGCCACGATCGCGTCACTTTGACTCAAATGACGATCTATCCGCATGTGCCCTCGACACAGATCGTTGTTACTGCGGAAAAAGCAAGCAGCTTTCCCATCTATCTGCGTATTCCTTCATGGGCCGGCCCGAAAACGCGCGTCACCGTAAATGGAAAACAGGAATCGATTGCCATCGAGCCCGGCAAATTCGCATCGATCGCGCGGACCTGGAAAAACAACGACCGCATCGAGATCGAGTTCGACATGCCCACCACCCTCGAGCCAGTTGATCCGCAGCATCCTGCGCTCATGGCCGCCGTGCACGGGCCACTTGCTCTATTCGCAGTAGGAGACATCCCGCCGAGCGTATCTCGCAGCGACCTATCGAGCGTAGCCCAAACCGCACATGGCTCAAGCGACTGGAGAACAGCAACCGGAGCGGTAACGATGCGGCCCTTCACGGCGATTCAAGACGAGCGCTACCGCCTCTATCAGAAGCTAGAAACGGCCTGATCGCCTTTGAATTGAAACTTGGGCTTGCTGCCGATGTACCAGCCAACCTGCGAACTCGCCATGTCCGCGCAGCGGACGCCGGACGCCGGCTCGCCAATGTGCTAACCCCACTAACTCCGATAACCTAACTAATCCCGCCATCTCTCTAGTCGTTCGGCCTATCATAAAATCGGAAGAACAACGACGGCTTGGCGCACGCCTCGGCACGCGCCACAAGTTCGGTTGTCTGCTTATCGTTGAGCGGCGTGAAGTCCCGCGCCAATTGCACGTTCTCTTCTAGTTGGGCAACTGTATCGCAGCCAATAATCACCGTGCTCACGGGCCGCGAAAGCGTGTAATACATCGCTTCGCGCATCGTCAGCGTCCCGGGCTTGTCCGTCTGAATTGCCATGCCTTCCCACGAGTGCTTCTGCGCTTCGATTGAAGGCGGTGTCCACGTCGAAAGAAGCCGCCCGCGCCCCGGCACCTTCATGCCGATAATCCCCATCTGGCGCTCCACAGCCAGCGGCAGCAACTCCTCGTTAAAACTGTAGTGATGCGGATCGGCAGCGTTCATGGCCATTAAAATCGTATCGAACGGATAACGATGAATGCATTCGACGAGCACGTCCGGCCGGTAATGTCCCGTGATGCCCAGGTGCCGAACCACCTTCTGCTCCTTCATCTCCAGCAGTGCTTCAAAGGCTCCGCCCTTGCCGAAGATCTCATCGATATTCTTCGCAATGCCCACATCGTGCAACTGCCACAGGTCTACGTGATCGGTTTGCAGAAGTTGCAGCGACTTCTCAATCATCCGCATCGACCCATCGCGCGTCCGTTCCTTCGTCGCGAGAAACGCTTCGTTGCGCCGCCGCGCCATCACCTTGCCCACATACTGCTCGCTCCAGCGATCCGGGCCGCCATAAATCGACGATGTGTCGATGTAATTCACGCCTAAGTCGAGCGCACGATCAATAATCGGGACGGCCACGTCGAAGTTATGAGGCCGCTCCAGCGAAGCCTGCCCGCCGAGCGAGAAAATGCCGACTTTGTAGCCGGTCTTGCCCAGGTTCCGCGTTGGCATGCCCGAAGCCGTAACTGGATTCGCCGGCAGCGGAGGCAATTTACGGGTCACATCTGCGACGACGCCCGCCGGTGTAAGCAATGCGGCAGTGAGCGCGCCAGTGGATTTCAGAAACTGGCGTCGATTTTGGCTGCCAGAAGAGAGTGAAGGTGAATCGCTCATTGTATCTCCGACGTGACAGTGATTCTCGCACACCATCATACCGCCGTCGCGTGGCAACTCGCACGGTTGTTCGTGAAGAACAGAGCATGCAGCTACTTGTGCGGCTCGCGAAACGAGAGCGGCGGACCAGGGTTTGGTCCGCCGCATTCTTTTTTCAATGAAAGGGGAAAGTTACTGAGGCTGCGTTGTGGAACCAGACCGCGTGCCTTGCGCACCTTTGTGGGTCGTACTGATGCTTCCGGTTTTGCTCCTCGGGGCAACCTTCACAGCGTTAACCGGTTTCGGTGCCGTCCCTTTCCTTGCGGCATTCCTTGCCGAGTCGCCAGCTTTCTGCGTGTTTTTCGTGGCGCTTGCGTCCTGGCTCCAACCCAGCTGAAGTCCGCAAGCCAGCATCGTGCCCAAAATGAGTGCCGGAATTACCTTCATTGTGCTCATGTTTCTCCGTCCTTGTTGTCGGGTCTGATCATACGGCGAGACTGTCGCCTACTCGCCATACTAGAACCGGAAAACAGGTCCCGCAGTAACACGAAGGTTATTGTAAGTTCCACTGTTGAGGTATATTTCGTCACCCGCTTCAAAACGCAACCCGAAAGGTCCGAGGAACGATTCGAACCCGCCGCCCGGATAAAATGCGACGTGCGTGCCCGCTCCTCCCACGCCATTCACTGCACCGGTAAACGTGCCGGAATAGTTGGTGCTGAAGTCAACGAAGCCGACCTTGCCGGTAACGAAGACGCGGAATGGAGCCGTGGTGCCGAATTGCAGCTTGGGGCCAAACAACCCCGTCAACGGACGCACGCCAGTCGTCACAAACGTCGACGTCCCACCGGTATTGTAAGTCGTGGTGTAGTCGCGCGAGAAGTCATAACTCATCTCGGCTTCAAGTCCAAAATTCGGGCGTACATTGAAGCCAACGCGCCCGCCTGCTCCCACAAAATTAATCTGCGGAGTCGCCGGGGAGAAACGAAGATAGTCGGCAAATACGCCCACTTCCGCATGGTTCAGGTTTGCCGGTCCGGTTTGCATTGTCGGAGCCGGCGCCGATGGTTGATCCTGGGCCGTAAGCCAATTCGGCGTCGATAAAGTGAAAGCTATTCCCGCAAGCAGCGCGATACGTTTCATCTCTTCACGCCTTCCAAATATTTTTTAGGGACAATAGCCCAGATAATGAATGCGCCTGGCTGTATCGAGTGTTCAGGATGCCGGCCTTCTTTACGAGGTTGCGGTTGCTTGCGGCAGGCTTTCGCGCCGCCACATTAATCGCTGAGCCCAAACTGAGATTGAGTTTTTCGCTTAGGGAGGGGAAGTTCGGTCTCTAACTATTCCGTATTTAAATGTCTATTGGGCATGCGTACACACGCATGTCTGAATCCTGACCCGTGCGGCGCGTTTACCGAAGCCGCACGGATTCCGGAATGTGCATTTCGTTCAGATTATGCGAGTCCCTAGTGACGGTGAGGCGCGCCGCCGTGACCACCACCGCCACGGTATCCGGGCAGCGCGCGTTCGCGGCCCGCATCGTGCGGAGCATTGCCCACGTTGCCGCGCCCATCGCGCGCTTCGTTGCCCTGGAAGTGATTGAACCGCTCTGCCCCACGTTCAGGCATCGGCCCATGATATCCATGGCGAGGATCGAAACGGTTATCAACGTGTCCATAAAAACCATGAGCCCCGTGGAACCATGGCCCCGCGCCGATAAACAATCCCCCGATAAACCAATCCGGGCCGTAGTAACCGTAGGGAGCGCAATCATACGGCTCATAGTCAAAGTATCCGTAAGGACAGATTGGAGCCGGGCCACCCACTTCGACTGTAACTTGAGCCGGTGAAACAGCGAGACTGCTGAGCAGGGCAACTGCGAGCGCTGAGAACGCCAAGACTTTACCGCTGGCCATAAAACTCTCCTTGATGACTTGGAGCATTGTACAGGATGAGAAGTTGCCTCGATCTCGTGAACAAATGAAATGAACGGACTGCTTGCGGAGAAATCGGAGGCGAATCCATATCTTACTGGCCTGTGTGAGTTGCTGCGCTCGTCCATGTCGGACTGGCTAATTCGATCGTCATCACCGGGCCTTCTGCGTAAATAGGTCCTTGCTCCCTCACAAACGTTGGAGCAGACCCGCCAACAGTCCAGACCTGAATGTTCGGTGGCTGCTTGCCGATCATTGGTGCGACGATTCCTGCCACGCCGCCCAGATCGATCTTGATCTCGTAGTGGAACGCCTTGCCTGGAGCGCCTTCCACATTGAAGGTATCTTCGCCCATCGATGAGATAGCCAGCTTCACAATGCGCGGCTTGGGTGTAGCCACCACCATCGATACAGTTGTCGCCGTGGCTCCGCCTGCCTTGATGTTTTCAATAATGAGCGGAACAATCCCATTCGCCAGGTCCGGCGGCAGTTTCATGTGCTCGCTCTTCACTTCGTCCTTGCCATCCTTGTCGGTGGAGTGGACCGTGACCTGCCCGCTGCGCGCGTCCACGAGCATGTCCATCGGGTGAGGGAACGCCGGTCCCTTCTGGACGTGGTGATCCGTGACTAGCTCGAAGTTGTGGCGTTGCGAGTAAACCGTCGTCTCGTCGTCAATCGACCCATCCTTGAAATGGAAGATCGTCTCCGAATTGACCTGGCCCCCGTGCGACACCTGGATGATGTCCCCGGATGCAAGCACGTGCCCGTCGTCCGATCGCATCACGAGAAAGCCGTGGATCGTTCCTTGAAGATGACGCACCGGAACCGATTCCGCATCCGTGCTCAAGGCCCACGCGAACAAAAACAGAGGAATCAATGGCAACGTTCGAATCCGTCGCAACAAGACGCTTTTCATTTCGTAACCCCAGGGTGATTCGATGATCACCCGCCATCAAAGGATGGCCCAGCAAAAGCAAAGGCCGTTCCCATCGGGAACGGCCTTTATGCTTTTGCGCCGAAGGCGCGTCTGCTGCATGCAATGCTAGTCGCCGGCTACGGGCTCCCGTGTCTCCACCGGCTTTGCAGGCGCAATTGAATCCAACCGGACCAGCCCTTCGATCGGCTTCTCGCCCAGCACGTGCTCGCGATACAGCTTGGCCATCTTTGCGTTTTCCGCGTCCGACTTGATCTTGTCGGCGGTTGTTACGGCGCGCGCGCGAAGCTTCTCTTCGCGGGCGTTCTTGGCAATACCAAGCTCGTCCAGCGTGTGATTGGCTTCCGCGTTCACATGCTCCATATTCAGGTTCAGCTCGTGGCCAACATGCGACATGTTCACCTTCTTGCCGCCTGCGAAAATCTCATGCCGCCCATGCTCCTCGTACCACTTCGTAAGCGTGGCCGTCATGTGCATCTTCTCGCTAATGTTGCGCCATCCGACGCCGGTGTTGTAGGCGCAGAAGCTG
>PLTV01000308.1 GCA_003164635.1 Acidobacteriaceae bacterium
CCTATTCGCTGCTCCGTCTTCCTTAAAACGCGAACAACTTTCGCTGCCGATTACTTACTTGAAACTTCTCTTTACCTGTGATCTCGTGTGCCAACTGTTCATTAACCTGTTGTCCGTGCAAAAACTGTCATCTGTCATCTGAAACCTGTCATCTGCTTTCTTACATTTCCGCGCGCAGTGCAACTACTGGATCCAGCTTCGCGGCTTTGCTGGCCGGGTAGACGCCGAAGAAGATGCCGGTTGCGCCGGCAACGAACAGGCCCAGAAATACACTCCACAGCTGGACACTTGTGGGGAATCCGATGACGACGGTGATGATTTTTGCGACGATAACGCCGCAAAGGACGCCAATGGCTCCGCCCGTAGTGGCCACGGTGGCGCTTTCAATCAGAAATTGAAGAAGCACATCGCGCTGCTTTGCGCCCAGGGCCTTGCGGACACCGATTTCGCGGGTGCGCTCGGTAACGGAGACGAGCATGATGTTCATGATGACGATGCCGCCAACGACCAGCGAGATGGAGGCAATGCCAAGCACGACCCAGGTGAAGAGCGAGCTGATCTGCTTCCAGATATCGAGGAACGTGTCGTTCGTGGAGACCTCAAAATCGTCGGGTGCGCCAACCGCGTCGTGACGGCGGGAACGCATGAGGACCCGAACTTCGTCTTCGGCGCGTTCCATGACTTCGGCGTTGCCGTTGGCGCGGGCGTAAATGGTAAGGGAGTCATTGTATCCGTATGTCTGCTGGTAGGTACTGATGGGAACGGCCACCCAATTGTCCTGCGACTGGCCGAGGGTCTTGCCCTGGCGATCGCCGACGCCGACTACCGTATAGGGGATGCCGTCGACGCGAATCTCCTTGCCGATGGGGTCGCCGTCGGGCATGAGGTTGTCAATGATGTCGTAGCCGACGATTGCGTCGTGGGTGCCTTTGTCTTCGTCGGCGGGGGTGAAGCCGCGGCCGATGGCGATATCGATGTTGTTGAGGCCGAGCATGGTCCAGGTATATCCACGNNTCCTCAATGCGGATGATCTTGCGTTTTTGACCCTTGAAGTAATCTTCGGCGGAGAAGATGACGGCGGACATTCGGCTGACCGTGAAAACGTCGGCTCCGTAGCCAGAGAGTTTGGTGCTGACGTATTTGTTGGCGCCGTTGACCAGGGTGATGACCATGATGACCGAGGCCACGCCCATGACGACGCCGATGAGCGTGAGGACGGAGCGGAGCTTGTTGGCCCAGAGGGATTGCAGTGCGAGTTTGAAGGCCTCTGTATAGTGCATGGTCCCTCTTTCGTTGTCTGAAACGGCAGCGACGAATTACCAGATCGCGCCTTCCCAGTGTATCCAAGCTTCGACGCGGCGGCGCGGGGTTTAGCGCCCATCGCAAACCACTCAGAAGAAAGCCGGGGTCCCGGGCNNAGAGGCCGCTCAGGCCGCGAAAAAGCGACGACCGAAAGGGCGCAGGGCAGTTTTTCCCTGCATCTGGTACGCGCCTGGGGCCGGCGCGGTTCCTTTTCCGTCATGGGAGGCAATTTTTTCAGCGTCCCGAACTGCCGAAACCCTTTACGGCGCGCGCTGAATGCTCCAGCGACTCAACTTCTTCGACCGTCCCGGTTAAAATCGGTGCCGGAATCATCTGCGCAATCTTCTCTCCGGCGGAGATGGCGAGTGGGGTGGTGCCCAGATTGGTCATCAGGATGAGGATTTCGCCGCGGTAGCCGGCGTCGATGACCCCGGCGGTGGTGGCGATGCCTTTGGCTGCCATGGAGGAGCGGTCGCGCACGAGCAGTCCGAGCGGCTCTCCGGAAGAAGGATGGCGGGCTTCAACGGCGATTCCGGTGCGGACGCGGACTGTGGCGTGCGGCGGGAGTTCGGCGGGTTCCAATGCAAACAGGTCATAGCCGAGGTCTTCACCGGGGTGGGCGACGACAGGCGCGCGGGCGGCGGGGTCAAGGAGTTTAACGCGGAGCATGAGGTGATGGTAAAGGTTGGCGGGCGGAAGCCGGTGAAAATGGTCAGCCCCGGCGGGAGGCTTTCCCGGCCGGGGCTGTCAGTGAAGATTCGGCAGAGGGACCTGTAAGCCGGGTGGTGTCCATCACAACCAAACCGCCGCGCCAGCAAGCAAAATCAGCGCATCGGCATGGTGTCCAAGGGTGTCCCCGTCTGAAAAGCCGCCTCGCCTACACTTCACGAATCGAGGCACCATGTTCGAAAAGAACGGCAAATTCTTCGCTGACTGGCGCGATGCGGACGGCGCCCGCAAGCGCAAATCCTTCCAATCCCGCCGCGCCGCACTCCAATTCGAGCGCGACCAGAAAGAGGCCACGCGCCCAAAACCACGTGCGCGGGGGCAACACTCGCCCAGGTTCTCCGCGCCGAATACCTCGGGCTCACGACCGCATGTAGTCTCCATCAGGTCGCCAAGGCTCTCATCGCCCAAGCCGGAAGCCTACCGCCCCACCGGCTCAGCGCCGCCCACGTCGCCGACCTCGACGAGCAAATCTACAAAGCAGACTTTGCCTATCAGACCAAAGCGGAGAAAGCCTACGCACTGAGGCGCATCCTGCGCTGGCTCTGGGAATTCCACGGCACTCCGCGCCTCGAATCCCAGGTCAGGTCCTACCCCGGCGTCAGGCCCCGCAACGTAACCGCAACGCGCGAGGAGATCGATGCCCTTCTCGCCGCCGCCAACCCCGCCCTGAGGCTCTGGCTGCTTCTCTGCAGCGACCTCGCCCTGCGCTCCGGCACCGCCGTAAAGCTCGCGCCCCCAAACTACGACCCAGCGCGCGGCGAACTGCGCCTCATCACCAAGGGCCAAGCCCACATGACCATCCCGGTCACCCAGGAAGTCCGCGACATGCTCGACGGCTGCAACCAACAATCCCCAGAGACATTCATCCGGCAACTCTGGCATCGCGGGCAGCGCCGCGCAACCAAGCCGCTCAAATCAGGATGCGACGGCATCGACGCGCTCCGCTGGCAGTTCAAAAAACTCTGCGCCCAGGTCGGCATCACCCGCCGCATCACGCCCCACGACATGCGCCGCGCCGCCGCTGTCGCCATGCTCAACCACACGCAGGACCTCCGCGAGGTGCAAGCCCTCCTCGGACACCGCAACCTGCAATCCACCTTCTGGTAT
>PLTV01000108.1 GCA_003164635.1 Acidobacteriaceae bacterium
GTCAATAGCCCACCCAGCTCCCCGTCGAGCTCCGTCAGGGAGCCATGCAGCGTGTTCGCCGGAGTCGAACGAAACAGGCAGATCACCTGCAGATCTGTCTGCGTCTCCGCCGGGCTCTGCACCAATACTTCTACGGGAAGGCGCGCACTCCCAGCCTGTGCCTGCGCAAATAGCCCGCAGGTAAGCAACGCGACGAAAAGAACTCGAGAGATCTGGTTCACGGGCGTTTCTCCTGCCTGGATAATACCCTCGGTACGGTCGGCGGGTGGCTCAACCCGTCCTCCAACCCCGAAACGACGAGCCCGGCCTGTAATGCATCCATTACCCTCTTTCAATGGCTGGGACGCCAACAGCCCTCCATCCTTGCAAGCAGAGCCCGCTCCATCGCATGATGCCTCCCGAAGGGAGGCCATGAACTTAGCCACGGGTGAAACCCGTGGGCCGGTCCCGCCAGTGACCCGGGCCGCCCCGGAGGGTCGGCGTGAATTCAAAAATTCTAGTCATATTTACCCCGCCGACTGCCCCCAGATCTGCCCCAGCACCCGCGCCCAGTTCCCGCCGATCACCATCCGAATCTGCTCGTCGGTATAGCCGCGGCGCACCAGGGCGGCCGTCAGCTCGTACATGCGCGTCGGTCCCTGCATGCCCTGCACAATCTCGTTCGTCCCGTGCACGTTGTAGCGCTTGTCGGCACGCGCCAGAGCGTCTTTAGCAATCGTCGGATCGCCCAGGTCGTTGCTCTCGATACCCGCGTCCGACCCCACGCCCACATGCTCAATCCCCGCCAGGTCGCGCACGTGGTCGAATTGGTCCACCACGTCCTCCACCGTCACCGGCTCCGTCGGCTTCACCATGAAGGCAATGTCGGTAATGCCCATCACACCGCCCTTGGCCGCCAGCTTCTTGATCGCCTCATCCGTGCTCGCCCGGCGCGACGCGGGAATCAGCGCCCGACAGTTCCCATGCGACAGAATGATGGGCTTCTTCGAGATCTCCAGCGCATCCAGCTTGGTCTTATCGCTGGCGTGCCCCACATCCACCACCATGCCCACGGTGTTCATGCGGTCGATCACTTTTGCGCCGTACTCGCTCACGCCTCCGTCCACCGGCTCAAAGGCGCCGTCCGCCACCTTGCTCCGGAAGTTGTAGCTCAGCTGCGAAACGCGCTGCCCAAACCCGTAGCACTTGTTGACGGCGTCCAGGTTCTCAAACTGGTCGCTGCCCTGAAGACCATACAGAATCCCCAGCTTGCCCTCCTGCTTGGCCTTCATCAGGTCAGCCGTGCCGTTAATCCGCATCACCCACTGCGGATACATCGCCATGAAGTTGTTGAACCTGGCAAACAGATCCAGCGCGTCAGCAAGATTGTCTGCCCCGTCGCCGAAGTTGATGACGGAAACGCCCGAGCTCTTGAACTTGTTGAAGTCGGCCTCGGTAAAGGAGCCCGGCACCGTCAGCCACTTCTCCCGCAGTTCCTTTTGATCAAGGCGGTAGAGGAACTGGTTGAGCATATCGATCACCAGCGACTCGCGCATCAGCCGGACAACGCGCTCCGGATACTCCTGGTTCGATTGCGCGAACACCCTGTAGCTGTGCCGCAACACAAAGGGCGCACCCAGAGCCATCTTCGCCCCGTTCCGCAGAAACTCCCGCCGCGATCCGCTCCCCACGCTTCGCACCTCTTATGGATAGGAATGCCTTCGATCCTAGCCCATCTCCCTCGTCCCACGGCAAAAGATCGCGGGCCTCCATCCGAGCCGACATTGTTTTTCGTTTCGCGTGGGAGCACGGTCCGCGCGTACCTCATCCGCGCTGCGTTTAGGTGGCAGGTGGTTTGCATTGAATTATCGTCTTCTGGCGCACAATGTCTGCATCGCAAACCTGCGGACTGCCTGGTCTACGAGTCCATTGCGCAATCCCAAAAAACTGAGGAGGGCCCCCTACCCCCTCCCCCACATTGTTCGCAGATCGCAGGAAACAGAAAGGTTACTTCAGAAAATCATCAAAAATTACGCGGTTTCTCAGGGACAGTAGGCATTTTTCGGCCTCGATTTCTGCGCAATCCAGTAGAGTGGTGAACATCCGAGCTTCCCCGCTCACGCCAAATCTCATCCCAGGAAACCGAATATGACGCGTCGCGGTCTCGCACTCGCTCTGGCAATGTCCCTTGCTCCGGCGCTCTTGGCCCAGCAGTTCAAGTCCGTTCCCGGCCAGGGCCGCTCGATGGTCGTTACGAATCTCGGCATCGTCGCTGCGCCGCAGTTCCTTGCCGCGCAGGCCGGTGCGCACATCCTTGAAGAAGGCGGCAACGCCATCGACGCCGCCATTGCGGCCAATGCCGTCATGGGCGTCGTGCAGCCCTACGTCAACGGCATCGGCGGCGACCTCTTCCTCGTCTACTACGACGCCAAGACGCATCAGCTCTACGGACTCAACTCCAGCGGCTGGACGCCCAAAGCTCTCACCATCGACTGGATGAAGGCCCACGGCAAGACGGCCATCAATCCCATCGGCGCCGAGTCCATCGACATCCCCGGCGCCGTCGCCGGCTGGGACGCCGCGCGCACGCGTTTCGGCTCGCTCCCCCTGAGCAAGCTCCTCGCGCCGGCCGTCTACTACGCCGAGAACGGCTTCCCGCTCGCCGAACGCAACGCCCGCTACTGGGTCGCCAAAAGCCTGATGAACCAGCCCGGCTACAAGGAGACGTACCTTCCCAACGGCGTCGCCCCCAAAGTCGGCGACCTCTTCCGCAACCCAGCCCTCGCCCACTCGCTGCGCGAGATCGCCGCGCACGGCCGCGACGCCTACTACAACAGCGCCATGACCGAAACCATGGTCAAGTTCCTTCAGGAACAGGGCGGCACGCATACGGTCGAAGACTTCAAGGAGTTCCAGCCCGAGTGGGTCACGCCCATCTCCACCACCTATCACGGCTGGACCGTCTCCGAACTCCCGCCCAACGGCCAGGGCGTCGCCGCGCTCTCCATGCTCAACATCATGGAGCAGTTCCCGCTCGCGCAATACGGCCACAACTCGACCGACGCGCTGCACATCATGATCGAGGCTAAAAAGCTGGCTTACGCCGACATGCACAAATACGTTGGCGATCCGCGCTTCACTCCGGTGCCGGTCCAGGAAATGCTCTCCAAAGACCTCGCCGTGCAGCGCGCCAAGCTCATCCAGCCGGACAAGGCCACCTGCCAGGTTGTGCCATCGGACATCGAGAAGAAGCTTGACGCCCAGGGCAAATCCACCATCTATCTCTCCGCCATCGACAAAGACGGCAACATCGTCTCGCTCATCCAGAGCAACTACGCCGGCTACGGAACCGGCATGGTCGCCCCTGGCCTGGGCTTCTCCTTCCACAACCGCGGCGCCGGCTTCGACCTCACCCCCGGTCTGCCCAACTCACTCGCCGGCCGCAAGCGCCCCCTCCACACCATCATCCCCGCCTTCATGCAGAAGGATGACGTGCACATCGGCTTTGGCATCATGGGCGGCTGGAACCAGGCTCAGGCTCACGCGCAGTTCGTTTCCAACGTTGTCGACTTCGGGATGAATGTGCAGGCCGCGATGGAGCAGCCTCGCTTCACGAAAGGGACCTTCGACGGGTGCGACGTGCAGATGGAAGAAACCGTTCCCGAGCCCGTCCGCGCCGAGCTAACCAAGCGCGGCCACCAGATTCAGCTCCTGGAGCCGTTCTCTTTCACCGTCGGCCAGGGAGAGGCTGTGGTTCGCGACGACACCCGCAAAGTGAACTTTGCCGGCGCCGATCCAAGATCCGACGGCGAAGCCATCCCGCAGGAACCGAACACTCAGTAGTGCATGGCTTTCCCAGGTCTCGATTTTGAGATCTGGGAAAGCACGAACCCGATGCGGGCGAAAAATGAGAGTCCGCCGCACCGGCGGCGCCTATTCTTCTTCCTCTTCCACAGGGCGTTTGGCGTTGGCCAGGATTTTTTCGGCTACCAGTTGCGGGACGATGTCGTAGTGATCCATCTCCATGCGATAGCTGCCCTTGCCCTGCGTCATCGAGGTAAGAATCGAGCCGTAGGTCAGCATCTCGGCCATCGGCACTTGCGCGTTGATCACCGTTGTTCGGCCTTTCGACTCCATGCCGGCCACACGTCCGCGTCGTCCGTTGAGATCGCCCATGAGCGCTCCGGCGAACTCGTCGGGAGCCTCGATCTCAACCTTCATGACGGGCTCGAGCAGGCACGGTTTGGCCGATTCCATTGCCTTCCGAAAGGCCAGCCGGCCGGCCATTTTGAACGACATTTCGTTCGAGTCCACGTCGTGATAACTGCCGTCGTACACAACCGCTTTGAAATCGACCACAGGGAAACCGGCAAGATACCCGCGCGCCGCCGACTCGACGATTCCCTTTTCGATCGCAGGGATGAAGTTTCGCGGCACCGCGCCGCCGAAGACTTCGTTGCCGAATTCAAAGCCGCCGCCACGAGGCAAAGGCTCCATGCGAATCTTGCAATCTCCAAACTGCCCATGGCCGCCGGTCTGTTTCTTGTGGCGCCCTTGCGCCTCTGCCTTGGAACGAATCGTTTCGCGATAAGGCACTTTGGGCGCCTTTAATGTCACCTCGGCGTGATAACGCTTTTTGAGTCGGCTCACGATGGCTTCAATATGCGGCTGCCCCGCACCGGCAATCAGGAACTCATTCGTCATGGGATCGCGGAAGAACTTGATCAGCAGATCCTCTTCCATCAGTTTATGGATGGCAGGCGCGAGTTTGTCTTCGTCCGCACGGCTCTTGGGCTCGATCGCGTAGGTCATGGCAGGCTCCGGTAAAGGAAACAGGTCGACCTGGATCTCGGCGCCTTTGGCGCCCAGCGTGTCGCCGGTCAGCGTCTCGCGCAGTTTGGCCACCGCGCCCAGATCGCCGGCATGCAATTCCTGGACTTCAACCGCTTTTCGGCCTTGCATGATGGAGAGATGAGAGAGCCGCTCCTGCCCACGCCGGGTGTAATTTTCGACCGTAGCGTCCGTCTTGATGACGCCGCTGACGACCTTGAAAAAAGTGATTCGGCCGGAGAATGGATCCGTCATGGTCTTGAAGACCACAAGCGCGGCAGGCTCGCTGTCGGCGACTTTGCGCAACGAGAGGGCAGCATCGCCTGTGCTTTCGGCGTCGGAACCTGCATTTGCGGCAACGGCGGCCGGAGCGCGCACGGTAAAGGGAACACGCTCAATCGGGGCAGGGGCATAGACCTTGATGAAGTCCAGAAGATGATCGAGGGCAATATTGGCCAGGCCGCTCGAGAATAGGACCGGGAAAATGCGGTCTTCGCGAATCGCTTCATGCAGTGCAGCGATCAGGTGATCCTCGGGAATGGTGCCCTTCTCGAAGAACTCCTCCATGAGCTCATCTTTGCCTTCGGCGACAAGCTCTACCAGAGCTTCGTGGCGCGCTTTGGCTTCCGCCGCCAGGTTCGCCGGAATCTCTTTCGTCATTCTGCCGCGTCCATCGCCGCCGGGGGTGTAGTCATAGGCTTCCATCGTCACCAGATCGACAACGCCGTGGAATCCTTGGGAATCGGAGATGGGCAACTGGACGGGAACACAGTTGCGGCCCCAGCGGTCGACCAGATCGTCAATAAGCGCACTCAATCCGCCTCCGCCACCAGCCTTGGGATGGTCCATCTGGTTTACGACGACGATGCGCGGAATATTCGCCTCTTCGGCATACTTCCAAACGCGCTCGGTCACTGCTTCGACGCCGTTCTGCGCATTGACCAACACGACGGCGGACTCAACCGGGAGAAGCGCAGCGCGCGCCTCGTGCGAAAACATGTGAAATCCCGGTGTGTCGACGAGGTTGATTTTCACGCCCTGCCACTCGGCAAAGGCGACGGCATTCTGCATGGTCGCGCCGCGGGCTATTTCCTCTTCGTCGTACGCGGTTACGGCGGTTCCGTCGCTGACGCGCCCTTGCGTCGGGGTCATCTTCGCGGCATGCAGCAACGCGGCAATAAAGGTGGTCTTGCCACTGTGCGCATGCCCCACTACAGCTTCGTTACGGATCTAACTTCCCTGGTACGTTTTCATAGTGCTTCTCCTTGTAGTTCGCCACCTGCGGAGG
>PLTV01000289.1 GCA_003164635.1 Acidobacteriaceae bacterium
AGCTGGAGCCAGCTCGGCGCGGAACCTACGGCGGCGCGGTGCTCTACGCCGACTTCTCCGGCAACGTGGACTCCTGCATCGCCATCCGCTCCATGCTCGCCACCGGCGGCAAAGGCTACGTGCAAGCCGGCGCAGGCATCGTAGCCGACTCCGTCCCTGAACTCGAATACCAGGAGTCCATCAACAAAGCGCAAGCCGTAATCCGCGCCATACAGCGCGCGCGAGAATTGTGAAGTACAGGGAATAGGCTAAAGCCGGAAGCCTCCCAGATTTCATCGGAGCACTTCATGATGGATGGTTTGCAGAAACGTGCCGACCAAGCAGAAGTGGCAGGAGACCTGCCTTTAGCTCTCGAGTTATGGAAAGAACGTTCAAAGAGTGATGAGGACGGAATTGCCTTCCTTCATTTTGGAAGAATAGCCTATGAATTGGGAAATTGGGAGGAAGCGGAAAGCGCATATACCCAGGCTCTTCGGCTTCAGCCACACTCTTCACTAGCTGGGTTTGTCGGTTCTCCCATAGTCAATCTACTTATGGGAGAACTTTGGTCTGAACGGACTGACAGAGACAGAACCAAGTCTTTACAAACTGCCAAGGAGTGGTTCTTGAAGGCGCTTGAAAACGAGAGAAACGCGCCCACACTTACGCTGTTGGGAGCGGTATATGCCCACCTTGACGACGCATCAGCGGCTAAGGATGCGTTTGAAGGAGCTATCCGGTTAGATCCCAACTACGATGAGGCGATGTATAACCTTGCTGTGATCGAAGAAAAAGCCAATCCCCAAAAGGCTCGCGAACTTCTGGAGCGCGCAATTCAAATCGATCCAAAGTACGCGCTCGCCCACATGATGCTCGGCCGTGTCTGCGTTCGGTTGAAAGATCTGGACCGCGCCGAATTGCATTATCGCCGCTGTCTCGAAATCGATCCTTCCAAATACTGGTGCAACCTCCGTCTTGCTGGTCTTCTGGCGGCGCGCAAGAGATATGCAGAAGCAGAGCAAATCTATAGACATGCGACCGAGTTGCGTCCGGAGATGCCAGACGGGTTTAAGTTCTATGCCCGCTTTCTGGAGAAGATTGGAAGGGCCACGGAGGCAGCGGAGGTGCGCGCAAAGATAAGGCCATCCGAGCGGGATGCGTTTGCCAACTTATAATTGGATGCCATCTCACTGCGCTCCAAAGAATCCGTCTCACTCTCCAGCGATCCGCGCCAAATAATCCGCAGGCGAAACCACTATCACTTCGCTTCGAATCGCCTTCGGAAAGTGCTTCATATTCCCCGTCACCAACCACGCCCCCGCTCTGTGAGCCAACGCAATCAATGGTGCATCTTTGGGATCGGGACAAGCAAAGGGCCATGGTTCGGGCTCAGGGAGTTGCAGGCTTTCCCCAATCAAAAATTCCAGCCACAGCGGCGGAAAGCCGTAACGAATGAACTTGGCCCTCCGGCAGACTTCCCGATACTCAGCTCGAACGAATGGGCTAGTTACCGTCTGGACTGTCCCGCCAAGCACGAGTTCAGTAACAATCTTTGCCGAAGGCCCATCCGGGCTGATCCCTGCGGAGACCAGCACATTCGTATCCAGAACAATCAGTCGCATTCCGATTGATCTTCAGGTGTTGTGCGAATACGGGCAATCTCTGCATCGATGTCGTCCATAGTGGCGTTACTGTATCCCGCAGCCTCGGCTCGCCGCCAACTTTCGCGCAAGCTGGCCAATGCCATCGCGCGCCGTAGTTCGCGATCTTCTTTCGCAACGTCGCCAAATACCGGCACCAGAAAGAACGCAGGCCCGTTCTGCCCCACCAGAAGAGTGGTCTCCCCTTCCGGAACCTCGCTTAAAGCCTTAACCCCTCGGGTTCTGAATTCACGCAACGAGACCTGACGCATAGAACAACCTCATTCCATAGCGTAGCCGAAATGGCTACACCGGTCAATCCTCGTGCGTTCGCGTTATTCCTCCGCCCCAAACAACCGTCTGAAAAACCGCACAAACGCCGAATGTTTCTTCTTCGGCGGTGTCGCCGTCACCGCCGGAGGCACCGCAGCGGCAGCAATCGGATCGGTCTTCGCCTGCTCCGTAGCCTTCGGCGCATGCTCTGCAGCGTTATAACTCAGCATCTCCGAAGCCTGCGCCGGCGTCGTATGCACCCCGCCAGCACCTGCAGACGGCGCAGGCAGCGGCGCCAGCCCCTCGCTCTGCGCCAATGGGAACTCATTGCTCTGCGCGGGTACCGGCGGCGGGCAACCGCACGGCTCTTTCTCCTGGTCTACCACCGCCTGCAGACTGCCGTGCTGAAACATCACCCGCTGCCCCGGCTGCACCCGGTACGCGCCGCCGTCAAACACGCTTGAAACCAGCACGTAGGTCGCGTTGACCCCAGCGTTATCCACGCAGGTATCGCCCTGCGCGCCCAGCCGCACCTTCACCTCCGCCGCGCCGGGCCCGCCAATCAAGATACGAAAGTCCGGCGTGAGCAGAATGTCGGAGTCGTGCACATCGGCGAAGCTCATCTCCACCGCGCCGTGATCCATGGCCATCAGCAGCCCCGGTGTCTCGCCCGGCGGCACACTCGAGTCCGATGCCAGCTTGACCGTAGTCGAAGCGCACACGCGCAGCACGCCCCGACGCGGCAGCGTCACCTGCGTCGTCTCAATCCCCGAAGTCACTGACCCGCTGGCGGCAATAATCGCCTTGCCGTTCGCAACCTCCAGCGATCCCGTCACCTTGGCCGCCGCATCTGGGTTCTTGTTGTTGAGTGAAACAATCGCGATGGGCCCAGCCTCGCTCGGAGCCTGCGGCGTCTGTGCATTTGGCGCGGGGGCGACAGTCTGAGCTGCCTGCCCAACGAGAACCGGAGCCAAAACAAGCGCCGCAATCCCCAGAAAAAATCCGCCGAGTGAAACGCTGCGCGCCGGCCTCCCGCCACGCACTGCAACTCGACCCCGGATTGCTGCCTGCTCTTGCATAGCGGCTACATTTCCATGAAGTTCTTGATCATCTGCCGTCCGCCCTCGGTCAGCACGCTCTCGGGATGAAACTGCACGCCCTCAATCGGCAGCGTCCGATGACGCAGCCCCATGATGACTGACCCAGCGCCGTTCTCCGCGGTCCGCGCCGTCACCATCAGTTCCCCCGGCAGCGATTTCTCCGCCACAATCAGCGAGTGGTAGCGCGTGCAGGTCAGCGGCGTAGGCAGGCCGGCAAAAATCCCCTTGCCATCGTGCTCCACGGCGCTGGTTTTGCCGTGCATCAGGCTGCTGGCCCGCACCACCTGCCCGCCAAAGGCCT
>PLTV01000286.1 GCA_003164635.1 Acidobacteriaceae bacterium
CAGCGATGCGAAATTGCATGCAAACTGAACGAAAGAAAAACAGAGGATTTCGGAGGCTGCAATGGATTACTGCCATCAAGGGGGAAGACCGGGATAGGGGGTCTGGCGGAGCGCGATTCGGTGGAGGGTGGAGATGCGGGAGGATATCCGGATCTCCGCGACGCGTTGGGCTGAAGACAATTCAACGGTTTAGGAGTGGTAGCTTCCGGATTGCCCGTTACACACCCGGAGACCAAATATCCTTCCCAACACTCAATTCGCGATTCGATAAAGCGGCAACTGGCCAAGGCTGCGCCCAGCTTCCGATGTTCGAGGCTTGAATCTCTTCGGTGATGATGTGGAGGAAAACCCAGAGATAGTCAGAGGATCAGCCGTGCCTTGCCCACGACCTTTGCGGAAGCCGCACAGGATCGCATCGTTTTGATTCGCTCCACGAATACCGATTCGAGCTGAGTCGGGTGAAGAAGAAACAGATGGCTTGCCGCGCGACTGGCAATCATCGGCAATTTTTTGTTGACGCGGAATTCAAAGCAGTCATACAATCCGATCACTTCCCTGGGGCTCCCCTTCCCCGATCGCAACCTGATCCTCGTGCGCATGCGCACTCGCAAGTGGGTTAATGCCCGCGATAGCCTTCGTGTCCCCAATTAAGATCGCGGATATCAGCCACGCCCTTTGAACCCACGACCGGTACTCCGGCCCAGGAGTTGAGTTATGTTTAAACGATTTGGGTTGTTTATCTTTCTGCTGCTAGCAAGCGCCATTGTGGCCAAGGGCGACGAGACCCAAGTGCCCCTCATTCTCGATGTGACCGAAAATACCGCACAAACTCAGATCACAATTAATGGGGACGGCTTCGGAACAAAGATCCCCAAGGTGCTGCTGGGAACGACAACCTTGACTGTCACCAATTCGACCAACACAAGCATTCAGGCGACCCTGCCCGGAGGTCTGGCGGCCGGGGCCTATTTAGTTACGGTTCAGAATGAGTCGTCGCACCTTCTGGCGCTGTTTACTGCGGCGGTTGGGCAAATTGGACCCTCAGGTCCCGCAGGTCCTGCGGGTCCGCAAGGGCTATCCTGGCCGCAGGGTGCGGCTGGCCCCGCTGGATCGACCGGACCTGCTGGACCTATTGGGCTCACCGGGCCGCAGGGTGCGGCTGGCCCCGCTGGATCGACCGGACCTGCTGGTGCTGCTGGACCTATTGGGCTCACCGGACCCGCTGGTGCTGCTGGTCCTGCTGGATCGACCGGACCTGCTGGCACACCTGGCGCGGTTGGTGAAGTCGGCCCTGCTGGGCCCACTGGACCCGCCGGGCCTGCCGGTCCAGCGGGGCCAGCCGGGCCTGCGGGCGGCAGCGTATCCGCAGCGACCTACACCGCAAGCTTTACCAATCCCGGCAAGCTCGCCGGCTCCACCTTCTACGCTTCGCCGACCATCATCAGCTACGGCACCGACATCGCAAATAACACCGAGATCGCAAGTTCGAGTCAGGCTAACTTCATAACTTCGCCTGTTGCTTGCACCGTGTCAGCGCTGAATGTAGGGGTCAACAACTACTCAAGTCCGGCCGCCGATACCACCACGATCAAGGTTTACAAGAATACGGTCGCGACAACGATGACCTGTTCGGTGAACACCGACGGAAACGGTGCGGGATGCACGGATTCGACTCACACCTTCAGCGTCGCTCAAGGGGACTCGCTTGCCCTCGGATTTGTGGAAACCGACAGCTATCCCTTCAACATGGTAACGGTGGGACTGGTCTGCCAGTAGTCGCGGCGGGCCCGCGTGGCGCGCCGCACTCGTGAACCCGATTGAGGCGCTGCGAACCGAGTGAGATTGCAATCATCTTCCGGTCGCTGGTGAGCTGATCGATGCATGCATTTTGGGTCGACTTCTGCACCTAAGTGCGGTCATTCAACGCATTGTGAGCGAATGGTGGGCTACCCGTCAGTAACTCCGACGGCAACAGATACTCCAAGCCATCAACCGCGCCCCAGACTGTCACGCCGGACGGCGCAGGACCGCGGCCCCACTTCCCACAGCCCACCGAAGGGAATCGGCTTCAGATAGAAGCTCACCAAGCTCTGCAGTACGACCTCACCCGAGTCGCCATGCTCTATTTATTTGAGTGGCAGTTAACCGTCGCTTGGTTGGAACCTTTCTGTAGTGCTGCGCCTGTTGGAGCAGGAGATCTGCCCCCACGTTGCGGCTTGGCGGCATCTGACCGGCCTTTGCCTCCAAAGTTTCAGCCTCCCACTCGTCCAGCTTCATGGCCCGTAGCTCGTATGGGTTTCTC
Source organism: Acidobacteriaceae bacterium (assembly GCA_003164635.1). Taxonomy (GTDB): domain Bacteria; phylum Acidobacteriota; class Terriglobia; order Terriglobales; family Acidobacteriaceae; genus Telmatobacter. Next base: position 2,303 of record PLTV01000286.1, read on the forward strand.
ATGCCGAGAGGATACACCGCGAGTCGACTGGATTGTTGTCAAACCGGACAATGAGCCCGGTTGCAGGCTCGAAGGGCGAAAAGACTTACCCTAGAATCAAGGACGGAGCACCCACATGCACTCCTCAATCATCAAGTTCATCGCGATTGCTTTGGGGGCGGCATTCCTTGCGGTTCTCGGGTTGTTTCGAAGAGCCTTCCGAACGGGTGAAGACCCTTCCGACGACGGGCCGCGTTCGCTAGTCGCGGAGTTCATCGGCCTGTGGATAGGTACCTTCTGCCTCATTTGGAGCTTTACGGTCGATGGCAAGAACCTGCAATGGGACTTTGCGCGGAATTGCAATCGCCGCTGGACTCGCAGGTCTGGTGCTCTCCCTTTACTTCGCTGGGAACCCAGAGGTCGGTGAATCTCCGACAAAGAACTGACTGGCTTCCGACGGTTGGGGTTCTACCTCGGCTCAATCGGGTTCTGGATGTGTCGTAGCCCATCCGGAGATTGACTGGCTTTCAGCTTAATGTGCGTTGGCCCGTTACTCGCGCGGAGTTCGGGGAAAGTGCGTATTCTGGTGTCGTGAGAATCCCGTGTGCGGTCGACACTCGCGATAAACCAAGCCTGTTCTTTGCCAGATCGATGCGCACTCTTTCCATCCTGGCCGCAGCGGCCTTGGTTTCAGCTAGCGTGGGACGCGCGCTTGTTGCCGAGGTGCCCGCGACTTCCGCCGACGCGCCTGTTTCGATCCGTGTGGAACTGGATCAGAAGCTAGGGCCGTATAAGCCGATCTATAGCTGGTTCGGATACGACGAGGCCAATTACACGACGATGTCGCATGGCCGTGCGCTGTTGCGGGAGCTGCACGATCTAAGTCCCGTTCCTGTGTACATTCGCGTCCATCACCTGCTGACTTCCGGCGATGGGAAGGCGGAGCTGAAGTTCAGCTCAACGAACATTTTCAGTGAAGATCCGAGTGGGAAGCCTGTCTACGATTTCACTATTCTGGACGGGATCTTCGATGCGTACAAGGAGGCCGGTGTGCGGCCGATGGTCGAGCTCGGCTTTATGCCCAGGGATCTGGCTGCGGATCTTCCGAATCGACATGAGCCCTATCAGGTTCACTATCCGCAGTCCACCGTGTCGGGAAAGTCGAACAATCCTCCCAAGGATTACAAAAAGTGGCAAGCGCTGGCGCGCGTGCTCACCGCGCACCTGGTTGAGCGTTATGGGAGAGATGAGGTGCTGCGCTGGTACTTCGAAGTGTGGAATGAACCGGACATCGATTATTGGCATGCATCTCCCGCAGAGTATTGGAGACTCTACGACTATGCGGTTGCGGGCGTGCGACAGGCGCTGCCGGAGGCCCTGGTCGGCGGACCCGCAAGCACAAGTCCCGGGCATGAAAAAGCGAGAATCTTTCTAAGAGACTTTCTTGATCATGTGAATTCAGGGAAGAGTGCAGCTACGGGTGGCGTGGTTCCGCTTGACTTCATTTCGTTTCACGCCAAGGGCGCGCCGGCAATTCAAGACGGGACAGTGACGATGGGCCTGAAGAACGAACTCACGGACGTGGATCGCGGGTTCGCGCTTGTCGCTGCATATCCCAAATTTCGTCGCCTCCCGATCATTCTCAGCGAGGCCGATCCGGAGGGCTGCGCGGCCTGTTCTTCCAAAGTGAATCCGGCCAACAACTATAGAAACGGCACGCTCTATCCTGCGTACACCGCCGCGGCGTTGAAGGCGATGTTCGAGCTGCAGGACCGTCATGCGGTGAATCTGATTTCGATGTTGAGCTGGTCGTTTGAATTTGAAGATAAAGACTACTTCGAAGGATTTCGATCGCTGGCGACCAATGGCGTGGACAAGCCTGTGCTCAACGTCTTCCGGATGTTCGGATTGATGAGTGGCGATCGAGTGAAGACTGAGAGCACGGGGGCGGTTGCTCTCGATACGCTCGTAAGAGACGGGGTGCGGCAACAGCCGGATATCGACGCATTCGCGACTGCCTCGGGACGCGAAGCCGTTGTTCTGCTTTGGAACTATCACGACGTGAATACACTCACTGCGCCGGCCTCGGTGGGCGTCACGATTGGTGGCATTCCGAAGGGTGTACAGCGCGTGTTGCTCGAACACTACCGCATCGACGACACACACAGCAACGCCTACACGGTGTGGCAGAAGATGGGTTCTCCGCAGAATCCGAGCGCAGAGCAGTACGCCGAACTGCAGGCTGCGGGGCATCTGGAGCTTCTGAGTTCTCCTGTATGGCTCGATGTTAAAGAGGGCAACGTCTCGATTCCGACTGAGTTGCCACACCTGGCGATCTCGTTGTTGCGGCTTTCGTGGTAATGGGACTTGCGAGCAGTGAAGGATCAGAAAAACACGCTGGTCTGGGCGGTGAAGGTGAGTGCGGCGGGGACCTTGGGCGTGACGGATGGGCCGTTGACGTAGCTTAGGCCGACGCCGAGATAGGTGCCGCGGGCGACGCGCGCGGTATAGCTGCCGGTGACCGAATTCGAAGAGCGCCAGTAGGACTGTGCTGAGGTAGCGAGCGTGCGCAGGTAGTCGTGACTAAAGGCGGTGTAGGAAGCAACGATGGAGGCGAAGTCGCCGGGACGGTTGCGGAAGGGCGCGGCGTAGTAGATGCGGCCTTCATCGTACTGGCGGTAGATATCGAACTGCGCGGGAACAAACATAGCGGACGCGCCGACGTAGACGCCGCGTGCGGGGTTGGAGGATTGCGGCTGCGTGAGCTGGCGATCAGCGAGAAAATAGGCGCAGTAGTTGCCGGTTTCCTTCAGGCCGGTGCGCAGGCTGATGTAAGGCGTGGTGTTGCCGATATAGCCGGCGCGCAGCCACTCGCTGAGCTTGCCGGCGCGGGCGGGGCGTTTGAAGCCGAACTCGCCGACGCCGAGGAACTTGTCGCCATGCGGCAGAAAGCGCAGACCGACCGCATCGCGATGCAGCGCGGCTTCTTCAGAGCCGGGCTCGCCGGAACGCTGGGCTGCGCCTTTGACGTAGAGGCCTGAGTCCCATCGGTATTTGAGCGTGAGCACGGGCGCGGGCAGCGGCGTGTAGGAGATGCCGACTTCATAAGGCAGAACGGCGTAGACACCCTGCGCTCCGGAGGCGACCTGTCCGCCGACCTGCAGGCCGATGAACTGGAAGTCGGTGGTGAGATAGCCGAGCTTCATTTCAACGCGGTCTTCACCGAATTCTTTGTAAAGGTAGATACTCTCAGCGGTGAACGCAGTGGGCTGCGCAGGGCCCCAGGTGGCCTGCTGAATCTGGCCGTTGATATTGAGCTGCGCCTTATGGAAGCCGAGCTGGCGCAGGTCGGCAGAGAGAACCGGATTGAGCGAGTAGTCAAAGAATTGGCGCTGGCCGGTGTAGTTTTGCGCGTCCGCGGCGACTGGCGGCTGAAGCGTGTTTTGGATGTAAGCGCCGTTGGCGCTCATGCGGAAGAGCAGGCCGTGTTCGAGGAGGCTGCGGCGAAAGACGGTATCCACGCCGAAGAGCGTATCGGTGAAAGGAGGGTTGTCGGCGGCAGCGCCTTTGAGGTTGAGATCTTCGATGGCGCGCAGGCGCGCAGCGGCGCGATTGGCAGGAGTGTCGGGCTGTGCGTCGTCGGTCGAGGCATGACAGGGACTTGCCATGCTCAGGGCAATTAGGCATAGACAGAGGGAGATGTCGCGTAGTGGAAGGGGCGTCAAGGGAATTCTGGGCACTTGGATGATGATCGGCTGGTTGCCGGAGGTTTCAGGTTGGATTGTTGTTAACGAGAAGCATATCAAATGATGAATAAGGGGTTATGAAGAGGCAGCGGGAAGGATCGACTGGAATATTCACTGAAATCTACTTTCCATACGACAGCCCAGTAGTGCAGACTTGGCATCTGAGTATGTTGGCATGGCAGTACAAACAGGAGGAAGAATCCAGATGCAACTTGGAAGAAGTGTTTCTTTTGCTCTCGCAGCTCTGCTCGGTCTCGCGGTTCTGGCCAATGCACCGGCGGCTCTGGCGAAACAAGCCCATCACGATGGAAAGGCGCTCATGAAGGACAAGTCCGATGGGCATCATGACATCGATCACCACGGCAAACACACCGTCTCTGTCGAAATGCGGCACGGGAAGATCCACGAGTTTCACGTCAAGCACTCAGAAAAGGGCGAAATCGCAGTAAAGAAGTACAAGACACACAAGAAGATGGCGTTGAATGCGCCGAATGCCCATGTGGTGTATGCGTCGTACGATTCAGCGGCGATGCAGGAGGACCTGGGCTCGACGTGGGTCGGTTATTCGTATATCGACGACAACGGAGATGAGCAGATTTACTGGTATCCGGCAGAGATGATCGAAGACCCGGACACGGGCGCTATCGATTATGTGCCCCTGGACCAGTAGTCGAACCAGGGCGAAATCGGTTCGAAGCAACGTTGCATGAAGAAAGCGATTCGCGACAGACAGAATGAGTCTGTTGCGAATCGTTTTTTCTTTGAAGCTGCGGCGGGAATTTTGCGAACCTAGTGTGGGCGGGTGCGGGAACGGGGGGCGCGGTTGCGCTCGAAGAGGATGAGCAGGCCGTCGAGGGTGAGCATGTCGTCGATTTCGGAGATGAAGCGCGAGTCGGGGGCGATCTGGCGGGCGAGGCCGCCGGTAGCGATGACGCGGGGAGTGACTCCGAGCTCGGTGACAATGCGTTCGAGGATGCCGTCGACGAGTCCGATGTAGCCGTAGTAGAGGCCGGTCTGGAGGTGGGTGACGGTGTTGGTGCCGATGAC
>PLTV01000222.1 GCA_003164635.1 Acidobacteriaceae bacterium
CACAATCCCGAGTTCACCATGCTCGAGTTCTACCAGGCCTACGCGAACTACCACGACCTGATGCAGATTACCGAAGACCTGGTGGCGTTTGTGGCGCAGGAAGTCAACGGGACGACGGTGACGGAATTCAACGGGCACACGATTGACCTTGGCAAGTGGGAACGGTTGACGATGCGCGAGGCGATTCAGTCGTTCTGGCCAGAGGAAGCCGGACCGAAACCGGCAGCGACGGCGTTTGAAGCGGCGACGGTGCTGCAGGCACGACTGCATGCCGCCGTGAGTTCGCTGGAGTCCGCCACGTGCGAAACAACGCGACTTGCGCCGGAACGGATCGCGGGGTTGAAGACGATTCATGCGGCGATCTCTGCTGTTTACTACGACTCGATGAAGGGCGCACCGATCGGCAAGTCGATCTACAACCTGTTTGAAGCGGTGGTTGAGCCGTTTCTGATTCAGCCGACGATCATTTACGACTATCCGGTTGAGGTGTCGCCGCTTTCGAAGGCCAAGCCCGACGATCCGGCGCACGTGGAGCGCTTTGAATTTTTTGCGGGCGGCTTCGAGTTGGGCAATGCGTTCAGTGAGCTGAACGATCCGGTTGAGCAGGAGAAGCGCTTTCGCCAGCAACTGGCCGAGCGCGACCGCGGCGACGATGAGGCGCACCAGATGGATGAAGATTACGTGCGCGCGCTTGCCTATGGGCTGCCTCCGACCGGCGGTGAAGGCCTCGGCGTCGATCGGCTTGTGATGCTGCTGACCGGGTCGAGGTCGATTCGGGATGTGATTCTCTTCCCGCTGATGCGGAAGGAACAGGGACTGAGGGACTCGGGACTAAGGGACTAGGAGTACATCCATGGGCCAATCATTTAAGGATCTCGTCGTTTGGCAACGAGCCGTGGCTTTGACGACATGCGTCTACCAGATGACCGCAAAGTTCCCAGATACAGAACCCTTTGGCCTTACTAACCAGATGCGGAGAGCTTCCGTATCAGTTGCAAGCAACATTGCGGAAGGATATGGCCGCTCTACCAAAGGGGAATATGTCTTATTTCTTGGCCATGCGCGGGGCTCTGCATCGGAGCTCGAAACACAGATTATCATTGCCAGGAATCTCGGGTTCGGTGTGATCCCCGATTTGAATTCAACTGAATCTCTCTGTAACGATGTGGGGCGCCTTCTAGGCGCGCTCATGAAGTCGATTCGAGTTAAGCAGGCCGCGGTCCCTTAGTCCCTCAGTCCCCGGTCCCTTAGTCCCAATCTCCCTGGAAGGCAGGCCTCGCAAGAAACGTGAAGATTCTTTTTGTCGGCGATATTTTTGGCAGTGCGGGGCGGAGTATTGTGCGCGCGCACATTGGGCATTTGCGCGCCGCGCATAACGTCGACCTGACGGTGATCAATGCGGAGAATGCGGCTGGCGGCTTTGGCGTGACGCCGCAGTTGGCGGAAGAGCTGTTTGATCTGGGCGCCGATGTGCTGACGACAGGAAACCATGTGTGGGACAAGCGCGAGCTGATCGACTACATGGATTCCGCTGCTGCAGACAGCCACGTGCGGGCGCGCCGGGTTTTGCGGCCGGCCAACTATCAGCCGGGACTGCCGGGCTATGGCGTGTACGAGGGAACGACCGCGGGAGGCGTACCGTTCGCAGTGCTCAACCTGGCCGGACGCGTCTTCATGGCGAACACGAACGATCCCTTCCACGCGGTGAACGATTTGCTGAAAGGCATTGAGGCACGGGTGATCCTGGTCGACTTTCATGCTGAAGCTACCAGCGAGAAGGTGGCTATGGGATGGCATCTGGATGGGCGCGTAACCGCGGTGCTGGGCACGCATACGCATATTCCAACGGCCGACGAGCGCGTGCTGCCCGGCGGAACTGCTTATCAAACCGATGTGGGTATGAGCGGGCCGTACGACAGCGTAATCGGCGTGGATAAAGACCTGGTGCTGCGCAAGTTTCTAACGGGGATGCCCGGCAAGTTCGAGGCCGCGCGCGGAGGCGCCAAGATGTGCGCCGCGCTGGTGACGTGCGATGCGGAAACGGGACGCGCCTCGGCGATTGAGCGCATCATGCTGGGCGAGTAGCCTGGCTGGTCCGGGAAGACTGAAAACGGTTCACTCGCGCGCAGGTCTACGTGGGGGCAAGCACAAAAAACTCGGGCAGCCCTGGACAGGGCTGCCCGTTACGGTTCCATTCGTTAATCAAGTAGGCTGGTGCGCCGAATCTTTGGGAATTCGGCGCGTTAGGGGTAAGCCGCAATCGCCTTCAGCGCATCAATGCGCGGTGTGGTGTGCGGCGGCAGGCTTGTGAACAGGCGCCTTCTTCTCGGGCGTCAGCGCGCCTTCGCGAAGCACGATCTGAGCTGACTGCGACACCGTGTCCGTTCCGGGAATCTGCGTGTAGCTGTCGTAGGTTCCGTCCAGCTCCGCCTGATTCTTGGAGGAAAGGCCGAGTTCAGTTCCCGGCTTCACCGCTTCAAGTTCCTTGTCGGTCAGCGGTGTCTTCAGGTTCACGACGAAGTCCGGCGTCTTGGACTGCTTGGCGTCGTCCGTCACTGCCACCTTGATCTGCGAGGCAGTGGCTTCGATGACTGTTCCGGGAACAGGCGTGGGCTTGTCTTTCAGGAGCGCCCAGAGCTTGTCGGCATCGTCTTTCGCGCCGAACGAGAGAACGAGTTCCTTGTCGGCCAGCGCCAGGGTGTTGAGGTCAGGCGTTGAGGCAAGGATCTTGTGGATCTTCTCGGCCGGTGTATCGGCGGGAGNNAGCCCGTCGAGGCTGCCGTGGTACTTGTTGTACCAATAATCGAGCTTCTTCTCGATTACGGGCTTGTAGCCGGCCGGGGCAAAGTCGACGGCGCGCGCGTAGAACCACACCGCGTTCACCATGTCGGGAGGAGAGAGCTTGACGTATGTCTCGGCCAGGTTGAGGGAGTCAACCAATCCAGTACCGCTCTTTGTCTGGTCTGCCGGGAAGAGCATCAGTTCCTTGCGATACTCGTCGACGGCAGCCTTGAAATCCTTCTTGGATACGACTTCGTCGAACGCGATGGCGGAGTCGAAGACGGGGTAGGAAGCATCCGTCATCTTCTTCCAGTCGTCATCCGATGTGCCGGCAGGCTTGGCCGCGGTCAGACCCTTCTGGGCCAGCGCAGCCGCATCGTCGCAGGGAGCGGGATCGGTCGCGAAACCTTTGGCATCCAGCACTTTTTTGCACTGACCGTTCTTGATGGCCACGGAAAGATAAAGCGCCTTCATGTTGTTTGGATCAACCTGCAACAACCGCGTCGCGGCGCTCAGCGCTTGATCCGGTTGGTTCAACTGCTGGTATGTGTCCACCAACAGGTTCAAGACGACGTTCTTGGCCACGCTCTGCGGATACTTGGTGAGGAAGTCTTCCAGGCCCTGCGCTTTTTTGGCGGGGTCGGCCTGGGTGCTGGCCATGGAGTAGGCGTTGTACTCGCTGGGGTCTTTGATGGAAAGATCTTGGGCACGCAGCAAGGGACTGGAAACGAGGCTGATGCTCGCCAAGGCCATCACAGATGCAAACACAAACTTCTTCATTCAGTGCTCCTGGAAATTTCGGAATGGAAAAAACATTTCAATTCAATTCAAAGCGCTCGCGCACGACAAGCCGAACCGTTTGCTTCCCGGCTGAGTACCCTAGATACGGGTAAACGATACCACGACTGCCCTGGCAGTGTTGCGAGGATTATAGAAAGCCACGCCCCCCGTGACAAGCCGTCGCAACAAGGAATTGGTAAAAGACAATCCCGGTGCCGCCCAACGCGGAACTCGTAACCGGCGACGCATCGCGAGAAGGCGCGTTCTTTTATGCCCCACGCACCGCAACGGGACAATGCATTTGAGATTCCCACGCCCTCGGATGGCTGCGGCCTTTCATTCCCCGAATTGTGATGCAAAGCCCGACGGCGCACGGACCACGCTCCCCACCGCCTACGTGCTTAGACACCGGATAGGGCAAAACTGTTTCTCGCGTCTAAAACGGGCGCGGAAATTCGGGCGTCTGTTCGCAATCTGTTGCAAGGCGGGGCTGAGAATCGATGGTACGAGTCAGGCAAGCAGGCTGGCCAGCGCAGCTTGTTCGGCCAGAAACGCGTCATGGCCATGATCGCTGTCCATTTCGCGATATTCGGCCTGTACGCCGGCGGCGCGAATTGTATAGGCAAATTCGCGTACCGACCCCGGAGGGAAGAGCCAGTCGGAGCTAATGCCCACAAAGTTCAGACGCGCGCGAATCCCTCCGAAGGCCTCCTGGGGCGAAGCGTGGCCGTGCAGCGGATCCCAGGTTTCCATGGTTCGCAAAATGGCAAGATAGGCGTTGGCGTCGAAGCGATCGACAAAGCGCCGTCCCTGGTAGTCGAGATAGCCGCCGATATCGAACCGGCCGGCAATCAGTCCGCCACCCTGGTCGTCGAGACCGCGCGGATCTTCGCCGTTGCGATTGGGGTTGCGGCCGAACCGCTCGTCGAAGAGCGGCGCCGACTTGTAACTCAACATGGCGATTTGCCGCGCCAGGGCCAAACCACGCTGGGGCTGATGCTGGGGAAGATAATGCCCGTCTGCCCACTCCGGATCCTGCTGGATCGCGGTGCGCTGCAGGTGATTCAGGGCGATACCCATGGCCGAGAGCGGAGCTACAGCGATGATGGCAGCGCGCTCGACACGCTCCGGCTCGAAGATTGCCCATTCCAACGCTTGCATACCGCCGATCGATCCGCCGAGGACAAGGCGGAGCTTTTTGATTCCGAGCGAATCAATGAGCCGGGCCTGGGCGCGCACGTTGTCGCGAATGGAAACCAGCGGGAAGTCGGGACCGTAGGCGCCTCCCGTTTCGGGATCGAGCGAACCAGGCCCGGTTGAGCCATAGCACGACCCCAGCAAGTTGATGCAGATGACGCAGTCGCTTTCCAGGGAGAGCGTGCCACCGGGGGCGAAGAGTTCAGGCCACCATGAGCCCACCTGCGCCGAACCGGACAGCGCGTGGCAAACCAGTACCGCATTGGCGCGCGCCGCATCGAGCCGGCCGTAGACGGCGTAGTGCAGCGTGGGCCGCACCAGGACCCGCCCACAGTCGAGCAGGAGGTGGTCGCCGAGCACAAAGTCGCCCTCGTAGGTGGGCGCCGGCGCAGGCTGCGGGCTTTTAGCTCCCGCAGCGACAGCGCCGGCCGGTACGTGCGTTTCTGTCATGGTGCTCATTGTGCCGTAAGTTCTGCCTTCGAGGGAGTGCCTCCCGCGGTGTGTCCGTTGGCGGTCTCGATGGCCTGATCGAGGTCCGCAAGGATATCGCGGATATCCTCAATGCCCACGGAGAGGCGGACCAGTTCCGGGGTGACGCCGGTGGAGGCCTGCTCTTCAGCGGAAAGCTGCTGGTGGGTAGTGGAGGCGGGGTGAATGACCAGGGATTTGGCGTCGCCGATGTTGGCCAGAAGCGAGAAGAGCTCGAGGCTGTTGATCAGCTTTTTGCCGGCCTCGTAGCCACCCTTGATACCGAAGGTGATGATGGCGCCCTGGCCGTTGGGGAGATACTTTTGCGCGCGCTGATGGTAGCGGCTGGATTCGAGGCCAGGATAGTTGACCCACTCCACGCCGGAATGCTGCTCGAGGTGCTTCGCGACAGCGAGCGCGTTCTGGGAGTGGCGCTCGAGGCGAAGATGGAGCGTCTCGATGCCCTGCAGCAGCAGGAACGCGTTGAACGGCGAGAGCGCTGCGCCTGTGTCGCGCAGCCCCTGGACGCGCGCCTTGAGGATGAACGCGAGCGGCCCGAAGGCATTGGTGTAGGAAAGGCCGTGGTAGGAGGGATCGGGCTCGGTGAAGTCTTTGAAACGGCCCGATGCTGCCCAATCGAATTTGCCGGCATCGACGATGACGCCGCCAATGGCGGTTCCGTGGCCACCGAGAAACTTGGTCGCCGAATTCACGACGATATCCGCTCCCCATTCGATGGGGCGCGTGAGGGCTGCGGAAGGGGTGGTGTTGTCAATAACGAGCGGCAGGCCGTGCTCGTGGGCGATGGAGGCGAGCTTTTCGATATCGGCGACATCGAGCTTGGGGTTGCCGAGGGATTCGGTGTAGATGGCGCGGGTCTTGGAGTTGATGGCAGCGCGCAGGCCGGCGAAGTCGTCCGCATCGACAAAGCGCACGGTGATGCCGAGGCGCGGGAACGTGTAGTGGAACAGGTTGTAGGTGCCGCCATAGAGCGATGTGGTGGAGACGATTTCGTCTCCGGCGCCGGCGAGGGTTGTGAGCGTAAGCGTTTCAGCGGCCTGCCCCGAGGCAGTGGCCAGCCCCGCCGCTCCGCCTTCGAGAGCCGCTACGCGCTTCTCGAACACGTCTGTTGTGGGGTTCATGATGCGGGTGTAGATGTTGCCAAACTCCTGGAGGCCGAAGAGGCGGCCGGCGTGGTCGGCGTCCTGAAAGACGTAGGAGGTGGTCTGGTAGATGGGCACGGCACGCGATCCGGTGGCGGGGTCGGGGGATTGGCCGGCATGCACGGCAAGGGTGGCAAACTGCTGTTGCTTGGCTTCGGACATGATCTGCTCCTTCGGGGTTCTGTTGCCTGGGTGACTTCGACGACGGAAGCCGGTTGGGGAATCCAGGCCGGAAAAAGAAGAAACGGCCCGGATCCTTTGGACCCGGGCCGCCTGGCTTCAAGATCGGTTGCGCTTAGCGCCTTATCCGCCTCTGAGCCGCGCGCAGGGGTCCGCACGCCATACACAGACACATGCACATGGCCATGACCTCAAGCGCGAAAGTGCTCAGATTCAGCATGGTTTTGAGTATCGACCGGAGGGTTGGTGGATGTCAAACGGTGGCAGGGATCAGGGGTCAGGGGTCGCTAGCCCCTATTGCCTGTTCCCTACTCTTCGCCTTTCCAGACGTATGCTCCTGGTTGCGGCAAGCCGATGTGGGCTAGGACGCGGCAGACGAACTGGCGGGCCATTTCGGTGGAGTCGACAGGTTTGTTGTAGAAGGACGGAATGACGGGGAAGATCACGGCGCCGGCTTCGGCCGCCAGGCTCATGTTGCGCAGGTGAATGCGGTTGAACGGGGTATCGCGCACGCAGAGGATCAGCGGACGGCGCTCTTTGAGCGTTACATCTGCCGCGCGGGCAATGAGACCGTCGGCAAGGCCGTTGGCGATGGACGCAAGCGTGCCCATGGAGCACGGAAGCACGATCATGCCGGCTGAGGGGTAGCTTCCGCTGGCGATGGACGCGCCGACGTCGGCCTCGGCGTGCTGCGTGGTCTTTGTGGGCCTGGTACCGAGAAGCTTTTCGACGAGGCCGTTGCGGCCCTTGACGCCGAGTTCTTCGGCCATGACGCGCAGCGAATTTTCGCTGGCAAGAAAATGGACTTTGCCGACGCGATCGTCCGACTCAAGAGCGCGCAGCATTTCCTGGCCGAAGATTGCGCCCGATGCGCCCGTCATCGCGAAGGTAAGGTTGATACCCGTTTCTTGCACGTCCGATTCCTTCAAAACTCCAAACCTCACTGCTTCGCAACGGTGCCGCTTTTCTTCGTGTACGTGGTCAGAAACAACCTGGTCCAGTTGTCGCCGTTCTTCATCTCGACCTGGTAGGTGAGGGTGTCGGCCTTGGGGCTTTCGTATGTCGCGCGCAGTTGCGGACCAGGCGCGGAAGGGTCGCTTATGAGGACAAGTTTGTTGCCCGTAAGATCGCCGGTCAGCGAGGTGGGGTGATACGACGTGTCGTTGAACCACCACGCGGTGTACTTGCCCGACTTGGTGTCGTAGGAAAGGAAGTGGCGCGTGTCGGTCGGCTTGCGGCCTGTGAGCGTGGTCGAGAGAGTTTCGCACAAGTACTTGTTGGCGATTCCCATCTCGATGCGATCCGTGGCGTCGCCGACCATTGCCGGGCCGCCGCCGGTATCGAAGTCCTGCTTGCCGGCCCAGTCGCCCTGCATCAAGGCGGCCAGCTTGCCTAACGCGTCTGCAGCCTGCGGGTCCTGATGTTGCCCGTAGCTCAGCACGGTCCCAGCCACGAAGAGAAAAGCAGCCAGAAATTTCATAGCGACCCTCCTGAGTTCAACCCCTGGATTCAAAACGATAGCAGGTCCGACATTCCACCGGCTCTTTGATTCATGCGGNNTCTGGAGCTTTTCCGGCGAGAGCAATGCCGCAATGGCCGGGTCCTTTGCCGCTTCGTCGCGAAAGACCAGGTCTTCTTTCCATGCGCGCATGGCGTGGCCCTGCACCAGGCGGTACGCGTCTTCGCGGAGCATGCCTGCCTCGGCCAGATCGAGCAACAACTGCCCGGAAAAAATCAGGCCGCCGGTGGATTCGAGATTCTTCTTCATCCGTTCCGGGTAGACAAGGAGCCGATCGATGAGGTCGGTGGCTTTCGCGAGCAGGTAGTCGACCAGGATGGTCGAATCCGGGAAGATCACGCGCTCGACGCTGGAATGCGAGATGTCGCGCTCGTGCCAGAGCGGGACATTCTCGAACGCGGCCTGCGCATTGGCGCGCAGCACGCGCGCCAGACCGCTGATCTGCTCGCTGGTGATGGGATTTTTCTTGTGCGGCATGGCCGACGAGCCCTTTTGCTTTTCGGAGAAGTACTCCTGGGCCTCGCGCACT
>PLTV01000199.1 GCA_003164635.1 Acidobacteriaceae bacterium
ATCATGATGACCACCATGGCGGCACTCTTCGGCGGGCTCCCACTGGCCGTCGGCATGGGCGTCGGTTCGGAACTGCGCAAGCCGCTTGGCATCACCATCGTCGGCGGCCTCATCGTTTCGCAGATGCTCACATTGTTCACGACACCCGTCGTCTATCTCTTTTTCGATCGCCTGCAATGGCGCGTCATGAAACTTCATCGCCTCGGATCGGAACTCGAAGAACCTGCCGGGGATTGAACAGATTATCTCTGCCGCAGCGTGTGAATGTTACAAAGAATTTGCTTGCCTGACAAATTCAGTCCGGATATGCTTTCCGCCATGTCTGAAGCCAACAAACTCGTCGCCAGGCAGTGGTTCGACGAAGTGTGGAACCAGAAGAGTGCAGCAGCCATTGACCGCATGTTTCATCCCACAGGCAAGGCCTACGGATTTGGCGGTCCTGACGGTGTGCTCGAAGGCCCCGAAGCCTTTAAACAAGCTTACCGTGACTTCCTCTCCGCTTTTCCCGATGTGCATGTTGAAATCGATGAGCTCCTTGCCGAAGTCGACCGCGTGGCCATTCGCTGGACCGCAACCATGACCCATTCCGGCGATGGTCTTGGTTTTCCTGCCACCGGCAGAAAGGGCATTTTGCATGGCTCCTCGTTCGTTCGAATCAAAGATGGCCAGATCACCGAGGGTTGGAACCAGATGGACATGCAGGCGCTGGTTTCCTCTTTGCGCGAGTGAATTGGCCCCTGGAGATCGAAGCCGCCGGACACGATACGATGGAATTCGGAGCAATCGATGCCCAGAATTCTCGACGGCACAGCCATCGCCGCCGCAATCAAGCAGGAAGTTGCTGAAGAAGTTCGGCAACTCGTCGCGCACGGAATTCGCCCAGGACTCGCCGCGGTCCTTGTCGGCAATGTAGCCGCTTCTGAAATCTACGTGCGCAGCAAGGTGCAAACCTGCGCCGATCTCGGCCTCTTCAGCGAGCTCATCACGCCTTCCGCCGACACCACGACCGAAGCCATGCTCGACCTGGTGCACGGCCTCAACGACCGAGACGATATAGACGGCATCCTCATCCAACTGCCGCTCCCTGCCCAGGTGGATACGAAGGCGCTCCTCGATGCCGTCGATCCCGACAAAGACGTCGACGGGTTCCATCCCGTGAATGCAGGCCGACTGCAGGCCGGCCGCCCCGCCCTCGCTCCCTGCACTCCCGCCGGGATTCTCGAAATCCTTAGGCGCAGTAACCTGCCCATCGCCGGGCAACACGCCGTCGTTGTCGGCCGCAGCGATATTGTGGGCAAGCCCGTAGCCATGCTTTTGCTTCATGAAAACGCCACCGTCACCATCTGCCACTCGAAGACGCGCGACTTGCCTGCGGTGACGCGCGAGGCAGACATTCTCGTCGCCGCCATTGGCCGCCCCGGTTTCATCACCGCAGAGATGGTTAAGCCTGGCGCAACCGTCATCGACGTCGGCATTAATCGCATCACCACGCAGGCCGAGTTTGACCGTTACTTCGCCGGCAACGCCAAGCGCGAAGCCGCCTTCGCCAAGCGCGGCTCGACCATCGTGGGCGATGTCCATCCGCAGGCCTTTGAAGTCGCCGGCGCCTACACTCCCGTCCCCGGCGGTGTTGGTCCGCTCACCATCGCGATGCTCATGGCCAACACCGTGCGCGCCGCCAGGATGAGACGCGGACTGCCGCAGCGGAGCGCATAGACCATGCTGCGTGTTGGACTGACTGGCGGTCTTGGCAGCGGCAAGAGCACCGTCGCCGGCTATCTGCGCGAGCTGGGCGCTCACGTCATCGAATCCGACGCGCTCGGTCGCATGCTCATGGAACCCGGCCAGCCCGTCTACGCGAAAATCGTCGCGGCGTTCGGCCCTGAAGTCGTTCAGCCCGATGGCCGGCTTGATCGGGCTCGCCTTGCGGAACTTGCATTTCAGGGCAAGCGCATCAACGAGTTGAACGCCATCGTCCATCCCGCTGTCATTGCCGCGCAGAAGCATTGGATGACTGAGCTTTTCCAGAAAAATCCCGCAGCCGTCGCAGTCGTCGAGTCTGCCCTCATCTTTGAGGTCGAGCGCGATGCACGCGCCCGTGGCGAAACCGAAACCGTGCTCGCCGATTGGCGCCGGCGCATCGATCGCATCGTCGTGGTCACTGCCCCCGACGAGGTGAAGATCGCCCGCT
This sequence comes from Acidobacteriaceae bacterium, assembly GCA_003164635.1. GTDB lineage: Bacteria > Acidobacteriota > Terriglobia > Terriglobales > Acidobacteriaceae > Telmatobacter. The sequence continues at coordinate 2,192 of PLTV01000199.1, forward strand.
ATGCCGCGCGCGTCGGCCACGACGATCCTTCCCGCCAGGCTGCTGCCGCGGACGCGCGAGTTCGCCTCACGCACCAGATTCCCGATGCTGAAAAAGCCGCGCGCGCCGATTATGTCCTCGAGAACACAGGCGATCGCGACGCCCTGCGCGCCCAGGTAACCCAGCTTTGGCAGCGTCTTGCCGCTGAGAGCAACAAAACCCATCCATCCGAGTTTTAAAATGAAGATGGACGATCTGCCGGATCACGCCTTCCCCTCCGGCATGGAACCGGACAGCGCCCGGCCCGTATTTGTTAGAGAAAGGTTTCCAGGTCAATAAAAATATGAAAACGCGTCAAGTCATCCTGATTGTTCTTCTGGTGAGCGGATTTTGGTTTCTTACTGCCCACTTTCCCCGGCACCTCTCGGATTTGTCCCTGCACCATGTGTCGATCCTGGGCGGTGGACATGGCAACGCACTGGATCTTACCGAAGCCGAGGCCGCTCCCGAGTACGATTCCGAAGAGCAAAACAATATCGCCGTCTACAAGCGCGTGCTTCCCTCGGTAGTCAACATCACATCGACCACGCTTGTGTTCAATTTCTTCTACGGCACGGTGCCGCAGCAGGGCCAGGGCTCCGGCTTCGTTCTCGATAAGGCCGGGCATGTGCTCACCAACTACCACGTCGTCGAAGGCGCCAATCGCGGTGTTGAGGTCATGCTCAGCAACAAGCGGCGCTATGCGGCCAAGGTTGTCGGAACAGACAAGGTGCACGACCTGGCACTGCTGCAAATCGACGCGCCCAATCTTCAGCCCGTGACCCTTGCCGACTCCACGCAGCTCAACGTTGGGCAAAAAGTCTATGCCATCGGCAACCCCTTCGGCCTCAGCGGCACCATGACCCGCGGCATTATCAGTTCTATTCGAGACATTCGCGGCTCTGAAGGTGCGCCCATCGGCGATGCCATCCAGACCGATGCGGCTATCAATCCAGGCAACTCCGGCGGCCCGCTGCTCAACTCGCGTGGCGAGGTCATTGGCATCAACACCATGATCGCCTCNNGCCGACCTCACCCGCTACGGGCGCGTCAAGCGTCCATCGCTGGGCATCGTTTCTTATGGCATTGGTCCCGATCTTGCTTCACAAATGGGCCTGGCCGTCGATTCGGGCGTACTCATCCAGAAAGTCATTCCCGGCGGCGCTGCTGAGCGTGCGGGTCTCCACGGGGGCAACGAGCAGGCTTATGTGGGCAACATGGCCATCATGCTGGGCGGGGATTTGATTGTCGCTGTAGATGGCCAGCCGGTGACCGACCCCGCCGACATCAATGTGTTGATGGACAAGCATCAGGCGGGCGACACCGTTTCGGTAACCATCTATCGCGGCCGCAAGCAAATCACCATGAAGCTCATCCTCGGCGAGGCTCGCGACGCCAACACCTAGTCGAATCTTTTATTGAGAAGCGCACGGGCCGTCCCACGTCAGAAACGACCCGTGCTTCGTTCTATTTCCTTGCATTTTTGATTTAGAGACGAATCTAGAATCCAGCCAATTTCTGCCACTGCTCCGCCTGCGCTACTTCAGCGCTCGCGACAGCCACCGGTTCGCGGTAATGGTCTGCAATCATCTGCGACGCAAGGGCCGAATCCAGCAGAGGCTCCGCCGAAGCCAGCTTGATCGTCGAATGCGCTGCCATCTGCGCCAGTGCCGCCTTGCCCGAAATCGACTGCACCAGCGAGAAGATCGCGCTCACAATCGTCGCCGTTGCCTGGATTGCCGAAAGTGCATGTTTCTGGCTGGCCGGATTCGTGATTCTGGCCACACTGAGCAATGCGGCGTTTACCTGCTGCTGAAACGTCACAATCTGGGCCTGAATCTCTGCCAGCAGTCCGGCCGACGGATTCGCCAGGTAGGCACGAGCCTGATTCGCCAGCAGCTTCGACGCTGCGTCAAAGCCCGCCGTGGCCGCGGCGAATAGCGGCGCATCCACAGGAGCCAACAACGCCGCTGTCGTATCCACGGTCGTCACTGCGCTTTGCAATGCCGGGGTCCAGTTCACAATGTCCTGGGCGACCGTGGTTCCTGAGCACCCCGACATATACGGCAGCGGAATCAACAGCGCGATCAGCGCCCACGCGCCAAGCTTCGCCACCGATCCGGTCGAAGAGGGCGCAGCGGCCGGGTCCCGCGCCAGAAGACCCAGTAGCGCCGTGGCTACCGCACTGATGAGAGTCACGACGGTACCGGAGCCCGCCTTTCCCAACCCGATCCCGTTTTGCGAAAGCACTCCGCCGATGGTCAGAATCGCCAGCAGCAACCCGCTGGCCGAGGTCTTCGGATGATTCCAAATGTTGCTGATCAAGCTCATAGTCAAACTCCTTTTTGCTCGAGTGGGCGGCGTGCGCCAGTTGCGATCGATTTTCGGTTTCGCGTAGAGATCTGAGTGGGCGGAGGAGTGGTATTGGCTTTGCCTTTCGGGCAGAACCCGCTCATCGCAACCGGAGAATCAGCCGGATCGGTGCTCGCCGCAATTCGGGCTATCTCAAGGGTAGGGAAGCGAGGCCTATCGGCATGCAATTTCGAGGGGTTGATAAGTTATGTTTAATCAGCAACTTGTATATATTAATCGACTTCTCGAACTTGACAGCGCTTGCATCGTCTCACCCGGGCAGCATGCGGCGCACGTAGCGGCGCCCACGAATCTCGTACTCCTCACTCGCCACCTGCGCAATCGCCTCAGAATAGGCCACGTGCTCCTCGGCCAATATCCGCGCTGCCAGCGTGCGCGCGTCATCGGTCTCGAGGACCGGGATTGCCCGCTGCACAACGATTGCGCCGTGGTCGAGTTCTTCGTCGACAAAGTGCACGGTGCAGCCCGCGGCTTTTGCGCCATAATTGAAGGCCTGCTCTTGCGCATCGAGGCCGGGGAACGCAGGCAGCAGCGACGGATGAATATTCAAAATCCGGTTGCGAAAAGCCCCCACGAATTCAGGCGACAGCAGCCGCATGTAGCCAGCCAGGCAAACGAGCTCAACGTTGTACTCGCGAAGACAGGCAATCATCTGCGCATCGTGTTCCGCGCGCTGGCGGCCCTTGGATACAAACACCGCGGTCGGTAAGCCAATGCGCGCCGCAGCCTCAAGGCCCGGAGCTTCTGCCACATTGGAAATGACTACCGCGATTTCAACGCCGCGCAGCTGCCCCGCACGAATCGATTCCGCAATGGCCACGAAGTTCGATCCGCGCCCGGAGAGGAGAATGCCAATGCGCGTAAGCGGCTTAACGTCCAAAGAACTCACAATCCCCTCAAGGCTAAAGCCTCAACCCAACTCCGCTCACGCCGCTGCTCACGTGTACTGCACCCGCCGCTCGCCCTTCACAATCCGCCCGATCACAAAAAACTTCTCTTCGGCGCGATCGAGCAACGTCTTGGCGCGCGGAAACTTCGCTGCGGGAATTACCGCAATGAGCCCAACGCCCATATTGAAGGTGCGCATCATTTCTTCCTGCGAAACCTGCCCGAGTGCGCGCAGGTGTTCGAAGATCGGCAGCACCGGCCACGATCCAATCTCGACTTGTGCGCACGTGCCCTTGGGCAGAATCCGCGGCAGATTCTCGGTGATGCCGCCGCCCGTGATATGCGCCATTCCGGCAACCACCCCGCCTCCCACGAGCTTCTGGATTACCGACAGGTAACTGCGGTGCGTCTTCATTAGCGCCGCCCCGGCCTTGTCTTTGATTGCGGAAACAAATTGTGTCGGCTTGTACCCCGCCACTTCGAAAAAAAGCTTCCGCGCCAGCGAGTATCCGTTGGTGTGCAGCCCCGTCGAGGGCAGACCGATCAGCACGTCTCCTGGCTTGATATTCCCGCCCGTCACCAACTTGTCCCGGTCCACGGCGCCCACAATGAAACCAGCCAGATCGTACTCCCCATCGGTATAGAAGCCGGGCATCTGAGCCGTCTCTCCGCCGATCAGCGCGCAGCCATTCGCTTTGCACGCGTCCGCCAGGCCCGTCACCACGCTTTCCGCCACCTCGGGATCGAGCCTCCCCGTCGCCAGGTAATCGAGAAAGAACAAGGGAATCGCCCCTTGCACCGCGACGTCGTTCACGCAGTGATTCACCAGGTCCGCGCCCACCGAGTGATGCATCCCCAGCTCGAAGGCGATCTTCAGCTTCGTTCCCACCCCGTCGGCCGAACTTACCAGGATCGGGTTCTTGAAGCGCTGCAAATCCAGTCGGAACAGCGCCCCGAAGCCGCCGATTCCACCTAAAACATTGCGATTGAAGGTTTTCTGCGCCAAATACTTGATGCGTTCTTTGGTCCGGTCGCCGCTCGAAATATCGACGCCGGCATCGGCGTAGGTCACGGATTTTGACTTGGGTTCATTTGCCACGGATGAGGGCTTTCTAGGATGGAATCAGGCCGGAATCATCAAGCCGGAAAGGTCGATTTTAGCAGGCCTGGCAGGGCTTCTGGAGGGTTTCCCCGAAACCAGGATCTTTCGGCCAAAAAGAAAAAGTAAAGCTAGCTTGACATCGCAAACGCTCCGCGCTACGCTGGTGTGGCAAGTCAGCTTTACATGACCGCACCAATCACAAATCGGATCAAAGAGCTGCGCACCGCCCGTGGGTGGACACAGGAGCAGTTGGCCGCCTCCGTCGGGGTTTCCCGGCAGAGCATTAACTCGATCGAGCGCGACCGCTATGTCCCCAGCCTGGAACTGGCCCTCACCTTTGCCCGTGTCTTCGCCTGCCCCACCGACGAAATCTTCACCCTGGAGAGCATGCAATGATCCCCAATTCTCTCAACCGCCTCCTCCTGCTCGATCACAAACCCGACGAACGCGTTCAGGAGCATGGCCGCCGTTCTACCTCGACTGCGGCCGTTGTGGGCGCTTTGACGCTCTTTCTCCTGCTCGAATACCGGCTGCTGGTTGAACACCGCATTAGCTGGGACCTGATCTTTGTGATTTATGCGATGGCTGCCACCAAACTCGCGCTGCTGCTCTGGTACCGCTTCAACAATTAGGAGAACCTGCCATGTGCCTGTCTCGCCGCAATATTCGTGATCTCGATGCCAAAACACGCCGCATCTGGGCAGCGGGAAACCTTTGCCTCTTCACTTCACTCGCGTTCACGCTCTTCGGGGAAGGTACGCGCCGCAATCACCTTGCACTCGTTGACGGACTGCGCGGCTTCCTGATCGGACTGGCCCTGGTTTTTCTCGTATGGTCGACTCGCCGCATGCGCAACCCCAGCGCTCGGGTCTGACCGGCCTTCTTGCCGCACAAACTATCGCCTCAGGAAAGGACCCACAATGCTTTTGCTCGACTCCCACAGCCTGAAGAAATCTCTGCCCGTCCTCCTCGTCCTTCTTGTCTTGGCGCAAATCGATCTGGCGAGCGCTGCGGCGTGGCCTTTGCCGTTTCTTTCTCTCCTGCATCTGACGCCGGCCATCGACGACACCAGCCGCGGAATTTGCGCCGGACTCGGTGCGACCATTGACGTCCTCGTGGTTTTTCAACTCTTGCGTATCTTCGCGCGCCGGGCAATTACCGCGAATCGCACACAACAACCGCGGTGAACCATCACTCCGCTCACACCGCTGTCCAATCCAAAAAGGAAACCGTCATGTCGCTCAAATCGCTGACGCAATCGCCCAAGTCCGTGCCGGTGGCCCTGGCTCTCCTTGTTGTGGGCCTCTTGATGAACACCTGCACCGTTGAGTGGCGCCCCCTGTTCACGCCCCTGCTGCACCTGGCGCCAGACCTCGACGATTTTGCCCACGGGCTCTGCATCGGCCTGGGCCTCTCTGTTGAGATTTCGGCGCTGGTGGTCCTGGTTTTGCATCTCAAGGCGCGGGAGAAGTTGCTATAGGAAGTGTTCGCGCTCCGCAGCAGTCGGAGTTGGGCAAGCCTTCAGCCGCCCTCGTAGTCGATAGCGATTGCGCGCAACCAGTTCATACACGGCATCCCGCAGCGGCGGCGGAATAATTCCAAGAACCGCAGCAATCGCCGGCCAGCCGCCGGGCAGTTCGGCAAGCATCGCCAGCGCGGCCGTGGAACGGTTGAGGATCTCTTCGTGCGCGGTGCCCACTGCGCGCGCAATCAGCAGAGAACCTGGCCCGTCCGGCGTCGCCGCACCGTCGATCCGGTGCCGCGCCAGCAGTCCAGCCATCGCAGGTGAATCCGAAGCCACGAATCGCAGGCGGTCCCGACGATCGCGTCGCAGAAACCACCGCACCGCCCCGTTGCAAAACCCGCAGCGGCCATCGAAGATCACCAGCAACCGGTCTCCAATCTCCTGCAAATCGTTCACACTCATCGAGATGAGCGACAGCGGCTCTCCGATTCAATTCTCGGGTTCAATCCCGGGCACCGGTTCGTTTGGCCAGGCGGCTTGTGAGGCAAATCACACGGCACCGACCAGCCGGCTTCTATACTGAACGCATTATGCGCTCTCTCGCTCAAGAGACCCTCCACATTAAGTCCCAGGCCCTTCAACAGCGTGCAGAGCGCTTCTTCCCCGGCGGTGTGAACTCACCCGTGCGCGCCTTCCGCGCTGTTGGCGGGGCGCCTCCTTTCATCGAGAGCGCGAAGGGTGCCTGGCTCACTGACGCCGACGGCAATCGGTACATCGACTACTTCGGCTCCTGGGGCCCCATGATCCTCGGTCACGCCTTCCCGCCCGCCGTCGAAGCCATCGAGCGCGCGGCCCGCAATTCTTCCAGTTTTGGTGCTTCTACAGCTGCAGAAGCTGATCTCGCCGAACGCATCGTCGCCTGCTATCCCGCCATTGAAAGGCTCCGATTCGTCAGCTCCGGCACTGAAGCCACCATGTCGGCCATTCGCCTTGCTCGCGCGGCGACCGGCCGCAACATCATCGTCAAGTTCGAGGGTTGTTATCACGGCCATTCCGACGGACTCCTCGTCAAAGCCGGCTCCGGCGTCGCGACGTTTGGCATTCCAGGCTCGGCCGGTGTTCCTGATGCGATAGCCCATCTCACGTTGGCCCTCCCCTTCAACGACCTCGCCGCCCTCGAAGCCGCATTTGCCGCGCATTCCAACCAGATCGCCGCCATCATCGTTGAACCCGTGGTCGGAAACGCCGGGTGTATCCCGCCGTCCGAAGGCTACCTCGCCGGTCTGCGACGTCTCACCCAGACCCACGGATCGCTCCTCATCGTGGATGAAGTGATGACCGGCTTCCGTGTCGCGCTCGGCGGTGCCTGCCAGCTTTACTCTCTCGATCCGGACCTCGTCACGCTGGGCAAAATCGTCGGCGGCGGACTGCCGGTCGGCGTCTTCGGCGGCAAGCGCCGCTTCATGGATCTTCTCGCGCCCCTTGGCCCTGTCTATCAGGCTGGAACGCTGAGCGGCAATCCGCTCGCCATGGCCGCCGGCATCGCCACCCTCGATGCCCTCCAGGCCAACGCCTCCAGCATCTATCCGCAACTCGAAGCCGTCTCGGTCGCCGTTGCCGATGGCGTCGCCGCCGAAGCTCGCAAGGCAGGCGTCCCGCTCACGCTCAACCGCGTCGGCTCCATGTGGACGTGGTTCTTCACGGCGGATCCGGTCACCAACTACGAGCAGGCCGCCCGATCCGACACCGCCGCCTTTGCCCGCTTTCACCGCGCCATGCTCGAACGCGGAGTCTGGCTGCCGCCGTCGCAGTTTGAAGCGGCCTTCCTGAGCGCCGCCCACGGCGAACAGGAAGTGGCCGCCACCATCGCCGCCGCCCGCGATGCGTTTCAGGCCGTGGCCTCAGCCTAGGCTCGGTGCTTCGCTGCTCCACGCATCCAGCGTGACAAACCGGTGAGTCGCGCTATAACGGTCGAGCAACTGGGACGCTGCATTCATTGAAGGATTTCGGTCGGTCCCCAGCATCCTGTGGCCGCCATCGTGCAGCACAATGTTGGCCGCCCGTCCGCGCTCTGTGAGCCGGTCTACCATGCGCGTCAGCCGCCCTGCGATTGCATTCGCCACCGGCTCTTCCCAGTCGTTGGTCATCGCATTCCAGGTCACCGGCGTCAGTCCCAGATTTCGGGCTGTCCGCAACACAAACGGACGCCGTCCTCCAAAAGGAGGCCGAAAATAGCGAACCGCCGTTCCCAGAATCTGCTCCAGCGTTTCGCTCGTCCGGCGCAACTCTTCTTCCACCTGGCGCGCCGCGGTCAGTGCCAGGTTGGGGTGCGACCACGTGTGGTTCCCAATCAAATGTCCCGCAGATGCCACCCGGCGCACCAGCTCCGGCTCGCGCTCCCCAAAGCCGCCAATCATGAAGAATGTCGCCTGGACTTGGTGACTCGCGAGCAGATCCAGAAGTCGAGGCGTACACGCCGGGTTGGGCCCGTCATCGAACGTCAGCGCCAGTTCTCCCGGCGCATCTGGCGCAATCAGCGTCCTGCCGAATACCTGCGATTGCGGCTTCATGGCGCAGTAGGCAAATCCGCCTGCCGCAAGCCCGAGTGCAGCACAAGCGCCTAAACCTGCATAAATATCGATCGCTTCCTGCGACGTCATCCTTCACTTCCAGTGAGCGCCACGTGCGTTGAACCGCTTCACCGGGCCCCTCGGATTGGTTCCAAACAATCTTAATCGGCGGCCAAGCCTGGGATTGTGCCCGGCTTCGCCGTTCCTTGTTCGATTGCGGCTATTCTGAAGTGGTTGGATCGATGGTAGCGCGAACCTGCGAAACTTTGTTGGCCGGGAAACCGCCTCTCGTCGCGTGCTCTCGCACGGTCGCTTCGTCCGGCGCAATATAGACGCAATAAATCTTGTCGTCGGTTACGTAGCTATGCAGCCATTGAATCTTCGGACCCATCGCGTTGAGTACGCCGCACGAAGACTGCGATACGGCCTGCAATTGCTCTGGCGTCAGCTTGCCAACCTCAGGGATCTCCCGCTCGATAACGAACTTGGGCATGGTTTCAACCTCGCTTGCTTGATTTGGGGAATTGAGTAGGCCGGATTCTACGCCACGGGCCACGCGATTGAACAACAGAAAATCGCCCGCGCTCCGTCCGTACGGCCCAGGACCCATTGAAATTCACCTTTCCATTGCGCCCATTTTCGCTTCCAGGCGTATACTTTCTCTTGTTCGGGCCGCATCCTGAGTCGACGGAGCGGCACTGGAGAAAACCATGAGCGTTACCAACTTCCCCGCAGGGTCAAGTTCCGCTTCGACCGGCCTTCCCATCACAAAAGTCACAGTCCCCGCCTTGGCTGAGATGAAGCGCCAAGGCAAGCCCATCTCCGCGCTCACCGCTTACGATTATTCGTCCGCGCGGCTTGCCGATGAGGCCGGCATCGACCTGCTCCTGGTCGGCGATTCGCTCGCCATGGTAGTTCTCGGCCACGAGAACACCCTTGCCATTACCGTCGATGAAATGCTGCACCACACCCGTGCTGTGCGCCGAGCGGTGCGTCGTGCTCTGGTTGTCGCCGATATGCCTTTCGGCAGCTATCACGGGCCGGTGGGGGCAGGCCTTGCAAACGCCGTTCGCTTCGTGAAGGAAGCCGGTGCTGAGGCCGTCAAAGTTGAAGGCTCCCGCGTCGAGGTTGTCCGCGCACTCACTGAAGCCGAAATTCCCGTCATCGGCCACCTGGGCCTCACTCCGCAAAGCCTCCATCGCATGGGTGGCTACCGTGTCCAGGCGCGCACTGCCGACACGGCTCGTCAGCTCTTCGACGACGCCCACGCACTCGCGGATGCCGGCGCCGGCGCCATCGTGCTCGAAGGGGTCCCGCGCGAAGTGGCCGAACAAATCACCGCCAGCCTCACCATTCCCACCATCGGCATCGGCGCCGGACCCGGCTGCGACGGGCAGATTCTCGTTTACCACGATTTGTTGAATCTCACCTTCTTGCCGCCGGCCAAATTTGTGCGCCGGTACGCCGACGTCGGCAGCCTCATTCGCTCCGCGATCGAGCATTACCGCGAAGACGTTGAGCATCGCATGTTCCCCTCCGACGAAGAGAGCTATCATCTTCCCGCGCAGGAAAAAGCCTCCGCACTGAAGAAGGCTTGATGCAAGTCATTCGTACCGTCGCGGAACTGCGCGCATGGTCGCGGCAAGCTCATCGAGAAGGGAAGCTTCTAGGCCTCGTTCCCACCATGGGCGCGCTGCACGCCGGCCACGCATCCTTGATTCGAGCTGCCGCCGCTGCGTGCCATCAGGTCGCCGTAAGCATCTTCGTCAATCCCACTCAGTTCGGTCCCCACGAAGATTTCTCGCGCTACCCACGCACCTTCGATGCCGACTGCGCAATCGCGGAACGAGAAGGCGCGCACGTTGTCTTCGTCCCCTCGGTCGAAGAGCTTTATCCCCACGGACCAATCTCGACATTCGTCGAAGTGCCCGGCTTGAGCGATCGCCTCGATGGCCATTCCCGCCCAGGCCACTTTCGCGGTGTCGCCACTGTAGTCAGCAAACTCTTCATCGCCGCCGAACCGGATCAGGCCCTCTTCGGCCAGAAAGATGCAGCGCAAGTCGCTGTCCTTCGCCGCATGACCGCAGACCTTCGCCTCGCCACCGAAATCGTCGTGTGTCCCATCGTCCGCGAGCCCGACGGCCTCGCCCTCAGCTCGCGCAACATCTATCTCAGCCCAACGGAGCGCGCCCAGGCCCTCACCCTGAGCCGCGCCGTTCGTCGGGTCGAATCTCTCTTCGCATCAGGCGAGCGCCGCTCGGATCATTTGCTCGCTACGGCACGCGAGGTGTTTTCCAGTGAGCCCGCAGTGCAAATCGACTACATCGCTCTTGTGGACTGGGCCACGCTTGAGCCCATCGATGAGGCCAAGCAAGGCAGCCTCTTTGCCGTTGCCGCGTACGTCGGGTCAACCCGGTTGATCGACAACGTAATTTTCCCCTGATCCCACACAGCATTTCTGACACAACAATCGGGTTTCTGTTCGAGAATGGTGCGATGAGAGTTCTCCACTCTCTTCTTTTGAGACAAGCGCATGCCGGAACTGCCTGACATCTCGGCCTACATCGCCGCCCTTGAGCCGCGCATCCTCGGCCAGTCGCTGGAGCGTGTCCGCCTCGCCAGTGTCTTTCTGCTCCGCTCTGTCGATCCGCCCCTCTCCGCACTCGAGGACAAAACCGTTGTCGCCCTCCGCCGCATCGGCAAGCGCATCGCCATCGGCGTAGAAGGCGATCTCTGGGTTATCCTGCACCTCATGATCGCCGGACGCCTGCACTGGAAGCCGCCGCATGCCAAACTCGCCGGCCGCAATGCGCTCGCTGCTTTCGATTTTCCGACCGGCTCACTCACGCTGACTGAAGCCGGCAGCAAGCGCCGCGCTTCGCTCTACGTGGTGCGCGGGGAAGAGGGTCTCGCCGCAAACAACCCCGGCGGCGTTGAAGTCTTCGACACCAATCTCGATGGCTTTCACAACGCGCTGACCTACGAAAATCGCACTCTCAAGCGCGCCCTCACCGATCCGCGTCTCGTCAGCGGCATCGGCAATGCCTACTCCGACGAGATTCTGCACGCCGCGCAACTCTCGCCCGTCACGCTCACACACAAGCTCAAGCCCGATGAATGGGAGCGCCTTTTCTCCGCTACGCGCTCCACCCTCACGCTCTGGATTGACCGCCTGCGCACCGAGGCTGCGAAGTCCTTCCCCGAAGGCGTCACGGCCTTCCGCACCGAATTCGCCGTCCACGGCAAATTCGATCAGCCCTGCCCCCGCTGCGGCCAGAAAATCCTGCGCATTCGCTACGCCGACAACGAAACCAATTACTGCGCCCGCTGCCAGACCGGCGGCAAGGTCCTCGCCGATCGCAGCCTCTCGCGCCTTCTCGGCTCCGACTGGCCGCGCACCCTCGACGAACTCGAAGCCCTTAAGCGTAAGTAGTAAGCGAAGAGTCAGCTGCTCCACATCGAGTCGATTCCGGGCCCATCTTTCTCGTTGACACGGCGAACACAAATGCGGCACTCTCAGTTCCACCCCATCCCAGCGAGGTTTCCATGAATCATCTTGGCCTCCACTTCAACCATCTGGCCCTCCTTGTCTCCGCTGTCATCCTGTGGCTTCTCGGAGCCGTTTGGTATTCACCGGTCCTCTTCGCCAAGCCCTGGATGGCGCTGCTCGGCATCACGCCGGACAAGACGAAGCAGAAGAATGCCGCCATGATGGCCGGCATGATTTCGTCGTTCGTTCTCGACCTGGTTCTTTCTCTCGTCCTGGCGCACATCGTCTACTGGTCCGGCGCCGCCACGTACGGGTGGGGTGTCTTTATCGGTTTCCTCATCTGGCTTGGCTTTTTTGCCGCGCCCAGTTTGCCGCAGGGTATATACGAGGGAAGACCGTTCAAGCTCTTCGCCATCAACCAGGGTTACTGGCTCGTGGGTCTCATGATCGTCGGCGCTCTGCTCGCCGTGTGGCGATAACTGCGGCGTAACCGCATTACAATCGACCCATGAGCAAAGCCGTTATCGCCACCCCCGATGCTCCCGCGGCCATCGGTCCCTACTCGCAGGGCATTCGTACCGGAAACCTCATCTTCACCGCCGGTCAAATCGCGCTCGATCCCATCTCTGGCCAGGTCGTCGCTCCCGGAATCAAAGAGCAAACTACCCGCGTGATGGAAAACCTCCGCGCCATTCTCGAGTCGGCCGGATCAAGCCTCGACCGCGTGGTCAAAGCGACGGTCTTTCTGAAGGACTTCAACGACTTCGCAGCGATGAATGCGATTTACGGGGCCTATCTCGCTCCCGAAGGGGTAACCCCGCCCGCCCGCAGCACAGTCGAAGTCTCTCGCCTGCCCAAAGATGTCCTGGTCGAAATTGAGCTCATCGCCGAAGTCTGAACTTCCCGTACCCGTGCGCCCCTGCCGGGCATCCAATGGATGCAAGATCGATGACTCCAACCCCCGAGGTTCCCATGAGCGAATCTGCCGACAAAGTTGTGCGCACCGAAGCAGAGTGGCGCGCCGCGCTCACGCCCGAGCAATATCACGTCCTTCGCGAAAAAGGCACCGAGCGACCCTTCACCGGTGCGCTCACTGAGAATCACGATACCGGCAACTACCACTGTGCTGCCTGCGGAGCGTTGCTCTTCCTCAGCGGCGCCAAGTTCGACTCCGGATGCGGCTGGCCCAGTTTCACCATTCCCGCCGAGTCCAAGGCCGTCGTCGAGCATGAAGACCGCACCTTCGGCATGCGCCGCATCGAAGTCACCTGCGCCCGCTGCGGCGGCCATCTCGGCCACGTCTTTCCCGACGGCCCGCGTCCCACTGGCCTGCGCTACTGCATCAACTCCGCCTCGCTCACCTTTGAGCACGAAAAGTAGCACGGCCCGCGCGGCCCGCGCGGCCCGCGATACTCTGGCGGCATGGCTTCCTCTCGCGCCT
>PLTV01000282.1 GCA_003164635.1 Acidobacteriaceae bacterium
CCGCAATCGCGCTGATGATCCTGGGACTGGTCGTGCGCTGGATCGCCATTCTCTCCCTCGGCAAAGCCTTCAGCGTCAACGTCGCCATTCGCGATGCACAGCAGCTCTATCAGTCCGGCCTGTACCGGTTCGTCCGCCATCCCTCCTACACCGGAATGGTCATCTGTTTCCTCGCCATCGCCCTCGCCGAACGCAACTGGTACTCCGCGGCCATCGTCCTCGTGCTGCCCACCGCGGCCCTCCTCTATAGAATGCATGTGGAAGAGATCGCGTTACTCGGAGCTTTCGGCCCCCAGTACCAGCGCTATCAAGAAACGACCAGGCGCCTGATTCCAGGAATCTACTAAGACTCACCTGCAAGACACGGCGGGCGCCAAGGACCTCTATGCGTATCGGCATCACCTGCTATCCCACCTACGGCGGCTCAGGCGTGGTCGCCACCGAACTCGGCATCGAACTCGCCGCCAAGGGCCACGAAGTCCACTTCATCTCCTATTCGCAGCCTTTTCGTCTCAGCGGCCGCGACGAAGGAATCTTCTACCACGAGGTGCCGGTCTCCAGTTACCCGCTCTTTGAATTCCCGCCCTACGACCTGGCGCTGGCCTCGCGTATGGCCGAGGTTGCGGAATTCAATGGCCTCGATCTCCTCCATGTCCACTACGCAATTCCTCACTCTGTGAGCGCACTCCTCGCCCGCCAGATGCTGGCTGCCCGCGGACGCCGCTTGCCCTTCGTCACGACCCTTCACGGAACCGACATCACCCTCGTCGGCCTTGATCGCAGTTATCTCCCCATCACTCGCTTCTCCATTCAGGAAAGCGATGGCGTCACCAGCATCTCGCAATACCTCAAAGACAAAACGCTTCAGGACTTCGACGTGACCCGCGACATTCAGGTCGTGCCCAACTTCGTCAACTGCGACGTGTATGCACCCATTCAGGATGAGGCCGCACACGCCGAGGCGCGCCTCCGCCTGGCCGGCCCCGATCAGGCAGTCCTGATCCACCTCTCCAACTTCCGCCCCGTCAAGCGCGTCACCGACGTCGTCAAAGTCTTCGCCCGTATCGTGCGCGAGATTCCCGCCCAGCTGGTCCTTGTCGGCGACGGGCCCGAGCGCTCTGCCGCCGAATGGCTCGCGCGCGACCTGAATATCCAACACAACATCCACTTCCTCGGCAAGCAGGAGCGCGTCAACGAACTGCTCCCTCTCGCCGACTTGCTCTTGATGCCCAGCGAGTTGGAATCTTTCGGCCTCGCAGCTCTCGAAGCCATGGCCTGCAAGGTTCCCTCCATCGCCACCCGCGTCGGCGGGGTCCCCGAACTGATTGACGACGGCATCACCGGCCTGCTGTTCAACGTGGGTGACGTCGACGCCATGGCCCAGGGCGCGCTCGCGTTGCTGACCGATCGCCCGCGCCTTGAGCAAATGCGCACCGACGCTCGCAAAACCGCCCAAACCCGCTTCTGTTCTACGCTGGTGCTCCCGCAGTACATTGCCTACTACGAAAAGGTCATCGCCGGAAGGTAACGCCTCAAAATTGGTGGATCATCTGATCACACTGGGTGCCCCAGGGGCTGGATTCTCAGACCTGGGAAGCACGAACCTCGTGGAATACGTCGCCCAGGCACGTAATCTTCATGATTCCCCTCTTGCATAGTTATTCACTTTGGCTGTATATTTATACAAGCGCGGCCGCCGTAAGCGAGCCGCGCTTTCGCTTTGCCTAGAACCCAAGGAAGCTGAATCGTCGACCATGAAATTTCAACGGCACTCCGCAATTCGAGAGTTGATCGCACACTCCCTGGTGTCGAATCAGGACGAGCTCCGGCGCAAGCTGCGCCGCCGCGGCTTTGAGGTCACCCAGGCCACGCTCTCGCGTGACATCCATGAACTGCGCCTCTCCAAAGGCCCCGGCGGCTACACGCTTCCCTCTTCCCCCTCCGCACCGCGCAATGGCGCAGCCGGAATCGAAGACGACGCCCCACCTTCCGTGGCGGAGATGATTGAGAGCTTTGGTCTGCGCGTGAATCAGGCCATGAACCAAGTGGTTGTACGCACGGCCATGGGAGGAGCGCAACCGGTGGCGGCTGCGATCGACCGCGAGGGCTGGCCTGAAGTCGTGGGCACAATTGCAGGAGATGACACGGTGTTGATTATCTGTTCTGACCCGCGCAGAGCGAGCGAAGCAGAAGCACGGCTAAGGGCGATCTTGTCGTCATGAAAGAAACAGTTCAAAGCGCGGTAGTCGGAGTGACAGGGTACGCGGGAGCAGAGCTTGCGCGGCTGCTGCTCCATCACCCGCGCCTGCGCAACACGCCACCCGTCTTCGCCGGCCGCATCGATGCCAAAGACCAAGCCCGCGGCGGCGTTCCTCTTACCGAAATCCATCCCCAGTTGGCGGGCAGCCTCGCCGCGCATTGCAAGCTCGAGCCCTTCACCTGGGAACTGCTCGCGCAGCGGGGCGTCGAGGTGCTGTTCCTCGCCACGCCCCACGAGCAGTCGCGTGAGTGGGTTCCGGAAGCGCTAAGGCACGGCCTGCGCGTGGTCGACCTGAGCGGCGCATGGCGTCTCATAGAAGCTGCCAACCGCGCTGTCTATAAATTCGAGGACGAAAACTCCGAAACAGCCGTCGCCACGCAGGCCGCAGCAGTCTACGGACTACCCGAACTGCATCGCGCGCAAATCGCCGGCGCGCAGCTTGTGGCCAATCCCGGTTGTTACGCCACGTCCGTGATCCTCGCCGTCCGCGCGCTCGTCGCCGCCGGAGTCGTCGACCTCGATCACGGCATCATTGCGGATTCAAAGAGCGGCGTCAGCGGCGCTGGCAAAACGCCAACCGCCAAGACCCACTTCATGTATGCGGCCGACAATCTTTCCGCCTACGGCGTCTTCTCGCATCGCCACACCGGTGAGTTGCTTGAGCAGATCGGCCTCGACAACAGCCAGATCGTCTTCACGCCCCACCTGCTGCCGATTCCGCGCGGCATTTTATCCACAATTTACGTTCGTTTCAGCAGCGGACAAACAGCGGAGAGCATCTCACAAATCTATCGTGACTTTTTTGCGGCCAGCCCCATGGTTCGTTGGCATGGAACAATCCTGCCGCAGATTCAATATTCCGCGCACACCAATTACGCCGACATCGGTTTCCATCTTGCAGGCGATGGCCGCCGCGCGGTGATCGTCAGTTGCCTCGACAACCTGCTCAAGGGTGCGGCTTCGCAGGCCGTCCAGAACCTCAACGTCATGTTGGGGTGGAACGAAGCGGAGGGCCTGGAGTGAAGTATGTTGTCAAACTCGGCGGTGCAGGCCTCGCAGTCCCAGCTCTCTTCCAGAGCTCCATGCGCGCCATCACTGAACTCGTGCGCAGCGGCAATCAGGTCGCCGTCGTTCACGGTGGCGGTTCGCAATTGACGCAGACCTTGAAGGCGCTCGGCAAAGAAAGCAAGTTTGTGAACGGCCTGCGCGTCACCGATGCCGAAACACGCGATGCCGCCATCATGGTGCTCGCCGGCAAAGTGAATAAGAGCCTCGTCGCCGCCCTGGGCGCGCTCGGCCAGCCAGCCATGGGCCTTTCTGGCGGGGACGGCCTCGTCTTCCGCGCCCGCAAAAAGCGCAGCACCGCTGAAACCAGCGGAGCCGATCTTGGCTATGTTGGCGAGATCGCCGCGAGCGATCCGCGCTGGCTTGACGCCATCTGGCAGCTCAATGGCGTGCCCGTCCTCTCGTCAATGGCTCTCGGCTTCGACGGTGAATACTACAACGTGAATGCCGATGAGATGGCTGCGGCCTGCGCCATAGCCTGCCA
This sequence comes from Acidobacteriaceae bacterium, assembly GCA_003164635.1. Classification (GTDB taxonomy): domain Bacteria; phylum Acidobacteriota; class Terriglobia; order Terriglobales; family Acidobacteriaceae; genus Telmatobacter. The sequence goes on from PLTV01000282.1 coordinate 3,810, forward strand.
CGCGGATGCCCTTGTCTTCCTCACCGACGTGCCCGGCGTCAAAGGCTCGAACGGTCAGGTCATGCGCTGGCTATCGATCGATCAGATCGCCGAGATGGCCAAGAGCGCGGTTATCTCGGGCGGCATGCTGCCCAAACTGAGCGCCTGCCGCGAAGCATTGCTGAACGGCGTGAAGCGCGTGCGCATCTTGCCAGCCGAAGCCGCCGATTCCCTGCCCGATCTGTGCAGTTCGCGCGTTGCCTTCGGCACTGAAGTTATGGTGGCTTGAAAGTTTCAACCTAGGAGAAACGAAGTTGACGAAACTCGATCAAATTCGCGCTGCAGAATCCAAGCTCTTGCTCTCCACCTACGAGCGGAACCCGATTCTCTTCGTCAGTGGTGAAGATGTGTACATTGTCGACGAGAACGGTACGAAGTACCTCGATCTGCTCAGCGGCATCGGCGTGAACGCGCTTGGCTACGCCCACCCCGCCATTGAGAGCGCCATCGCCAGGCAGAGCCGCGCGCTCATCCACACGTCGAACCTCTTTTACCACGAGGGGCAGGCCGAGCTCGCACTGCGCCTCAGCGAGCGAACGGGCCTGGATCGTGTCTTTTTTGCGAACACCGGCACCGAGGCGTGGGAGGGCGCGCTCAAGTTAGCACGCGCTCACGCCGGCCTTCTGCGCAGTGAAGGCAAGCAGATCGGAACAAAGTTCCTTGCGCTCGAACAAAGCTTTCACGGCCGTACCTTTGGGTCAGTCTCGACGACCTACAAGGCCAAATACCGCGAGCCCTTCGGTCCCGTCGTCCCCGGCGTCGATTTCGTGCGCTTCAACGACGTGGCCGACCTGCGCGCCAAATTCTCCAACGAAGTCTGCGCCATTCTCGTCGAAGCCATCCAGGGTGAAGGCGGCATTCGCCCGCTCAGCCAGGAGTTCTTCGCCGAGGCGCGTGCCCTCGCCAGCTCTACCGGGGCACTCCTCATCGTCGATGAAATCCAGGCAGGCATGGGCCGTACGGGCAAGTGGTGCGCCTATCAGCACTACGGCATTCTTCCTGACGTGACCACGCTTGCTAAGCCGCTCGCCGGCGGAATTCCGCTTGGCGCCATCCTCTGCACCGAAGAAGCTGCGCGCGCCATTCATGCCGGCATGCACGGCACCACCTTCGGTGGCGGACCTCTAGCCTGCGCAGTGGCCATCGCCGTGATCGACGAGATCGAGAAAGAGAATCTCCTCGATCACGCTACCGAAGTCGGCGATTACTTCCAGCAGCAGCTTCGCGCCCTGGCGGCGCGCAATACGGCCATTACTGACGTCCGCGGCAAGGGGCTCATGCTCGCCGCAGAACTCGACTCCGCTGACCTCGCCAAGCTTACCGTAGCCGAAATGCTGAAGCGCCACATCCTCATCAACTGCACCAGCGATACGGTTCTGCGTTTCTTGCCGCCGTACATTCTGCAGCGCAGTCACGTGGATACCGCGATCGCAGCGCTCGACGAAATCTTTACCGAATTTGCCGGCACTGTCGGCGCAACTCAATCCGCATCCAACGCCGCAGGAGGACAAAAGAATGGCTAGCAAAGCCACCATCGAACAACCGCAAACCGCAGTGCCCCTGCAGAACGACCCTGACATTCTAGCCGCGGCAGCGCGCCTCGCCGGCGAAGACCTCTGCTCCATTGCCGATCTTTCGAGCGCCGAGGTCCGCGCCATTCTCAAGCTGGGCCACGACGTCAAGCGCAACCCGCGCGAGTACCGACATGCTCTCGATGCCAAGCAGATGGTGCTCATGTTTGAGAAGGCCAGCCTGCGCACGCGCCTCGCGTTTGAGACCGGCATCAATACCATGGGCGGCAACGCCATCTTCGTCGATCAAACCAACTCGCCTCTCGGCGAGCGCGAGTCTATTGCCGACGTCGCGCGTAACGTCGAGCGTTGGGTCGACGTCATTGTGCTGCGCACCTACGCGCACGACACCATCACCGAAATGGCCGCCAACTCACGCGTGCCCGTCATCAATGCGCTCTCCGATTTCGAGCATCCCTGCCAGGCGCTCGCCGACTTCATGACCCTCGAAGAACACTTTGGCACCGCCGCCGGCCTCAACTTTACGTATGTTGGCGACGGCAACAACGTCTGCCACTCGCTCATGCTGACCGGCGCCCAACTTGGCGCCAATGTCACCGTGGCCACGCCACGCGGCTACTCACCCGACATCGAGATCGTTACGCTCGCACGCGACATTGCCGCCGCCAACGGCTGCGAAGTCCGCCTGCTGCAAGACCCGCAACTCGCCGTTGAAAATGCCGACGCCATTTACACCGACGTTTGCGTGAGCATGGGCATGGAGCACGAGTCAAGCAAGCGCGCGCCTATCTTTCGCCCCTTCCAGGTGAACGAGGCCTTGATGGCGAAAGCCGCGCCCAATGCGGTCTTCATGCACTGTCTGCCCGCGCGCAGAAATGCCGAAGTGACCGACGCGGTTCTCGACGGCCCGCAATCCATCGTCTTCGACCAGGCCGAAAACCGCNNAAACCGCATGCACGCGCAGAAAGCCCTGTTGCTTCTCCTACTCGGCGGCCTCTCGAATGTAGCAAGTTTTCAGAGTTAGGACACGGGCTCGATCTCTGACCCCTGATCCCTGAAAGGCTTTTCGCATGTCCGTAATTCTCGAATCGTTGCCCGTTGGCCAGAAGGTCGGCATCGCCTTCTCCGGCGG
>PLTV01000312.1 GCA_003164635.1 Acidobacteriaceae bacterium
GGGCTCATCCACGTCGAATACAAGCGCAATGGCGCCGGGCTCGACGCCAGCATCGACTTGCCCGGAACCCTCACCGGCAACTTCGTCTTCAAGGGCAAAACAACGCCCCTTCACGCTGGAGAAAACCACCTCACGGTCCAGTGACAGCCTTCTAGCCGCACCTGCACGCCCGAAGCGCGGCCGGAAAACAGAAAATGTATAGACTCTGACGCGGCGCCGATCGAGGAATTTGTCTGCCTTCGCCCCTGAGTCCGCGAACTTGCGAAAGCGGTATGTGAGCGGAGCGGACGCTAACTGGCTGCTTTGAACTGCCGAATCGAAATGCCCTTTTTCGAGCCCCGGCACTCCCAAAAACCCAGAAAAATCGATTGGTTCGATGGTCTGGGGTGTTTCCCGCCGGAGCAGAAACGTGCTACAACTCCAACATGGCAAAGGGAAAACTTTCTACCCCTCCAGGGCATGTGAATCTGCGCATGCTTGCCGAACACCTGGAGCTCTCGCAGACCACTGTCTCGCTAGTCCTGAATAATTCCCCCTCGGCCAAATCCATCCCTCAGGAAACGCGCGACCGCGTTATCGAAGCGGCAGAGCGGCTCAATTACCGTCCCAATTACTTCGCCCGCTCCTTGCGCCAAAGCCGGTCGATGAGCGTAGGCGTACTGGCGCCCGATCTGAGTGAGGGCTACTTTACCCGCGTCATGAGCGGCGTGGTGCAGGAGCTGACCGCAGCTCACTACTTCTACTTCACCGCATGCCACGATTGGAAACGCGAGCTGATTGAGAAATATCCCCGCATGCTCGTGGAACGCGCCGTCGACGGATTTCTGCTCCTCAACACCCCTACCGAACACCTCACGTTCTCCATCCCGACGGTGGCCATTTCAGCGCACAGCAAAACTGAAAACGTGACCAACATCGTTCTCGACCATCACAGCGCAGTTGAGCAGGCGCTCTTGCATCTGCACGGTCTCGGGCATCGCCGCATAGCTTTCATGCGCGGCCCCCGCCCCATCCCCGATTCCGAGTACCGCTGGGAAAGCATTCAACAGGTCGCACGCGAAATCAATCTCAAAATCGATCCCGCCCTCGTCATTCGAATCGATTCGGCCGCCGGCTGGTCCCTAAAGGGCGGAGACCACCCCATGGCGCCCGAAATCGGCTACAAGCCCATGCGCGCATTGCTCGAAAAGACACGCGACTTCTCCGCTATCTTCTGCTTCAACGACATTGCCGCCATCGGCGCCATCCGCGCCCTCAAAGATGTTGGCCTGTCCGTCCCTGGCGATGTCTCGGTCGTCGGATTCGACGACATTCAATCCGCGGCTTATTCGACGCCGTCACTCACCACCGTCCGCCAGCCGCTCGCGGAAATGGGCAAGCGCGGCGCGCAGGTTCTGCTTGAGCGCATTGCAAACCACGACAAGGAATATCCTTCCGAAATCGTCATGGCCCCGGAACTGGTTGTCCGCGAGTCCACTGGCCCCGGTCCAGGCAACGCCTGAGCAACCTGCGCTCTCAACACTTCGAACTCCAATTCAACAGCCGCGCAAATGAATTTGGGAGCAGGATTCTCCCCCAATTCGGTGGGGAAAATCCTGCTCCCAGCGTGTGAGTTCACCCAAAACTGAACAGACTTATCTGCTCGGTACCGGCTTGCCAAAACCGGCCATGTGACGGGCCTTGCCATTGATGAACGCAACGCTGGCCGACGTTTCAGTTTGTGAGTTGATCCCGACACTCAGGTACTTGTTGCCCGAAACCTTATTGCCTGAGCTGCCAGAGCACGAATCCATCGAGGTTTCGTCGATCTGCACCCCGATCAATGCATCGTTGATCGTATTGTCTTCCACAACGTTCTTGCTGCCGCAAACATAGATCGCCGGCTGCGCAAGATCGCCCGCGCCTGGCTCGCCCGCACCCTCTACGTTCGACGATCCGGTAATCGAGTTCGACTTGAACGTGACAGCGGTGGCCTGGTAAGCGCCCAACGGACCATAGTTGATGGTGTCGCTGATAACATTTCCGTTCGCTTCACCCTTGTTGGTCTGGTAATAATAGACCGCGCCATTGGTCTGGCTGATCGCATTGTTGTTGGCTTGTCCGCCTTCCGCGGCCTGATAAAACAAAATGCCGGTTGCGGAACTGGAGTTGGGCGTATAGTCGACCGCCGAGATCGTGTTATTGTTCACCACGGCCGACGCCCCATAAATGACCTCAACACCATTCTGAGCCGTCGCGGTCGTCGGGCCTACACCCGTTACGGTGTTGTACTTGGCTACAAGGGTCGTCCCGTTCCCTAAAGCATCGATACCTGACTTATCGAAGTCATGAACACTGTTGTACTCCACGGTAAGGCTGGCCGATCCGCCCGAACCGCTGTCGACGTAAATGCCATGGCCCTCCTGACAACCGGTAAGTGAACCATCCAGGTTGAGCCCTGAGTTAGCTACCGTTGAATTCGTGATGGTACCCGATGCATTGGCATAGTAGATGCCAACAGAATTCACACCACAGGAATTGCCCAGCAGAATACCGTTGACAGCAATGTTTTCGAGCGTAACCTTCGTCGCATTCTCCACAACGATGATTGCGCTGACCGTGGGGTCCTCCGGAGGCCCATAGAGCGATGTGCCAATATCGGGAATCCCGGCCGCCGGTGTCGTCGGCTCGAGCTCGACAAGGCTCGAACCACCCACATTGAGCCCTTCAATCGTCAGCTTGCTCGTAGTGATCTTCAGTGTTTCCGGATAGATACCAGGACAAATTTCGATGATGTCCCCTGCGACAGCCACGCCCAGCGCGCCATTGATGGTGGTTTGCGTCGCGGCGCTACAGGGCGAAACACTATTAAGCGCAGAATTATTGTTTACGATGATGGTCTTGGCGTGTGCTGAAACTGCAAGTGTCAGCGCTGCTGCTACAACAAAGGCACGGTAATTGAACATGGATAGCAACTCCTGAAAGGTGAATGGGGCATTGGGTTGGGAGGTGGACTCGAAATGGATCCTTGCGGATTCGCATACATCGGCTGCCGAGCCAAGTCGTGATTCAAGATCGATTGAAGGGGTCCCCACGATCCCAAAGGACTATAGCAGCCGTCGGTGGCCGTGACTATGAAGAATATGGTTCTACCTGTAAACCTTTCCTGCGCCCATGCAGTCATTTCTAACGCCATTCGGGGGAAATTCGCGCTGAAGCGCGCAAGCCTTCAACTGCAGAACGACTCGAACCAGCGGCTGATATAAACCTGCGCGTGCGCCTCGCCGCAATAATGGCGCGCTCCCGGCGCATTGGAGGCCTCCGCAGTCCATTTCAGAACGGTCAGCTGCGTACTGCTGCATTGAATCACAATCCACCGCACTGGGCGATCCGTCTCATCTCCACAAATCTCACATCGATAAATTGTGTCAATCAATCGTCGACTCCCAGTTCTTAGATCATAGTCCCTGAGTTCATTAGTCCCTGCCTCATTCCAGCATCTGCAAATCAAGCGGCTCGGCAATCATGCAGTCCAGTGCGCGAACGCTTTCCAGCGCGCGCTTCAGCGCCGACGATCTGCACGGCTCGACCGTAACCACAAACGGCAGCGCCTCGGCCGGGTAGCCCGGCTTTTGCACGATCGCGCGAATATTGATCTTCTCCGCGGCCAGGGCGCTCGTTATGGCTGCCACAATGCCAGGCCGGTCTTTCACCAGAAAACGAATGTAGTGCGGAACTTCAAATTCCGCCCCAACCACCCCGGGCACCGACGCCACCTCCACGCGCCGCGATCCATGCGCCAAAGCCACCAGATCGCTGACGACGGCCACCGCCGTGGGGTGCCCCCCCGCGCCGTGACCTGAAAACACAACGTCGCCGCCATAATGCCCCGACAGAATGACCATGTTTTCGGTGCCGCGCGACCAGGCCAGCGGAGAACGCACGGCAACCAGCATGGGGCCCACGGTCGCAGCCACGCCGCCCTGCGATTTCTCTGCGCGCGCAACTTGCCGAATGGTGCAGCCCAGGTCGTGCGCATAGCTGAAGTCCACGGGGGACACGTCCGTGATCGGCCTCGGCACAATCTCTTCCGGATCAACTTCCACGCGCAGCGCCAGCCGCATCAAGATCGACAACTTGGCTCGCGCATCGAATCCCCCCACGTCTTCAATCGGATCCGCCTCCGCATACCCTGCCTGCTGCGCCTGCTTGAGCACAGCAGCGTAGTCCGCGCCGTCTTCCATCTTGCTCAGGATGAAATTGCAGGTTCCGTTCAGAATTCCCTCGACACGGTCGATGCGGTCGCCAGCCAATCCCTGTTCCAGCCCCGGAATGACGGGGATTCCGCCCGCAACTGCCGCGCCATATTTCAGGTGGCCACCCTGGACAGCAGCCAGACGCTCCAACTCCACGCCGTGAAAAGCAATCAGCCTCTTATTCGCGGTGACCACGCTCTTTCCCGCTTCAAGGGCTCGCCTCACCCAACCACCCGCGGGTTCCATCCCTCCGGCCAGCTCGACCACAACGTCAACGCCCGAACCGATCACCCCGTCCGCATCGTCGCTCCACACCACGCTGGCGGGGACCCAATCCACGCGCTTCCGCTCTACGCCGCGATTGAAAATATGCGTCAGTTCCAGCCCCTGCGGCCGCGATTCCACCAGAATCCGCGCCACCGAACTGCCCACGGTACCGAAACCAAAGAGCGCAATGCGCAATGGCCGCTGCGCCCGCGACTCCTGCGATGAACCAGGCTGCGGAGAAACGGAAACCGTTACTTCAGCCACTGGGAATCCCCTTGCATAAGCACCTTTACCCCCGATTTGCAATCGATTAACCCGATGATACCTGACAGCATCCCCGGCCATTCCGCAAAAAACCAACGCGTCCTGTACCATGATTTCTGAGATGCGGCGTGCTCTTTCCATTTCGCTGATCCTGCTTTTCAGCATCGGTCCCCTCGCGGCACTTATTGGGGACAGGGAAGACTCGAGCCTGCCGGCTTGCTGCCGAAGGCACGGCGCACACCATTGCGCCATCACCGCAAGCCTTGGTGCAGCACTGGCGGCTTCCTCGGGCGGTCATGTTTTCGCCGCCCCCGCAACTTGCCCGGAGTTTCCCAACGCCATTGCCGCCACCATATCCGCGCCTCAGGCGCTGGTTGCAACTCCATTCGGGTTGCCTCTGCTTCTCGCGCATCTCCATTCCGCCACTTTCGCGCGCACCACCGACCGCATGAGCCAGATCCGCGCCCGCGACGGCCGCAGCCCTCCCTCTTCATTCCTGATCTAGCAGACAACTCGAACAATTTGCGATCAAATGCATAACGCCCGCGCAGGACGTGGATCCCACGGGTCTCGATTCTGAGACTTGGGAGAACACGAACTCTTCCGTCCATCGATCGCGTCTGAAGAAGTCAATTGCAGGCCCAGAGGATTCATGCGCCACCTTCCCCAGTTTCTGTTCCTGTTCCTCTTGATAGGCACCGACGCCTCTGCCTGCGCCACCGTTTTCGCCAACATCCACGGAGTCGTTCATGATCCGCAACACCGGCCCATCGCCGGCGCGCGGGTCACGCTCCGTGCCGCCGATTCCCAATTCACACTCACGGCCAAAACCAATCCCGTTGGCGAATTCGATCTGCAGCAAGTTCCCATCGGCATCTACCAGCTCGCTATTGGCGCCAACGGCTTTAACACTGCTCAACAATCCCTCGCTGTCGCCTCTGGAACGAATGCCGTCATCCATCTCCAACTCACCGTGGAAACCGCAACGCAGACTGTCGTCGTTGAAGCAGGTCAAACCAACCAGTCCGCCGATTCCGTCACCCCCACAACGCTCATCACACGCGAGGACATCGACGAAACGCCCGGCGCCGACCGCACCCTCGGCATGGAAATGATCACCGACTACGTGCCCGGCGCCTACATGACCCACGACATGCTTCATATGCGCGGCGGACATCAAACCAGTTGGTTGATCGATGGAATCGCGATTCCGAACACCAAGATCGCTTCCAATGTCGGACCGCAAATCGACCCTAAAGACATTGACTCGCTTGAAACCCAGCGCGGCAGCTATGCCTCCGACGTTGGCGACCGCACCTACGGCGTCTTCAACGTCCTTCCTCGCAATGGTTTCGAATTCGACCGCAACGGCGAATTCCTGATCAATGGCGGCAACCTCGGCTCCGCTGAAACTCAGGTGTCACTTGGCAATCACTCTGCCGTAACCGCGTGGTATCTCAGCCTCAACGGATCTCGCTCCAACTACGGTCTCGCCACGCCTGTGCCGCAGGTCCTGCACGACTCCACCAACTCCCAGAGCGGCTTCGTCTCCCTCATCCGCAATCAAACCCCGCGCGACCAGCTACGTGTTGACGGCCAGTATCGCCAAGACCACTTTCAGATTCCCTACGACCCCTATTCCAACGATTGGGAACAAGCCAGCCAATACTACGAGTCCTATGGCCTGCGCGATGCGCAAACCGAGCGCGACGCTTTCGTCATCGCCAACTGGGCGCACACTCTTTCACCCAAAGCACTCTTCTCCGTTGCGCCCTTCTATCACGTTAACCAATCCAACTACGATTCGAACCCCTCGGACAATCCCGTTGCGACCGCATGGCACCAAGGCTCGAATTATCTGGGCGGCCAGGCCGATTTCAACTCCAACACCGGACCCAACAACTTTTCCGGCGGCGCGTACACCTTTTACCAGGATGAGAGCGATCTCTTCGGCGTCCGGGTCAACGACGGAAGCGCCACCTCGCAACCCAACACGGGCGCCAAAGCCGGCGCGGTCCTCATCGAAGGCTTCCTTTCCGATCGCCTCCGCCTCGGCCAGTACGTCACGATGCTGGGCGGCATGCGCTTCTCCGGCTTTCACGCGGGCATCGCCGAATCCGCAACCTATCCGCGTATCGGCGCGACCTTTGAAATCCCGCGCCTGCGCTGGGTTCTGCGCGGCTTCTATGGCCATTTCTTTCAGCCTGCGCCCGTTGAAACCGTCTCCAGCTCCGTACTCAATTACGCTTCCAGCTTGCCCGGGGGCGAAAACACTTTCACACCCATTCCTTCAGAGCGCGACGAGGAGCATCAGTTCGGCATTGCAATTCCCTTCAGAGGCTGGAACCTCGACATTGCCAATGTGAAGAACCGCGTTAACAACTTTCTCGATCACTCCAACCTCGGCGAATCCAATATGTACTTCCCCATCGCAGTCGACGGCGCGCTCGTCCGCGCCTGGGAGCTCACGTTGCGCTCCCCGCAGCTCGCTCACCTGGGCCAATTCCATCTCGCCTACTCCAATCAAATTGCCGACCAGCGCGGCAACATCATCGGTGGCTTTACCTGCGCAATCTCAACCGATCCGGCTTGCGACCTGGGATTCGCCTACACGCCCGTCGATCACGATCAGCGCAACACGCTCAACACCGGCTTTACCGCCAACCTCCCGCAACACACATGGTTCTCAACCAATGTCTACTACGGTTCAGGTTTCTCCAACGGTCTCGCCGGCGCCAATCAAGGCCCGTATAACGGCCCGTATCTTCCCGTCCACACCACCTTCGACGCCTCCGCCGGACACACCTTCGGTGAGCGCTGGAAAGTCGCCGTCAACGCAATCAATGTCTCCAATCACCGCGTTCTGCTCGACAACTCCGTAACTATCGGCGGCTTCCACTGGAACGACCCGCGACTCATCTCCGCCGAGCTCCGCTACCGCTTTAACTTCTGACTCGACCGTCTGACCGGCAAACATGCGCTGAAAGGACTAGAGTTGAGAAGGTAATCTAGCAGACCCTCAGGGGGAATCCATTGTCCGAATCCATCGAATGGCCGCGCCCATCCAGTTCCGGGAGCCCGCGCCGCCGCTACTTTCTTGTTGTTCTTGCCGTTCTCGTTATCCTCGTCTTCTGCAGCCGCACAGCTATCTCTTACTGGGTTGACCTGCTCTGGTTCCGGTCCCTCGGCTATGCCGACGTCTTCTGGAAGACCTTCTGGCTTGAGTGGTCAGCCTTCGCCCTGTTCGGCGTCGTCACCTTCCTCTATCTCTTCGGCGTCTTCGCGGCATTCAAGCGCGTCCATGGGGCCAATCTGCCTGAAGATCACACCATCTTCATCGCTGGCAATCCGATCAAGCTGCCCGTGGCTCCAGTCCTTCGCTGGATCGCCGCCGGCATCTCCCTGCTCATCGCCCTTGCCACGGCTGCCGCCATGCAGGCGCAATGGAATACCCTCGCTCTCTACTGGTATTCCCCGCCCGCGATCCCAGGCTCACCTGGAAGCTTTCCCGACCCGATCTTCGACAGGTCGCTTAACTTCTATCTCTTTACCCTGCCCGCGTGGCAATTGATCGCCGGCTGGCTCCTGACGATGGCCGTGCTCACGCTTGTCCTCGCCGTGCTCTTTTTTCTTATCACCGGCGGCTCGCGCGCACTCAGCGGAAGTCTCCGTAACGTCACTCCGCTTCCCTGGCGCGCCCTCTCCTTCGCTGCCGCCGGCCTGCTCCTGGTCCTGGCTCTGCGCGAGTACCTCAGCCGCTTCGAATTGCTCTTTGAGCACCACACCATCTTCGACGGGGTTACCTACACCGACGCTCATGTCTCCCTCATCGGCATGCTGTTCATCTCCGCTGCTCTGCTCATCGGAGCTCTCATCGCCGCCGCCAACGCGTTCTTCAATCCACGCGGACGCATGCTCGTCATCGCTGTAGTTCCCGCTGTCGCCTGTTATATCGTCGTAGCCCTCGTCTCCTGGTATGTCACCAGCTTCCTCGTCAAGCCCAATGAACTCGTTCGCGAAGAGCCCTACATCGCCAACAACATTCAAATGACCCGAAAGGCCTATGGCCTCGACTTGTTTGATCAGCGCGAGTTTCCCGCCGAAACCACCGTTGGCGCCACCGACCCGGCCAACAACCAGCCCACGCTCCAGAACATTCGCCTCTGGGACGTGCAGGCCCTCAAAGACACCCTCCGCCAGATCCAGGAAATCCGCACCTATTACGATTTTCCCGACATCGACATCGACCGCTATCAAATCGACGGCGCCCAGCGCGAAGTCATGCTTGGCGCTCGAGAACTCAACGTCGACAAGCTCCCTGAAAGCAGCCGCAACTGGATCAACGNNTCACCATGAACCCGGTCAACGGCTTTACCTCCGAGGGCCTGCCGACACTGATGCTCAGTAACATGCCCGTCCAATCCACGGTGCCAACCATCAAAGTCACTCGTCCCGAAATCTACTTCGGCGAAATGACCAACACCGACGTCTATGTCAAAACTCGCCAGCAGGAGTTTAATTACCCCGAAGGACAGAGCAATAACCTCACCACTTACGAAGGAAAGGGTGGCATTGAATTAGGCGGATTCCTCCGCCGCCTCTTCATCGCCTTCGATCGCGGAGATATCGCCAAGCTACCCTTCAGCGACGACG
>PLTV01000300.1 GCA_003164635.1 Acidobacteriaceae bacterium
AACCTCATGAGTTCCATGTCTCTGCTGGCCGAGCAACGCCGCATTGAGCGCGAAGAAGCGGGAAGCTGAAACTTCGATGGAAAGCGGTGCGGAATCTCGACTCGCTCCGGGACTCTACCTTGTCGCCACGCCGATCGGCAATCTGGGCGACATTACGTTGCGTGCGCTCAACGTTCTGAAGGGCGTTGACCGGATTGCCTGCGAAGACACGCGCCAGACCCAGAAGCTGCTGAATCATTTCCAGATTGAGACGCCCACCATCAGTTGCCACGAGCACAACGAGAGGCAACGGGCCGCTGAACTGATTGCGGAGTTGAAGGCGGGGGCGCGAATCGCGGTGGTCTCCGACGCGGGTATGCCGGGCATTAGCGATCCCGGAGGCTGGCTGGTTTCTGAAGCGATTACCGCGGGAGTTGCCGTGATCCCAATCCCGGGCGCCAATGCGGCGTTGAGCGCGCTCGTGGCCTCGGGTTTGCCGACCAGTGAATTTCACTTCATCGGATTTCTTCCGGAGAAGGCCGGCGCGCGCCGCAGTCGGCTCGAAGTCCTGGCAGAAGACGCTGCGATCGCGGGAGCTACGCGGACCCTCGTCTTTTACGAAGCGCCGCATCGGATTCTCGACACTCTCTCCGATGTTGAAGCAGTCTTTGGACCCGAAACGCGGATTGTCGTCGCCCGTGAACTCACGAAAATTCACGAAGAGTTTTTGCGCGCGACAGTGGGTGAGGCGCGCCGCGACCTTGCCCAACGCGACCGTATTCGCGGGGAGATTGTGCTTCTGGTCGAAGCGCCCCAACCCGGAAAGGTGTCAGGCGGAGCCGGTGAAGGCGGTACGTTTGAGAAGATCGCGGTGCGCGTAGCTCGCTTGCAAGCCGAATTGAGCATTGATGAAAAAGAAGCTCTCAAGCGATTGGCGCGGGAGCTGGGGCAGTCGAAGAGCGAACTCTACCGCGAGCTGCAACGCGAGCGCGCGCGGCTGAAGGCCGGTAACCGCTGACGCAAAACCGTCTGGAGTTCCGGCCTCAGTGCACGGAAACACGCTCGTCTCACGAGCGTCAGGCTCGGCTCGAGAGAAGCATTTCTTTCAGCATCGGCATGGCGGCGCCAAATTTCGGATAGATGTTCGCCAGGTGCGGGACTGCTTCCTCTTCTTCTACAATCTCAGGCTCGGCGATCTCCGCCGCGGGTAGTTCCGCATCGGGTTGAAAACGGTAGGGCCGGATGCGCACTCGGGCGAGGAAGAACCATGGATACTTGGTGAGCTCGATTCCTTCGATTTCAACTGCGTTCGAGCGGGAGTCCAGGCGACGAAGAGACAGCCGGAGGGCGCTCGATACGGCCTCTTTTTCGCTTGCGCCGACGCCGCTACGCAGTGCGCCGCGAGCCAATTCAAGGAAGCTCCAACCGCGGCTTTGAATCTTCTGCTTCAGGCGCTGCGCCCCGCCCGTCCGCATCAGGCGCCATCCGGAAAGCACGTCTTCAGTAGCCACCTTAAAGCCCGCCGGAAATTCGGCCTGGGCGCGTAACAGAACGTTTGTTTCTGCAATGGTGCTCATATTGAGGAACCTTTTCTTCGGTTGGCTTTGAGAGTCAGGATTGGTGTTTTGAGGAATTCACGAGAAAGTTCGCATCCCTCTCCATTGCGTTTGGATGCAGAGAATTGAGTCGGAGTATGCCTGAATGCATCCCGTAAAGCTGGTCAAGATTGACCGCATCACCAAAACAGAAGAGGCGAAAGAGTTTAATCAACAGGTGGATCTTTCGATTTCGCTTTAGCGAGAGCCGCCGCCGGCAGACCATCCTGCGGAAGTACGGTTGCCGGACTTCTTAACAAAGTAGACGCATCGAACGAGTGGAGCCGGATTGCTCAGACTGCCCATTGGCAACCGGATAATTTAGAAGATGCCTTATGTGACTGACTTACGCGTAGAGATCGAGACGCCGCGCAGGGGTAGAAAACGGTGAATATAGATGAATAAGCTCATCACGTTCGTAGCAGTTCTGAGCCTCACAAGCATTTGCTGGGCAAGTAGCAATCGTGCGGCTACTGATGATCGGCTGGACCATGCCGGAAGCGTCCTGCAGGAAATCATGGCCGCGCCGGATCGCGGCATTCCCCAGGAAGTCCTGGAGCATGCCAAGTGCATTGCGGTTGTACCGCACATGCTGAAGGGCGGCTTTGTTTTCGGCGCAGAGAACGGCCGAGGCGTGGCAACCTGCCGCACTGAGAATGGCTGGAGCGCACCGGCGTTCTTCACCCTTACCGGCGGCAGCTGGGGATTACAAATCGGCATCGAGGGCGTTGACCTTGTTATGGTGATTCAGAACGAATATGGGATGAAGCACCTGATCAACAGCAACTTCGAGTTGGGCGGCGATGCCTCAGCCGCAGCGGGACCGGTTGGACGTCACGCGTCTGCCGATACTGACTGGAAGTTGAATACCGAAGTTCTTACGTATTCACGCGCCAAAGGGGCCTTTGCCGGACTTACGCTGACCGGCGCCTCGATTCGCCGCGACGATGATTCCACAGAAGCGATCTACGGGCACGATGTCTCCACACAGGCGATTCTGGATGGTCAGATAGCCGTTCCCCCGGCCGCACACTCGTTCCTGGCAGCCGTAACCGCAGCCAAGGCCGAGGCAATGGCCTCAAACTAATGCTCCCCTAAGCGGTCGATTGCGACCCCGCACACGCGCCCAGGCCAACACTGCGTCCTCGGCGCGTCCCGCCAGGAGGTCCCCATGCTTTGGACAATTTTCGTAATTCTTGTTGTTTTGTGGCTGCTCGGTTTCTCACTGCATATCGGCGGCGGCCTCATTCACATCTTGATCGTTATTGCCGTGGTGGTTCTCATCTACAACCTGATCACGGGCCACAACAGGCTCTAGGTCGTCCAGAAACGATCAATGCCCTTCGGCGAGTTCCCATGGCCGTGCGGGGGAAGGCTCCGCGGCTTCGCGGCCTTTGAGCCGGTCGTATTCGTAGAGGTCGCTCGTCGTGCCCAGCGACTCGTTGTAGAGACTGATGCCGCCCGTCAACTGGGTCAGCTCTTCGCCGAATACGTGAATTGCCTGCAACTGAGCGGCTGTTGCCGGAAGCTCGTATTTGGGGGTCTTCAAGAACTTCTGGTATCCGCGATCGAGCAATCGCGCAATCTGCCCGCCGACGATGGCGCCGGGGCGCTCCCAGAATGCAACCGCAGCATCTTTCCCCGGCACGAGCACAGCACCGGCGCCATGCTTGGAGACAAGGATTCCGCCTTGTACGCCGGTAAAGGGCGTGACAGAGAAGCCGTGAGCGCGAAGCGTATCGAGGATTTGAGCGAAGTCGGGAGTGCGGGACTTGCGAGCCATGGAGGGATCCGATCCGCGAGGATCGTGGTGGAAACGCCGAAAAAGCAGGCGGCAGAACGAACTCCTCGCTCTTCCAAATCTCGCACAGCGGGCGCCGTCGCTGCAATCGCGTGGCGCACGCGCGCGAGTACCGATGGTTCATACTGGGCTTGCATGGAAACTCGATCCGCGCGCTCTTTACCGGGGACTTCTCTTCCCGAACGCATTGGCCGAACGCCGCTGGTTCGGCTCGACCAGATTGCGCGCACGCTACCTGGGTTGGAAGGAATCCAGCTTCTGGGTAAGGCCGAGTGGGCTAACCCCGGCGGAAGCGTCAAAGATCGCGCCGCGGCTTCGATGGTTGCTGACGGGCGTGCAACGGGCAAACTCGTTTCCGGCAAAACGCTGCTCGACGCCACCAGCGGCAACACGGGAATTGCCTTTGCCATGCTGGGCGCCGCACTCGGTTTCCCGGTACATTTGGCGGTGCCGGCCAACGTATCGCAGGAGCGCAAGCGCATTTTGCGGGTCTTCGGCGCAACGGTTGACTGGACAGATCCCGATAAGGGATCGGATGGTGCAATTCTGCGTGCGCACGAACTTGCGGGAAACGACCCCGCGCGTTTCTATTACGTGGATCAATACTCGAACGACGCTAACTGGCTTGCGCATTACCGCAGCACGGGGCCCGAAATCTGGGAGCAGACTGATGGGCGGGTAACGCATTTTGTCGCCGGCCTAGGCACGAGCGGAACATTCATGGGAACCACGCGGCGGCTGAAGGAATTCAATCCAAAGATTCAGGCCATCAGCTTTCAACCCGATTCTCCGTTTCACGGACTGGAGGGCCTGAAGCACATGGGCACCGCCATCGTTCCTGCAATCTATAACCCTCACCTGGCCGACCGGGAACTTGAGGTTGAAACCGAGGCTGCGTACGAGATGGCGCGGCGCCTGGCGCGCGACGAAGGCTTGCTGGTGGGCATCTCCGCTGCGGCAGCCGTGGTTGCGAGCCTGAAAATTGCGCGAGAAGAGAGCGCGGCGGGACGCGAAGCCACGATTGTCACTGTGCTGCCCGATGCGGCAGACAAGTATCTCTCAGAGCGTTTCTGGCAGGAGGACGGATGGGCGTACTCAATATAAGCAGCGCGGTCTACGAGGCCATCCGCTTGCACGGCGAACAGACGTATCCCCACGAGTGCTGCGGAGCACTCTTAGGGCAGCTGAGTCCGGAAGGCTGGCGTATCGAAGCTGCCGTCGAGGCAGGCAACGCCCGAACGGATTCAGCCCACAATCGCTATCAGATCGCGCCCGGCGAGCTTGTAAAGATTGAGCGCGACGCGCGCCGGCAGGGTCTCGGGATTGCCGGCTTTTATCACTCGCACCCCGACCACCCGGCGCAGTGGTCTTCAACCGACCTCGCAGAAGCGCACTGGCTGGGATGCGTTTATGTGATCACTGCAATTGCGCAGGGCAAGGCTATGGTCACCAACTGCTTCTTGCTTGAGGGCGCCGGCGAAGAAGACAAGCATTTCGTCCAAGTCGCGGTCAGCGTGCAGGGAGACGGTTTCACGAACTGAACACAAATTTGCCCATGCAGGCAGGTACGCGGTGCCCGCAAACCAACAAAGGAAGCTGCAGAAAATCGACTTAAGCAATTTATATTCTATTACTTACAATTTAAGACCACATTAAGATCGAATTTATATTTTTCTTCTAGCGCGCGGTTTGCGATGGGCGTAAAGTGGTTTCGCTTTTGATCCCCTTACAAACGATTCACCATCACCAAAGGAAGGTCCGTATGAAAGTGTGCAATCCGTTCCTGCTGGGACTGTTGTTTGTGGCCGCTTATGGCCCCATAGCCGCGCCGGCTCAAACTGAGCCAGGCGTGCAGTCAAAATATCTGCAAGTCATTGTCGAGTACACCAAGCCCGACAAAGGCGGTCTGACTCACGACAAGACCGAGACAGCGCTCGCCGAGGCCATGAGGCGAGCCAAATTCCCGATCCGCTATACGGGCTACACGGCCATGACCGGAAAGCCACGCTCCACCTACATCTCGCGCTTCGATAGCTTCGAAGACTTGCAGAAGGCTTTTGGGGCTGTGGCTTCTCCTGAAATCGACCGGCTCACCTATGTCGACGGTCAGAACCTCGAAGACAGCAAGTCGCTGATCTTCAAGTCCCTGCCCGACCTCAGCTACCACTCCATCTCACCTGGCCCGAAGCAGAGGGTGATGGAAGCCAATGTTTTCCTGGTCAAGCCTGGCCACGCCAAAGACTTTGAAGAACTGGTGAAGCGCGTGAAGGCCATCGACGACAAGATCGGCAGCAGCAGCCACTGGGGTGCTTACCGCATCCTCTATGGCGAAGCAGCAGGCAGTTATGCGCTGCTCACCTCGTCAACCACTACCGCTGACATCGATACGCGCCTGGGCGAAGATCCAAGATTCCAGGCAGCTGTGGGAGAAGAAGAAAACAAGAAGCTCGATGAGCTACGGGCCGCGTCAATCGAATCGAGTCATCGGGAGATTTATGTAGCGAACCCGGCGCAGAGCTATGTTCCCGATGACTGGACGCAAGCCGATCCTTTCTGGAAACTGAAAGGCGCGGGAGCGGCCGCACCCAAGCCCGCCGCGGCAGAGAAAAAACCCTGATGGCTGCCTGCAGTTGAAACGCTATGGCTCCGGTTTCGCACCGGAGCCATTTTGTCAGCAGGCTCGGATTGCCCGTGCTTGAACGATCCCATCCGCCGCTTCGATCATCTAATCTGATCAAGCGAGGTCTCTCTACATGCAAGTCTTCATCCCTACGCCGCTGCGCCCCTATGTGGCAGGCAAGGACTCCATCGAGGTCAATGCTTCTACGGTTGCCGAGGCGCTCAAGCAGCTCACCGAAGAGCACCCTGACCTGCGGAAGCACCTGTTTACGCCCGAGGGCAAGATACGCGCCTTCGTGAATCTCTATTTGAACGACGAGGATGTCCGCTATCTCTCCGCGCGCGAGGCGACAGCCGTGACTTCCGCCGACACGCTGACCATCATCCCTTCGATCGCGGGCGGACAAGCATCGACCTCCATGCAGCGTCAGGATCACTCCCAGGGCCGCCCGTGCCTGTGCTCGGGGTCCTGAAAGGGAAGTCCATGCTGCGACAACTGTTCGGCGCAGTGATTATCGTTTGCACGCTCGCCGCGGGAGCGCAGACGGTGCATCAGGCCGGCCCCTCGATTATGGCGTTCGAGGATTCGGTCTACGGCGTGAGCTTTCGCTATCCTCTCCGTTGGACATTCATAGAGCATCCAGACTTCTTCTCGCTTGCCTCACCGGCAGGCGCCTCAAGCTCCGACAATAGTGACCCAACAACAGCTTCTGCACGCGCCGCGGTCTCGACTACAAGTGTCCTCGGGGTTCCGCGCGGGACAAACTTCTCCATGGCTGGGTTTACCTACGCGGTCCGCGAAGAAACCACGCCTGACGACTGCAGATATCTGGCGGCCATCGATAATCTGGGCCAGCCTCCGGATGAGGTGACAGTCAACGGCCATATCTTTCACCATGGCCGCAGTTCGGGTGTCGGCACAGGGCACCACGTGATAGGAGATGACGTTTACACGCTCACTCTAGGCCGCAACTGCCTCTTGTTCGACCTCACCGTCGACGAGGCAGGATTCGTGGCGGGAGAAAAGCCACTTAGGGGGTTGACTGCACGCGAGAGTCGCCTTGTCGACGCAGAACTCCATTCCATACTGGCCGGCGTGCATTTCGCCAATCTCGCCATGTTTCAAGGCTCGTCAGGTCGGTCAACGCCGACGAAACAGTTTGCCGATCCGCAATCCGGTGTGAGTTTCCTCTATCCAGCGGCGTGGAATTTTGAAACCGTCGATACCCTGGTTGGCCCAGAGGACATTTTTACCACCGCGCAAGGGCCCGACGGCGACCCCATCTCGACAGCACGCGCAATTGTCTCGATTCCTCAGCCAGCCTGGCGTATGGGCCATGAGAATACCGACCTAACCGGAGCTGACTTCATCTTCAATGTGATCCCTGCCCCAACTGCTGAAGCCTGCTTGAATTCGGCTTCCCGGGAAAGAAACGTCGGCAACGCCAGCACGCGGCTCATCGATGAGATTCCTTTCCGTTACGTTTCCTACAGAACCGCCTATTCGTGCCACCAAGCCTTCGATTCGATCTACGCGCACCAGGAGGATGGCCAGTGCCTGCTCTTCGAAGAAGCCATTCACACCGTCTGCCCGTCCGACAACGCCCGTAGTATGAACGCCTCGGAAATTCGTGATCTGCGGTTCCAGCTTCAACAGATCCTCGGCTCCGTCAAGTTACACTCAAAGTCGAACCCATCTGAACTCGACCCGCATCCATAAGAGACGATATGCCGACGATTACTGAACCCGCCGCACTGCCTGAGCTTTCTACCGACGACCTCTCACGCTACTCGCGCCACCTGATCCTGCNNTGAAAGCCGCGCGCGTGCTCTGTGTCGGCACTGGAGGACTCGGTTCGCCGCTGGCCCTCTATCTCGCTGCCGCAGGCATCGGCACCCTCGGCCTCGTGGACTTCGACGTCGTCGACGCCAGCAATCTGCAGCGCCAGATCATCCACTCCACCAAAGACATTGGCCGTAAAAAGATCGACTCGGCCGAGGAAAAGCTGTCGGCGCTCAATCCAGCCATCAAGATCGTCAAGCACGAGACCATGCTTTCGAGCGCCAACGCACTCGATATCCTGAAGGACTATGACATCGTCGCCGACGGCACCGACAACTTCCCTACCCGCTACCTGGTGAACGATGCCTGCGTGCTGTTGGGGAAGCCCAACGTCTACGGCTCCATCTTCCGCTTTGAGGGCCAGGCCAGCGTGTTTGCCACCGAAGCTGGCCCTTGCTATCGCTGCCTTTATCCCGAGCCGCCGCCGCCTGGACTGGTTCCCAGTTGCGCCGAAGGGGGTGTGCTGGGCATTCTGCCCGGCCTTGTCGGCGTGATTCAGGCTACCGAGGTCATCAAGCTGATTCTCGGCAAGGGCGAGTCGCTCGTCGGCCGCCTGCTGCTGGTAGACGCGCTGAACATGCGCTTCCGCGAGCTGAAGCTGCGCAAGAACCCCGAGTGCCCCGTCTGCGGGACCAACCCGACCGTCACGCAGCTTATCGACTACGACCATTTTTGCGGCATTGTGCCCGAAGCCCCGCAGGAGAAGAATTTGAAGAACGGTATTCCCCAAATCACCGTGAAAGAACTGAAGGCCCGCCGCGATGCAGGCGAGGACATTTTCCTGCTCGATGTGCGCGAGCCCTACGAGTTCCAAATCGCCCAGATCGGTGGCAAGCTGATTCCTCAAAACGACGTTCCGCAACGGATGGCGGAAATTCCGCGCAATCGGGAGATCGTCGTCCACTGCCGCAGTGGTGCGCGTTCGCAGAAGATTGCGGAGTTCCTGAAGCAATCGGGCTACAACGACGTGGTGAACGTGGCGGGCGGGATTTTGGCGTGGGCCGACGAGATTGACCCCACCGTGCAGAAATACTAGACGGTCTGCTACACTCGCACCTCGCGAGGCACGCATGATCCGAGTTACGTTCCTGTATCCCAGCAAACCCGGCAGCTATTTCAACGCCGACTACTATATCGACGTCCACATGCCTCTTGTCATCAAGCGGCTGAAGCCGGCGCTGCAAGCCGCGACTGCGGAGATTGGAATCAGCTCCGCGATGCCGGGCCAGCCTGCCCCGTATGCGGCCATCGCCACGTTCACCTTTGATTCGGTTGAGGCCTTTACGGCTGCGGTGATGCCGCATTATGCCGAGTTGCAGGGCGACATTCCAAACTACACCGACATTGAGCCGGTAGTGCAGATCGGCGACATCCGCATCTCAGAATAGTCTTCGCCTGGGACTTCCAATACGCAATCGGTGCCGGGTGCCCCATCCATGAATCGCCTTCTGATCCATGGGTGGGAAAGCACAAAACTCGCTGCGGGCGCTGAGCGAGCATTTGCCTCACTGCAGGTGGTTAGTGCGCCATCTCCAGGGACCCGGGGCGAGCTATTTCGGTCGCGGATCTTCCGT
>PLTV01000295.1 GCA_003164635.1 Acidobacteriaceae bacterium
TGCCCGCAGATGCGGCCACTGCGACGCTCCAGTAAATAGCAGTCTGTTCCTATTGGGGGATAACGGGGACTTACCGAAAGCGGCCAATTATCGTAAGCTATTGATTTTATTGGTTGCGGGGGCNNACCTTTGGGTTATGAGCCCAACGAGCTACCGGGCTGCTCCACCCCGCATACCCAGTGTACCAACACCCAGCGGACAGGGTCAACGCACGGCACTAGATCGCGGCGCTGCTTCCGCCTATCCTGCCTGAATTCCGATCCGGTACACTCGTGGAAACCAACCGCCCAGGAGCCACTTTGACCTTCTCCGAACGTTTCCAAGAAATCCGCACAGGCTTTGAGCGGCCGTTCTGGGTTGCCAACGTCAGCGAGCTATTCGAGCGCCTCTCATACTACGCGGCGTTTGCCTCGCTGCCCCGCTATCTCCACGAGAGTCTGAACTTCGGTGTCGAGCGTGCCAGCAGTCTGGCGGGATTGTTTGGCGGATTGGTATGGTTTCTGGCTGCGTTCGGCGGAGCGCTCGCAGATCGGATGGGCTTTCGCCGCGCACTTTCGCTGGCTTACCTGATTCTCGCCGTCTCCTATTTCCTCCTGGGCTCCATCGGTTCGCCATGGCTCGCACCGGTCCGCAATGCCATGCCTCTGGTCGTGCTGGTCACGTTGATCCTCATGCTTCCGGCTCTTGGCATCGCGCTCGTCAAACCGTCCGTCGTCGGCACCACGGCCCGGGCTTCCAAGGAGAATGTGCGATCTATCGGCTACTCGATCTACTACACCGTGGTCAATGTTGGCGGAGCACTGGGGCCTTTCCTTGCCGGTTGGGTGCACCTGCATCTCAGCGTGGATAAGGTCTTCGACATGGCCGCATTGAGCGTCTTTGTCATGTTCTTTGCCGTGCTGCTGCTGTTCAAGGAGCCCCGGCGCACAGGCGAGGCTCAGACAGAAAGCCTCGGCCAGGTTGCCAGAAACTTTGTCACTGTCGTGTCGAACTGGCGCTTCATGCTGTTTCTCGTCATCTTCTCGGGCTACTACATCGCCTTCTGGCAGCAATTCATCATCCTTCCCCTTTATATCCATGAATACGTGAACGCCAGCAGCAATACTGAAATACTGCTCATGGCAGATTCACTTACAGTGATCGCACTGCAGATGGCAGTCAGTATTCTCACCCGTAAAATGCCTTCGTTCCGGGGCATCACGCTCGGGACCCTCATCTCCGGCCTGGCCTGGCTATTGCTGGCATCGCATCCCAGTGTGACCATGGCCGTGACCACGCTGATCGTCGTGGCCATTGGCGAGATCACCCAGCAGCCGCGCTACTACGAGTACATCTCGCGCCTTGCGCCCTCGGGGCAGCAGGGAACCTACATGGGCTTCGCCTTCCTGCCCATTGGGATTGGCTCACTGGTGGGCGGGTGGTTTGGCGGATTCCTGATTCATCGTTTCGGAGAAGTCCTGCATCAGCCGGATCACATCTGGTGGGCGGTATCCGCAGTGGGTGTGGCGACCGCCGTGCTGCTCTGGGTCTATGACCGCCTAGTACGGCGGGATGCATGGCAAACGGCGTAAATTGTTGGCCCGAGCGTAGTTTGGAGGTTAGTTTTTGTGTCCTTCCCGGTCGGCCATCCCGCCCGCAGCCGCTTTTGCTTGCCCCTCGTGCGATATAGTCAAGAAGGAATGGCAACGACCCCGAACAACAAAGCCACAGGCGGAAGTGGATTCGTTTATCTGCCTCTGATCCTGGGTTGGCTTGTCCCCGGTGCGGGACATTTTCTGCTGCGCAAATGGGGCCGCGGAGCNNTCGGTATTGCCATGCAGGGCAAGCTCTACGCCGGCGCACACGACATTCTCGAGATGCTCGGTCTCGCCGGTGATCTCGGAAACGGACTGCTTTATTTTGTCAGCCGCGCTGCCGGTTGGGGCGCCGATCAAATCACCGTTACCACCGGCGATTACGGCACCCGATTTATCGTCGTCGCAGGCCTCCTCAACGTCATAGCCGCAGTCGACGCGCACAATCTGCGCACCGGGAGAAAAGCCTGATGGGGTCTCCCTCTCACTTTACGGCCGTGTTGCTGTTCGCGCTCTTCGCATCCGTAGTCTTCGGCATTACTCAGCGCGAGACTCCGCGGCGTATGGTTCGCTATGGCCTCTACTGTTTTGTGCTCTTCGTCGGGTCGGCCATCGTTTTAAGTTGGGCCATGTATCTCATCGCGCGGTAACAATTCCAAGGCTTTTTCAGGACTTGTCGAAATGCGCTCGGCGCTTTTTATCGCCATCTGCGCATGCGTACTTTCCCAATGCGTCCTTGCGCAGAAGCGTACAGTCGCCTTCACTGTCGATGACCTGCCTTTCGTGCGAAGCGAAGTCAACCGTGGTTCGCTCACCGAAGCGGACAAGCAGGCTGCGTCGGCCAATCGCACGCTCCTGGCCGCATTCGCGCGCCATCACCTTCCCGTCACCGGCTTTGTGAACGAGAAGGAAATCGAAGACCTGGGAAGTCCTGCGGGCGCCGCCATCCTTCGCGATTGGACCACCCACGGCTTCGACCTCGGAAACCATACCTATGCACATCTCGATTTCAACAGTCTGACAGTTGCCGAATTCGAAACCGAGATCGCTCGCGGCGAAAAAACATTCCTTCCCCTCATGAAAGCCGCAGGACGCAAACCCGAGTTCTTCCGCTTCCCCTTCAATCACACTGGCGATACGCGGCAAAAACACGATGCCATCGCTGCATACCTCGCTTCCCATGGCTACCGGCTTGCCCCGTGCACAATTGAAACCTCCGATTGGCTTTTCAACCAAGCCTATGGACGCATCAGGTCGCGGCACGACGAAGCGTCAGCAACCCGGCTGCGTTCCGCGTACCTTCAGTTCACTGCGGTCCAAATCGATTACTTTGCAACATTGGATTTGCAGGTTCTCGGGTACGACGCGCCGCAGATTATGCTCATCCACGACAATCAGCTCAATGCGGACGTTATCGACGATCTGCTGGCGCTGTTTGAAAAACGGCAGTACCGCTTCGTCTCCCTCGACACGGCTGAGAACAATCCCGCCTATCGCATTCCCGAGACTTTCATTACCGCGTATGGCCCCATGTGGGGCTACCGATGGGCTAGGGAACTTCATGTCAAGGTGAATGGCAGCCTCGAGCAGGAACCGCCCGCATGGGTGGTCGATTCTACGAAGTAAGAATCTGGCCTTCTAAGCGATCTGCCTGCGCTGCCAGACAGCAGCATCGAAAACGTGCGCGCTCACGTAGCCTTCCGCTGAGTAAAGGTCGATCGCCGGCGTGTTTGACTCCGTCACCGTGAGCGATATCTCCGTGGCGCCATGGCGCATAAAGTGGAACGCGGCCAGCGAAAGAAGCATCCGTGCCAAGCCCATCCGCCGGTAGTTGGGGTGAACACAAAGCTGCGTGATGTGCCCGCTTTGCTGGCTCACCCGCGAGCCCAGAACGAGCGCCACAACTTCGCGGCCCCCGCGGCTCACCACCACATGCGAAACATGCGGTGCAAATGTCCCGCACCCCGAGTAGCGAACAATGTTATTAAGGAAACGCTGCGAGCCATGTGCCGACCGGTATTGGTCGTTGATCACGCTGTCCGGATGAAACCGATACGCCTCCGCAATCAGTTGCCCCGCGGGGGTCAGGTCTTCGTCCCGCCACGTCCGCAGTTCCAGGCCCCGCGGCAAGTCGATGTGCGGGTGACTCCACACATTCTTGAGTTGTTGCACCATAAACAATCGCCGAAACACCTCGAACCCGGCGGCATTGAAAATGTCCGAGTGTACTCCTGAAGCATGAATCAAGAGCTGCGACTCAATCCGATCCACATGCGGCGAGTTCAGCAACGTCTCAAAAAGATGCTTAAGCAGCGTGCGCTCGATCTCTCCTGAGGAAGCCGGCATCAGCTCGTCGGGCGACGTTTCCTGTCCTATTCCGCGACTGGCCAGTGCAAAAACGTCTCCGATGACTGCCTTTGTCTCTTCATAGACGCAGAATGCATAGCCTGTAACCTGGCCCGCCTCGAGCGCTGCGTAGCCCGGCAACATGTGGCTGTCAAGATACTGCATCAGCAGCTTCGACGATGTCCGATAGTCCCAATGGAGACGCTCCCTCCACATCTCCCCCTCGGCTTCCAGCACCGGACGAAGCATCGGCGCCTCAAAATGCCGAAGGTCGAGAATCTCAATGGAAACGCTCGTCGCCATGCACCTCTCCGGGAGATTGGACGTTACCCCTTCCCGTCACTTTGCCACTCATCATGATCAATTGGCAACAGTGTCAGTCGTCCGCGTTGCCCGTTGCTCAACGTCGACCCACCATGTAGACCACCAGGCCCTGCTCAGGCCAGGTGAAGAGTTGCTCGTAGTGGCGGCCCTCAAGGTAATCATCCAGAACTGCCGGCGTGTGCAGATCAACCCCGTTTCGTCCGGTTACGCGCACCACCAGCAAATGCTGCCCGTCCGGCACGCCATCCTGGTCGTAATTGATCACTTCGCGGTTGCGATAGAAAGACAAACCGTACTCTATGTCGCGTCGAACTCGAAATACCGCGACCGTCTCGCTGGCCGGCGCATAGCTCAGCAGCCGATCCGCCAGCGGCCGCGCTGAGTACGAGCGATCCAGCAGATGAATCACTCGTTTCGTCGCATCCGCGGCAGGGATTCCAAAAACCGGACCCACGCCGTAGAGAAACAACACCAGCACCATCAGAACGCCGCTTGTCACCAACCGAAGACGCGCAACACCGTAAGCATGCACCACAATCTGAATCAGCAGCGCCGCTCCAATCGCTGCCAAACCGGCCACTCCCAAGGCGCGTGGCGGAGGAATCTTTCTGCCCTGCGTAACGAACCACGGCAAAAGCAAAGCGAACATCGTCATGATCCCGCAAAGCAAGCAATGCCCCAGCAGAACCCATCGGTTCAAACCCGGTTTGCGACGCCGGAACAAATAGTCTCCCGTCAGAATGGCGATGGGTGGAATCGAGGGCAAAACATAGCCCGGCAACTTCGACTTCGAAAACGAGAAAAACACAATGGGAATCAGCGCCCACAGAACCAGAAACTCAGGGAACGCATCCCCCGGACGGTTCGGGGCCGGTCTGCGCAGGCTCACGCGCCGCAGTCGCCACTCCGCAACCGAAGTCAGCACACCATCCACCAGTGCGCGGATCGAAATCACCGTCCAGGGCATCGTCGCCAAAATCACAACCACCAGGTAATACCAGAAGGGCTCCACATGCTGATAGCGATCCGTCGCAAAGCGCTCCAGGTTGTGTTCAAGGAAAAATTCTCGAAAGAATGTCGGATTCTGAATCTGCACTGCAATAAACCACGGCAGCACCATCGCGAAATAAAGCAGGACTCCCGGCCACCAGAACGAGCGTCGCAAAATTGACCACTCGCGTCGCAAAAAGGCAAATGCCGTGATAATCACGGCAGCCAGAAAAGGCGCCACAGGACCCTTCGCCAGCGTGGCTACGCCCGTGAAGAAATAAATGTCGAACAGCCAGAACTTCGAGTCCGTCTCGTACCACGCATACCAGCCCAGCAACCCGATCGACAACGGAGCGGCCATCTGCATGTCAGTCGATGCGCCCCGCGCAAATCCGATGATCCCCGCCGAAGCCACCGTAATCAGCGCAGCGTCCAGGTGCCCGCCTGCCCTGAATCGCCTCATGTGCAGGTAGATCAACCCCGCCATAATGAATGCGAAACTCGTCGAAGGTAGGCGTGCGCTCCAGTCGTGAAAACCAAAATCCTGGAACGTGAACATCGCCCGCCAGTAGTAGAGCGCAGGCTTCTCAAGCCAGGGCCGTCCGTAAAGATAAGGGGTAACGCAGGCGCTCAGTCGATCGCTCAGTGTATGTGCCGAGTCAAACCGGCCCAGCATCTCATGCGCAATCTGCGCATAGCGGGGTTCGTCGGCGCCCACCAGGCCCAATCCATCGCCGCCCAGGTACGGCGTCAGCCCGTAGGCCAAAAAGAAAACAGCAAACCCCAGAAAAACGGCAGCCTCAAGAACCGTGGGCCGGCGCGGCAGTCGTCTGCGCCATCCCCCCGGCGCCGTCTGCGTGCTTGGTTCCAACCTCGTCTCCACTTTGAGGGTCTCTCCCGTCCCGGCACTTCCACAGCGGACCACCTGCCCCAATCGCCCCCCGGGGCTCGGTTCCGCTTCCACAAGACGTTGGATGCAGGTTGGATTCCGCACCCGGAACCGGCACACCAGTGCCTGGTTTCGACAGGCTCAAGGCTAACAGATTCACAAGCATTCTAAAGAGACTGGCGTCACCCATCCGCGAATTCGCCGCCCACCCACGCCTCATTGTGGCCGCCTCTAAAGTTGCGGTTTCGCCTCAGCCGCCTCGACGGGTTTTTCCTGCGCCGCCAGTTTGAGCCGCTTCCGCGATCGATCCATCAACTCGTCGATGCGCGCCTGAAACCGCCCTGACCGATCAGCGAAAAATGCCAGGTCGGGAACATGCCGCACGCCCATCCTCTCTTTCAGCTCAAATCGAATGTGACCCTTGGCCGCCTCAAGACCCGCAAGCGTGTCTTTCTCTGCCCGCTCAATGTCTTTCGCGCCGCTGTCCACAGCCACATAAACGCGCGCCGACTTCGCTCCCGGATTCAGCACCACTTCGCTCACATAGCAGTTGGCGATGCGCGGATCGGAGAGTTCACCCTCGATCATGGTTCCGATCTCCAGGCGCAGCGTCTCCGCGACCCGGTCCTGATGATGTTTGCGGTTTCTGTTCTCCGGCATGGCTCATTCCCCCGTCCACGTAAACGATTCAGGATACCAGACCCTTCGCGCGCAATCCTGCCCGCGGAAGGCCGGATTTGATCGAAACAAACGGGTGCCGGATCATCGCCTGCGAACCCGCACCCAGCGCCTGTGCAATCATCCATCCAGAGGGAAAACGCTTGTTTACCCATGCCATCGTCCGAACTCCCGGAGCAAACTTCGACGCCGGCCTGACCACCGCATCGTTTGGTCGACCCCTTTTCGATCTTGTCCTCAAGCAGTACGAGAGCTACTGCCAGGCACTCGTCGTTTGCGGCCTGACCCTGACCCCCCTCGAACCTGATCTCCGCTTTCCTGACTCCACCTTCGTCGAAGACACCGCCATCCTCACGCCTCGCGGAGCCATCCTTGCCCGTCCCGGTGCATCGAGCCGCGAAGGCGAGGTCGAAGTCATCCGTCCCACCATCCTCAACTTCTTTCCGTCACCTCGCACCATCGACCCGCCCGGCACCCTCGATGGCGGCGACATCTGTGAAGCCGGCAATCACTTCTTCATCGGACTCTCGCACCGCACCAACGAAGAAGGCGCGCGGCAACTGGCCGCCCATCTCGCAGGCTTCGGATACACAAGCTCCACCTTCGACATCCGATCCATCCCGTCGATCCTCCATCTCAAGAGCGGCATCGCCTGCATCAATGACAATACCCTCGTTGTAATGGAAGAACTGGCCGGAGACGTGCAGTTCAAGAAGTTCAACCGGATCAAAGTCTCCGAGCCAGAGAGCTATGCCGCCAACTGCGTGCGCGTCAACCATCGTGTCTTGGTCGCCGAAGGCTATCCACAACTTACAGCCGACCTGCACGCCAACGGTTTTAACCCGCTCATCCTGGATATGTCCGAGTTTCAGAAAATGGACGGTGGCCTAAGCTGCCTCTCCCTCCGCTTCTAAGAGCCAATAGATATGAGCTAAGGGCTAACGACTATCGACTATGGGCTAACGACTAACGGCTGCTCCTCACTGCTTCGGCGGTGCCGCCTTATCCGGCGCAGGAATCTCCTGCCCGTCATAAATAATCTTCGTTGTCGAACCGAATCGTTTGTAGTCGGAGTACTTGATTACATCGCGGATATGCACGTCCTGTGCAAGGTATCCGCTTCCACCGGCGAAATGCAGCTCTCCTTCGCCCTTCGTGTACACAGGGAACCAATAGTGCCCATCCACCTGCTGGCGCCACGTCATAAACGGCGGATGCANNCCCAGCAGGTAGCGTTTCTTCTTCTCAATCACCTTAGGCCCCACATCGAACGCATAGCAGTCAATCTCATCCACCTTTTGCCTGCCCACGTACTTCACGTCGTATGCGCCGATCTCTTCCTTGGTCAGCGTGAACGGATAACCCCTCTGAATATCCTGCAGATCCGATGGCGACATCATCACCCGCGTCAGCGTGTTCTGCGGCGCAAACACAACCTTCTCCACCCGCGCTCCGGTCGGGTCGAAAATTACGTCGTCCACTTCGTAATACTCGCCGTCGACCTTGTTATCGTCGTCGATCGTCTGCACCTTCGCCGTGCGCCGATAGGTGTAGTGATTCAGCGCCTGCTGAAACTCGCTCTCCTTCGCTGCGAATTGCTTGATGATCTCCTCTGGCGCCGTCGCAG
This sequence comes from Acidobacteriaceae bacterium, assembly GCA_003164635.1. Taxonomy (GTDB): domain Bacteria; phylum Acidobacteriota; class Terriglobia; order Terriglobales; family Acidobacteriaceae; genus Telmatobacter. The sequence goes on from PLTV01000295.1 coordinate 8,429, forward strand.
GAGGCGTCAAATCCATCTTCCCGAAGCCCGAATCGAGCGTCATCGGCGTGAAGCTGTCCTTGCTCTGCGCTCCTGCCCTCAGCGCGGCGGCCGCCAATACGCAGGCCGCCGTCCCTGCAACCATCGCTTGCCAACGGTTTCGCACCGTGCGTTTTCTCCTCATCGCTTCATCATTTCCCAAGTCAGGTGGGATGTCTATCGGGCCATGCGTTCTTGTGTCGTTGTTCAAGCCCCGCCCAGCCAACGCAAACCGTGCTGCGTCTACCACATTAGACGCATGGACGCACCCCACGGCGCAACCGCAAAATCAAAAGGGTAGATCGGATATCGGCAACGGAGTCGGTGTCTCGCCCTGGGCCCAAAGTTCCATGGAATGAACGTGCCAGCCATTCGTTTCGGCCTCCGCCGGGATCGCACCAAGGGCGCGTCGTATCAGTGAAACCTCCGAAAGGGGGCCGGTGCGAACCAAACCTGTTGCGTTTGTAAACCATTTCACGCGAGAAGAAGGCCGGCTTTCATGCCCGAGTACTACCAGATTCCAGCGCTTGCCCTCACCATCCTGCTTGCGCCGGCTTTCGGGTATCTTTATCTGCGCTTTCGCGACGCACGCACCCTGCTCTGGTTTCAGGGGTTCCTCTTCTGCATCGTGCGCATGCTCTGCATCTATCACGTCGGCACCTGGTACTTCGCCGATGGCCATCATCCCTGGGTCACCGCCATCGGAGATGCCGCCGCCCAAATCGGCGCCACGGTCTTCCTCGCCTCCCTGTCTCCGCTGCGCTTCCGCCTGGGCAAGCTCAACATTCTCTACGTTGTCCCTTACACCCTCCCGCTTGTCGTTTACGCCATTCTCTTCGATGGCGT
>PLTV01000023.1:0-868 GCA_003164635.1 Acidobacteriaceae bacterium
GTTTGGCCGCAAGTCTGAAGATCGTGATCGATGCCGGTAGCCTGTCCATCAGGTTTAAGGACGGTTGCGGTGCCATCCTGGACGGATATCTACAATCACTGCGTGAAGGCGGATGTCCGATCGTCCTCGCCGAACGAGAACAAACGCTGGACAAACTGGGAGCGGACAGCTTCAAGCCGCCCTCTGACTTTTGGGGGAAGCTAAACCATTTGCCAACTGTCAGGCACTCGCTTGCGCGTGACCTGAAGCATGCGCTGGAGAAGACGCTGCCTGACCCAAAGATGGAATACAAAGTCGTTCGACGTCAAGCCGGGTTGGGGAGTCTTGGACAGAAACGGTTCGTAGCAATCGCCAGATGGAACGGTGGCTTTATTGCTCGAGAAGCAAAGTCGATGCTGCCGTCTGCCTGCTCCTGGTTGAATGACCAGATTGGGCATCGTCAGTCCCACTACGAGGAAGCGATTAGCTCTGCAATACGCTCTCCTGACCCGTTTCAAGTTATCGAAGGATCATGGCTGATCCGGCGCCTTTCTCCGGACTCAAATCCGATCGATATTCAAAACCTGCCTAAGCATCGAGATGTACCCATGCTCCTGCATGCGATGGGTTCTGAAACGGCAAACGTCCATCTGGGCACGAAAGGTCAAGCGACCAGGATTCTAAACGACCTGAAGAAACGGAAAGCGAATTGGCTGCGCGATGCGGCCGCGCGAATGGCGCGCGCTGTCGAAAGGGATTGGAAACACAATAGGAAGTCCTGAAAGCACAGACGCATGGATGAGCTCATTTTTCGCTTTCTGATTGGTGGCACGCTCGTGTCAGCTTTTGCATTAATCGGAGATGCCGTTCGTCCAAAAAGTTTCGCTGG
>PLTV01000023.1:899-4533 GCA_003164635.1 Acidobacteriaceae bacterium
GTTGCGACATCGGCACTCATGCTGGTATGGCTGGCCACTGCCTTTGGGCTGTGGTTTGTCTGGGTGCGATAGGACGAAGCTATGAGAATCGGACTTGATGTTTCCTCAATCCAGCACTTGCGCTTAAGGGACTACGCCGTGCGCTTCGTCTTCGGCGGCATCGTAACGGTGCTTACGGGATTGATAGCCAGGCGGTNNCGCAGGCATCGATGCAATCGGGGCGGCGATGGGGACTCTGGGGCTGATTGCATTCGCATTGCTAGCTTGGCGCTTCTTGCCCAGTCACTCCAGTGCGGCCATCCTGACCATTGCGGGGCTGGCATGGCTCGCAATCTCCGTCCTGGCCTGGTTGATCCGCAAAGTCATTAAAAAATCGAATGCGGCCAGGCGGCGAAAGGTCACTTAGCTCTTTATGCAATACCGCTCAACGGAGAGCTCCAAACACCCTCGTCCACTCATCACCAGACCAGTGTGCTGGTCAGCAATCGCCACTAGGNNGTTCCCGCTAAAGCTTGCTACGACCTCTTCCGAAAAATAGAAAGAAAATCACGATTAGCAGGATAAGGCTGACGCCGCCCCCGCCGAAGTAACCGACTCCGGGGCCCATCACGAAGGCAGGGGCAAGCGAGCAAAGATAACCAAGCGTCGGCCCGGACCAATGAAACCTCCTTACTTTAGTCCGCGCAATTTGCACCCGCATTCCCTCACCCGTGATTGGCCCGTTTTACACATATTTCGGCGGATATAGGTGTGCCTCCAAGAACTGACTTACGGACAGGTGAGCGAAACGGGTAATTCTTACTGATTAAATGACGCAAGAATTGCACGATGCACGAAGTATTTACCGGGATGCCTGAATCGTCAAAGTTTCTTTGGGTTTTTTACTTAAGAGGGATTGTGTCGACCCTGTAAACGTGCAAGGATTGCCTCAGAATTCAATTACTGGTTGCCTGCCGGTGAGAGTTTCTTGGAGCATGATGAACGCGGCAATTGCGAATCAATTTCCAGTCATGCACCGCATAGGATCGGAGATCGGTTTCGATGGTTCCAAGCTCTGATCGGATTTCGGCACGGCGTTTGAAGCCTGTTCCTTCGCGCCAGCCGAAAAATGAACAAAAGGTTGACGAGTCCGCGCGATAGAGCTCACATCAGCCCACAATTTGCGAATATATTCAGCTCCTTTCCGAGAGATTGAAGGGGAAAGGCAGCTTGTGCAAACTTTCAACCAACGGGCCTACCCCCACCGATGAGGCAGTTCATGAACTTCAAGTCATTCGTCCTTTTCTCACTCGCCACCCTCACCGCACCGGCATTTGCCGCGGTCGACATCAGCTCTCCCTCCAATGGAGACAACGTTTCTTCTCCGTTCACGCTCACGGCGGATTCCTCAACTTGCTCTTCGCAAAAAGTGACTTCGATTACGTACTCGCTCGACAACGGCACTGACCTGGCTATCGCCCACGACACGGCCATCAATGAGAAGGTTGCGGCGGGGATTGGAACCCACACGGTTCACGTGAAGGCGTGGGGTGAGCGTGGTGCGCTGTGCGTGTCAGAGGTAAAGGTCACGGTTACGAACAGCACGGCGAGGGCAGAAGACGGTGCTGAAGCTGCGGCGGGCCTTATCATTCCTTCGAACGCAGAGGCGATCAGCAGCATCCAGCTGAATTCCAATTGGGAAGCGGAGCATGATTCAAACACGCCTGGCGGGTCGAGGGGCTCGATGAGCATCGTGAACAATCCTTCTCATGCCGGTGCGGCTCGCAAGTTCGAGACCAATTTCTCAGGCTCCGGCGGCGAGCGGTACTCGGANNTTCGAACAACCTCGCCAACATGGAACTGGATTTAAACCAGGTTCTTGAAAATGGCGATGTAATGATCTATTCGTTCCAATGCTCCGGTTACAGCGGGTACTGGGAGTATGGCTCCAGTTCCGGTGGCAAAGCTAAGTGGGTGCGCAGCAGCGCCGCGTGTAACCCGAAGGACTGGTCTGCCAATACCTGGCATCATGTGCAGATTGCCTATTCGCGCAATAGCTCCGGCTATATCACCTATCACTCAATCACATTCGATGGTATCCAGCACACCATCGAGAAAACGGTCTATGGCAAGTTCTCTCTCGGGTGGGGCCATGTTCTCCAGACCAACTTCCAGATCGACGGAATCGGTTCGGGATCGAATTCCACGTACCTTGACGATCTGACCGTTTACCGCTGGTAAAACCCTGGGCTAGAGCAAATGGCGCGCGACGCAACGCAGCTTCAATCTGATCCCATTCCTCAATCTATGCATGGGCCCCGACGGGGCGCGCGACGTTAACTTCGTGCACCCGTCGGGCATCTCCACCCGTGATTGCCCACCCGTGATTGAGCCGTCTTACGCGTATTTCCGCGTATTTAGGCGGCGCACGAAGGCATGTAAGTAGTTGTAAGTACAAGTTATTAAGGCCCTGAAAAGGCCGTCGGCGGTTCAATCCCGTCTCTGGCAACCACATTCTAAATAAGTTAGATGTCCCTTATAAAAAACCGAAGACTTGTGATTACTCCCGCACTGATGCGAAAAGGGCAGGGAGAAACCTTGCGTGGGTTGAGGTTCGTGCCGTCTTACCTCTCTGAGGCGGGACAAGAACCTATTCCAGTCCCACGGTTTGAAAGGGCAAGCCTGTGGCAGGCCAGGAGCCGGGCTGCGCTTCAAGATTGGGAGCGATGGATACGCCAACCGCGGTTGTTGGAGTTACAGTGGTGTTCCAGCCGTCCAAGACGACAAGCGCATCGTCACCCTGCAGATCACTGAGGTTCGCCTGGATATTAATCGTTGCCGATTCATTGGGAGCCAGCGATACATAGTTATTGTCGTAGTAAACCGGCAGCACGCGCTCACCGGATGTTTGGAGACGTAACTGCACATGCGCCATTAAGGCGATGTTAGTCGTCTCGTTGAGAAGAGTTACCGTGATATTGCTCATTCCGTTCGCATCCTGGCGTACGACGGTGGCCTGCAAGGGAACGGTTGGCAGCGTATTAAGGGCTGTTAGATCGTCAGGATTACTTGGCAACGCATGCCAATAAAAATTATGGGAGATCAGATTGCCGGTGGAGTCGAGTAATTGAAGCTCGATGAAGTGGACGGTTGAAACCGTGGATGGGAACTGGACCGGGCCGAGATCCAGCGCGGCTTCAGGCTCTGCAGTCACGGGGACCGTTTGCTGACTCGCCAAAGTGCCGTCGATGTTATAGATGGAGACGTTGGCTTCGGCGCCATCGATTGCAGTCGGCGAGTTATTGATTACCTGCAGATCGCCGTCGGCTTCATTGAATTGGACGTGAACCAACTCGGCGGCACTGCGCACCGCGAACAAAGAGGAATTCGGCTCCAGGTCGTAGTGATAAAGCTGCCACACAAAGCTGGGCTGCGCCGGATTGCTCATCCAGGTAATAACGGCTGTAGCGGGATTAAACAGCACCGCGTTCCGGCCTTCATACATGGCGCGAAAGGCCTCGTAGTTCATGAGTTGACCCTTACGAACAAAGTCGGCAAGGTTGGCGAGCGGACCGTAACGACTGGCGACGATGCCGGGATACAGATTGCCCTTCTGCGCGCCGCTGGCGAAGTCGTGTTCGGCCCAGTCGTCGGT
>PLTV01000380.1 GCA_003164635.1 Acidobacteriaceae bacterium
CGCATGGCGCTTGGATCGCAACGCGCCGGCATTGTGAGGCTGGTTTTGGAATCGGGAGCGAAGCTGGCGGGAACTGGTTGCGTGCTCGGATTGATCGGAGCAGCCGCAGCGTCAAGCCTGCTGCGGTCGATGCTTTTCGGCGTAAGCCCGTTCGATCCGCTGGTGATGGTGTTTGCCGCTGTCGCCGTGCTGGGGCTGGCGCTGGTTGCTTCGACGCTGCCGGCGTTCCGTGCGGCTTCAGTCAATCCGGTGCAAGCGCTTCGCGGGGAATAAACGCGGGAAAGATGCGCGGCAACTTCCTGGGGGAGTGAAGAACTATTGCAGGTGTGCCGAAGCCTGGTGGAAGGTGACGGCCATCAAGTGCCTGAGAACGCCATTTTCGGTAGGAGTGCGCTTGAGAAACAGCACAGCGGATTCTTGTTTCTTCAAGTAGGCGTTTAAGAATTCAAGAGTATATCGGGCCATCCAGCTATAGCTCACCGCGCCGTCTTGCAACGAGTAATCTGCCGGAGTGAAACGCGAGGCTTCCTGCCTGAATCGCTCGCTTCTCTGGTACAGGGAGCTGAACTGGATGTGCGAAATGGCGAGCAACTGCACGTGAAGCAAGTCGCCATGGGTCCATTCATTCAGCACGTTTGGTGCGCAGCCGCACTGGGTTTTGTCTTTGCGCATTGAATCCCAGGTTTCCAATGTCTCCTCGGCCCGACTGAAGACCAGAAGGGGAATGGTCAACCGATCGGGATGAACATCGCCGGCTTCCTCGACGGTTCCAGGAGAGTAGCGGAAAGAACCATCGAGAGAGATGAGAGCACGGATGCGTTTATCTCGAGCCGCGGCGAAGAGCGCAGACATGCCTCCCCAGCTATAGCCGATTGCCGCCACCTTGGACGTGTCCGCTTCGGGTAAGCTCGCGGCAAAATCCAGGAGGAAGGAGATGTCCCGGCTTTCAGCGTTCGCACCAGAAACGTCGACGGTCATGTTTCGCGACGATGCGCCCATGCTGGGGCTGGCTATTACAACAAAGCCCGCGCTTGCGAGGTATTCACAGAGTTCGATGTTTTCAGTTGAGGGGGCATTCAGACTGGGAGCATAGATCACGACGGGGAAGTGTCCAGGCGCCATGGTTGCATCGCGGTGGGCCCATGCATTTATTTCTGTGGTGCCGTGCATGTAGGTATCGACGAACGACTGAGGCTTGCCGCGATCGATGGGGGACGTGAAGCTCGTTTCGGTTTTGATTAGAGTTCCGTAGTCACCGTAAGTCATGGCGAGGCCACTCGTGCTGTCTGCCGGATACCACACCAATGTCTGCAGTGGGCGGTCGCCCTTGATAGCGTTCGGCCCACCGGGCGCATCACTTTCCAAGTCAAAGGTTCGCGAGCGATCGTATTGATCAATGACTTTGAGTCCAACCTCGTACTGTCCAGGTTTGTTATCGAAGTGGAAATGAAATGCGGGGTCGTTTTGCGCAGGCGCGGCGGGGAGCGCGGCACAGAAAACGAGCGAGGCAATGCAGTGTACGAGTATGCGCAAATCAGGCTTCCCGTCGGCGATCCAACGTAACTTTAGCAGTTCGGTGGAGTGGCCGCCTCTTCTTCCGGCGCTCCATGGTGTTCACTATTCCTGCACGGGCACGGAGTGATATGCTCCTTGCGCCGGGAAAAGCGATTTAGCAAGGGAGAGTACGCATATGTGGTTTCTGGGGATGGATGTGGGGACGGGCGGAACGCGGGCGGTGGTTGTGGACGGAGCAGGGAAGCTGATCGCAGGCGCTTCGAGCGAGCACGAGCCGTTCAAGACCGCGCATCCAGGGTGGGCCGAACAGGAGCCTGAAGATTGGTGGCGTGCCGCTAAAGAGGCGATTCGCCTGGCGCTGGCAGCGGCACCCCAGCCGCAGGAGCCGATTGCGGCCATCGGCCTAACGGGGCAGATGCACGGCGCTGTGATGCTGGATGAAAACGGCGCGGTGTTGCGGCCTGCGTTGATTTGGTGCGACACGCGCACGCAACCGGAGTGCGACTGGCTTACCGAAAAAATCGGCTACGAGCGTTTGATCGAACTCACCTGCAATCCGGCGCTGCCCAACTTCACCGTGACCAAGCTGCTGTGGGTGCGCACGCATCAGCCTGAGATCTTCGCCAAAATCCGGCACATCATGTGTCCCAAGGATTATGTACGCTATCGCCTCACCGGCGAGTTTGCGATCGACGTGCAGGAGGCTTCGGGAACGTTGCTGCTGGATGTAACGCACCGGCGCTGGTCGAAGGAAGTTGCCGAGGCGGCGGGAATTGATGAAGCGTGGTTGCCGAAGGTGTACGAGTCGCCGGAGGTGTGCGCGCGGATCAGCGAGACGGCGGCAGGGTTGACGGGGCTCAAAGCGGGAACTCCGGTTGTGGCGGGAGCAGGGGACCAGGGTGCGGGTGCGGTGGGCATGGGCATTCTGCAACCGGGTTCGGTTTCGGCGACGATCGGGACGTCGGGCGTGGTGTTCGCTGCGACTGCGGCTCCGACAAAGGACCCCAAGGGGCGGTTGCACACTTTCTGTCACGCGGTGCCGGGCTTGTGGCACGTGATGGGTGTAACGCAGTCGGCGGGTCTGAGCCTGCGCTGGTTGAAGGGAACATTTTTTGCGGGGTCGAATTATGACGAGTTGACGGAGGAGGCAAGGAAAGTTGCCGCTGGCAGCGATGGCCTTTTGTGGGCGCCCTATCTTTTAGGAGAGCGAACGCCCCATCTCGATCCTCAAGTGCGCGCGGCATTCGCGGGCATTTCGACGACGCATACCTCAGCACATTTTGTGCGGGCTGTGCTTGAAGGCGTCGCCTATTCGCTGAAGGATACGTTCACGTTATTTGCCGAACTCGGCATCCCCGTGACCGCAATTCGGCTGGGCGGGGGCGGGGCACGTGGCCCGCTGTGGCGCAGGATTCAGGCTGGGATTTATGGGCACGCCGTAGAAGTGCTGACGGCGGAAGAGGGCGGCGCTTTCGGCTGCGCATTGATGGCGGGCGTGGGCGCGGGTCATTGGCAGAATCTGGATGTGGCTTGTGCACAGGCGATCGAGGTTGCGCAGCGCATCGAACCGGACGCGCGCGACGGGGGAGCTTATCAGGCGGGGTACGCCGAATGGAGAAAGCTTTACCCAGCGCTGAAGAGCTTGCGGTAGGCGGGATCCGAGCGGGGAAGAGCCGTCCAGCGCGCGCAACGGTTCGCGCAGCGCCGCGATGATAGGCTGGGAGCTAGGAAGCCAACCCTTTATGGGAGTCCCCATGCGTCTTCTTCCCTTCGGAATTCTTTCGTTCGTTGCAGCAACCAGCGTGGTTGGACAAGCCGCGCAAACCCAGTTCGCCTGCGCGGATCTGCATTTGATTCCGGCGCCGCGCGAGTGCGTTTCGGTCGACGTGATTCCGATAGGGGGACTGGGATTCTTTGTTGCGGCGGGCGGGGCGGAAGACGGATTTGCGGCAGAGGATCTGACCGAAGAGAGCCTGGGCAAGCGCCAGGTACAGAAGGATGCACCTTTCATCCGGCTGGAACGCGCCAATACCGATCCGGCGAAGACTTTGCTCGAGCAGCACCACTTGAGTTTCGATCCGGCGATGCACGATGAAGGGTACGTGATTGTGCCCGACGGCCAGGGCGGGGTGGCAGTGATCGCAGAAACCTCGGCCGGCATCTTTTATGGCGCGCAGACGGTGAAGCAACTGATTCGCGGTACTGGCAAAGATTCCGTGCTGCTGGCGCCGACTCTTCGCGATTGGCCGGCGATGGCGCACCGTGGATTGTCGGACGATTGGTCGCGCGGGCCGATCCCGAANNACGCCGGTCGCCGCGTTTCCCGGCGGCTCGATGACGCCTGCGGAAGCAAAGGATCTGGTCGAGTATGCAGCGCAGTATCACATTACTGTGATCCCGGAGCAGGAAGCCTTTGGGCACTTGCACAATGTACTGAAGTTTGAGCAGTACTCCCCTTTGGCGGAGACGCCGCACGGGGCGGTGCTGGCGCCGGGTGACCCGCAGACATTGCCGCAGATTGCGGAGTGGTTTGGGGAACTTGCCAAGGTATTTTCGGGACCGTATGCGCACGTTGGCGCAGATGAAACCTTCGAACTGGGATTGGGCCGCTCGCGCGACGTCGTGAAAGATAAGGGACTGGGCGCGGTGTACATTGACTTTCTCAATCAGATTCATACCGCGCTTGTGCCGAATCATAAGCAACTGCTCTTCTGGGGGGATATTGCGGTGAACTCGCCGGACCTGGTACCGACTTTGCCGAAAGACATGATTGCTGTGTCGTGGCGCTACGATGCGGAGCCGGATTTCACTTCGCTGATTGAGCCCTTCACAAAGGCTGGCCTGGAGACGTGGGTTGCGCCGGGCGTCAACAATTGGAATCGTCTCT
>PLTV01000382.1 GCA_003164635.1 Acidobacteriaceae bacterium
TCGCTCACCTTGATGGGGTTGCCATGTTCATCGGTAGCGAAGTCGTAGTCGGCCAGCTCGTCGGCCAGAATCGTCAACTCGACATCGGGATTGCGTTGAAGTTCCTTCGCAATATGGAATGCGTATTCATTCAACTGCCGCCCGCTGGGAGGGAATGTTGCGACCAGACAGATTTTCATCGATTTCCGCCTTCAGAATAGACTAATGCCGATATACGGCCTGAACTGCGTGGTCTTACCACCAGTAAAGTTGATGAACGTCTGCTCCTGGATTCCTCCTGAAAACCGGATCGGATACTTCAACTCGAGTTCTCCGGAATCGTCGTTGTACTTGCGGCCGAAGGGACGCGCGTAGGAGACAGAAAGTCCATTCTGGGTAGCATCGTAGACGTGGAAGCTACGCGTGCTGGAGTAGCTGGTTGAGCCCTGGACAGCCCAGTTGCGCGTAACTTTGAAATCCACGGTGCCCGCCGGGCGAAGGTTCTGGGCGATACCGGAGTTGGGGCCGACAATGCGCCAGGCACGCAGGTCTTCGGCAACTGCCCGAATGTCGAGCCGTTCGCCGAAACGCCGTTCGAGACCCGCATACATGGACGTGAAGTAGTTTTCGTAGGCCGAGGGCAAGAATTGCTGATCGCTCGCGCCCCAGCCGGTGACAAATGCGGTTCTGCCCCAGGGCGCGCCCACGCGGAAGTCGACCCCGCTGCTGACCGCGGTGGAATGGAGGTTGCTGTCGGTGAAGGGCCCGGTCTCGCGAATGACGAAGCCGCTTACGGAAATCGCATTGAAAAACGAACTGGTGGACACGTAGCCAAAGAGCCGGAACAGGTTCTGGTTCAACGCCACAGGAGAATCTGCATCGCGACGGATAATCTCCTGAACTCCGCCGTTGAGGGTGATGGTATTGCGGCCGAGATTGACGGTAGGGCTCAAGCCCACGTTGAAGGTGTAATCGGTGGTGTCGCGGTTGACGACGGAGTTGAGCGCGGGGACCGAGATTTGGCCGCGCGCGTTGCGGATCTGGAAGAAGCCGCCAATGGTGGGGAGATGCGCCAGATGCACGTGATACGCGTCAGTCCACTGCGTTTGCACGGAGGAGCGCGGCGGAGGCAGCTTGGACGTGTCGGTCGGCGGCACGGCAACGGAGGCGTCGAGCTTGGCATCGAGGACATAGACGGTGGAGTCTTCGAAGATTGGGTCTACGGAGAAGTAGGAAAGCGTGCTCAGCACCGGGGTGAGACGAAGGCCTTCGTTGGCTCCGGCCTGGAGCAAAGACTGTTCCGCGGATTGATCTTCGCCCTCGGCATTCGAAGCTTGCGCGAACGAAGTGAGGGCCTGGGCGTCGTGATGCTCCTGGCGATAGATATTGGCCTTGGTAAGCAGGTACTGGTATTCAGGGGTTGAATCGGCGGTTGCGTTCACAGCCGCCAGTTCGCCGCGGGCCCGCGCGGTATCGCCCATGGCAAGATAGCTGTTGGCCAATCCGATGCGCACAGCCGCGTCAGGCGCGCCGGCTTCCTTGGCGCGGCCAAGGTAAGCCTCGGACAACTGATAATCGTGGAGCGAACGGAGCACATCGGCCGCGGCAATGTACTGGCGGCCGGTGGGGAGTTCGGCCTCTCCCGCTTCGCCTTCCATCTGCGCCAAGGCGACCTGCCGTTCGGCGTCGTCGGCGTGGCCCTGCTGCGCCATCAAGCCGGCGATGGACAACCGTACACCGACCCGGTCAGCGCGCGGCGACGCGAGTGCTTTCGTGAAACGCACCATGGCAGCGGCATGTTCGCCGAGCATGCTTAGGGCTTCGCCCGTAGATACATAGATTGTGGAGGCCGGCGATTCTTGCGGCAGGCTCTTGCCCGTGTGCTGATCAGGCGGCGGGGCGACGGGCTTGCCGATCTGCTGCTCGGCCAGGTCGACGTATTTGAGAGCTTGATTGCGATCGTCGAGCGCAGCATAGGAGCGCGCAAGCAAGGCATAGACTTCACCGTTATCCGGCGAATCTTTCAGGGCGATTTCCAGTTCGGCAATCGCGTCATGGTAGCGGCGCTGGGCAAAGATGACGTTGGCGAGGCCGAGGTGAATGACGCCGTCGTCGGGTGCAAACTTCAAGGCAGCGCGATACTCGTTGGCGGCCTTCGTGAGCATTTCCTGGCGGCCGTAAGCCGTCGCCCGGATCAAGTGCAGATCTTTCGAATCACCCAGGACTTTCTCGGCCAGGTCCACTTCGTGCAGCGAGGCCTGGGACCTCCCCATCTCGAGGTCAGCGTAGGCCAGGCCCAAATGCGCTTCGCCATTGCCGGGCTCTCGTTTGATCGCTGCTTCAAAGTCGCTCGCAGCGTCCTTGGGTCTGTGCAGGTCGTTCAGTGTATATGCCCGGTTGACGTAGGCAGTTACGACATTCGGATCGCGTTGCAGGGCCAGGGTGAAATCCTGCACGGCCAGATCGTCCTGCCCTCTCGACTTGTGAACATAGCCCTGAAGGAGGGCGATGTCCGGTTCCTTGGGAAAGGTGTCCATATACTGCGTGGTTAGCTGCAGCAGCTCGTCGTCCTGATTCAAACGGAGGAGATCGTAGCCCAGATACACCATGACGTCCCGGTCGTGGGGCAACACCTTAATCGCCAGACGTCCGGCGTCTGCCGACTCCTGAAACTTGTTCACGAAGCTCAGGTATCTCTCTTTTTCCCGAAGAATCTGCGGATCTTTTTCGGTATCGGCGGTCACACGGCCAAGCCAGGTGCCGGCAAGAGGAAAGTCGTGCGCCTCAATGGCCGCGTTCATGCCGCCAGAAAGAATCGGAGACCGCTTGGGCGCCAGCGCATAGGCCTTGCTGTACTGTTCCTGCGCCTGGGGGAACTCCTTGCGCGAAGTGTAAAGATCGCCGAGGGCAAGATACGGCACGTAATACCCAGGGTCGACCTGGGCCAGTTTTTGAAAATACTTTTCGGCGTCCTTGTCGCGGCCGACCACGCGCGAAGCGTAACCGAGCGAAGTGAGAGCGCCGCGATTGTTGGGGTCGGCTTTGAGAATCTCGCTGTAGACAGTGATCGCGTTCTCTGTGCGCCCCAGCTTCATAAGAATGTCGCCATCGAGCTGCAGACTGTCCCGGTCGTGAGCATTCAGAGCGAGCGCTTCCTTCATGTCGCTCAAGGCACCATCGGGATCGTTGGCGCTCAATTTGATGAGTGCGCGAAGCCTCAACATGCCAAGGCGTCCGGAACCCTGAACGTCGACGGCGCCGATCTGGGATTGAGCAATCTTCAACTCGCGCTCGACCGAAGCATCGTCGCCGAGGTCTTTGTAGGCCTGCATCAGGTTGACGTGCAATTGAATGCCGTAGAGCGGTCCTTCGGTCGGCTCCTTGGGCAGATTGGCCAGCGCGATGTTGTATTCCTTCACCGCGTCTTCATTGTGCTCCTGGATACGCGCGACTTCTCCGCGGATGGCATGCAGCCGGTATTGGTTGGAATCGATCTTCGCCGCGCGGTCGAGGAATGAGTTGGCCTGGTCGATGGCGCCAATGGCAACCTCGGCCTGGGCCGCGGAAAGCTGCAGCGTAATGTCTTTGGGCAGCGCATTGGCCGCCTGCGTATAAAGCCGGGCGGAATCCGACGGCTTGCCGGCCAGCTGGTAGGTATAGGCCAGCTCGGCAACAACGTCCGGCTTGGGATTGCGGATCGATTTGAGCGCATCGATGGCCTGATCGTAGTTGCCGGACTCACGGTAGTAACCTGCCATCGATCGCCGCACTTCCGGGTTGTCCGGTGCGTGCTTCTCGGCCAGTTGAAGATAGTGGTTGGCCTGGTCCATCTGGTTCAGGCGCTGGTACGAGATGGCCAGCAGGAGCTCCGAGCGGGCTTCCGAGCCCATTCGCTCCGCTTTTCCCAGCCAATCGACGGCGGTGTTGAAGTCGCCGGCCCGCATGTAAAGTTCGCCAAGCAGAAGGGTGTCGCCCCGGCGCCTGGGATCCTTTTCAACGATCTCATGCAGGAGTTTCTGAGCCTCATCCGCCCTGTTCTGCTGGGCATAGGTTTGCGCCAGCCCGGATTGCCCTTCGAGCGAGGATGGGGTGATTTTGAGGCCTTTTCCGTAGGCATTGGCCGATTCTTGAAGGCTCCCGTTCAAACGGGCCGCATATCCCAGAAGAAACCAGAGTTGGGGGTCGTTGGGTGCGGCCTGCGAGGCTTTTCGGGCGAATTCGAGGGCCTGGACGCGATTGCCCTGCTTCAGCGCCAACTCCGCGGCGCGGCCAAGACGAGCATTCTGAATATTGGAACCCCACCCCAATTGCTGATCGCCCTGCTTGGGCGCGGCCTGCTTCTGAGCGGCGGGCGCCTGGGGGCTGGGCGCCGCCTGCCCGCCGACGCTGTACTCTTGCGCAGGCGCGCAGAACGGCCTTGAGAGAATCAAAAGGGCCAATGCAATCTTCAGGGGGTCAAGTCTAACAAGCAAAGGCGTCACCGGCTGTATTCACGATAAGCTATTAGATTCGAAAAAGTGCTCGAATGTTGGCTCTTAAGCACACTTTTGGGCGCAGAGGGATACCAGGAAGTCAATAGGCCCAAAAGGGATTCGGACGGCAAAAATTTGTGGCTCCGGCATGGATTCTCGAACTCTTCCGATTATAAAGCCGTCGGCGAATAAAACCTTTGGTAATCCAGTAGTACACTCTAAAGTAACTGCTGGGATGGAACGGTTTAAGTTCCGCACCGGACTGCTCGGTTGGGATTTTGTAATCTCACCTGGCGGAAATCTCGGATCGCTGAAATCTGCCCGAAAATCGACCCTGTGTACTTTTTAAGGCCGAGGGTAATTTACGAGTGGATTGGAGGGCAGACAAGTCCTATGATGAAGCAACCATGACTCCCTATTTTCGAATCGAACAATCAGAGCACATGGAGCGTTCTGCGCGAGCTTCTTAATCGCGTCCTTTCAGCAGTGAACGCCATTTGTGTTTGAACGGCCTTTCAACGAACCCGGCGCCTTAAGTCCGGGTTAAGTCACCATCCCTTTTCGTGAGGCAATTGTGCAGAACGCTCCCTCAAGCGCACCTTCGTCGCGGCCCATTCCGATGAGCCTGATTATCATGGCGGCGGTGGCGGTCCATCTCCCTCTCCTGTTGATGAAGTTGCCGTTGAAGTCCTACGACACCAATTTCCATATTTTCTTCGCGTCGCACTACGTTCATCACTGGTTCAATCCTTGGAATCCCAAGTGGTACGCAGGGTTTTCGCAGACAACGTATCCGCCTCTGCCGCAGCAGTGGGTAGCGATTCTTTCGCACCTTTTCGGCCTCGACATGGCCTACATGGCTGTGCAGTTTGTGGCCATCGTGCTTCTGGCCGTGGGTGTGTACCGTTTCTCGCTGCTGTGGGTGAACCCTCGGGCGGCGTCGATTGCAGCGCTGGCCAGCGTGTTTCTGGGTTCTGAGAGCTTTCTGGTCTATTGCGCCGGTCAGCTCGGCACGACTTCAGCGGCCCCGATCTACCTGAACGGCCTGCCCTACATGTACGAGTGGCTCCGATTCGGCAGCAAGCGCTCGTTTTTGAAGGCGGCGGTGCTGTTTGCAGCGGCCGCGGCGGCCCACCATGCGACGCTTCTGTTTGGCTCCATCTTTTTTGCGCTGCCGATATTGGCGCTGGTGTTCTTCGACAAGGAAAACGGCGAACGCATTGAGGTTCCGACCTTCGTGGTGCGGACGGTTGCCATGGCGGTGGTCGTCGGCACGGCAATTGCAATCGTGCTGCTCCCCTTCTGGATCGCGCTGATCCGCTACCCCGTAACGCAGATGCCGATTCCGCATGCCAGCCGCGCGAACTACATTCTGAGCCCTGAATGGGGCATCAACTACTTCATCGTTCCCTATGGGGCCCTGGTTCTGGCGTTGCCGTTCATCTTCATGCGCGGTTCGATGGTGGCTCGGCTTCGCCCCTTGCTCATTGGATTCTGGGTGGCCTTCCTCTGCGGCATTGGTGGAACGACTCCCGCGGCGCGCATTATCCTCGGCCGCGCTTTCGAAGTGCTGACGATGGAGCGCTTTAGCTACTGGGCCACGCTGCTGGCCCTGCCGTTTGTGGGACTCCTGGCGGCTGAACTCTACGATCGTTTCAGAATGAAGGCAGTCGTGGGCCTCACCGTTGCTGGAGCTCTTTCGTGCGCACTCGGCGCCGCGTGGTCGACGATCCATCCACCGGACGCTCAGGATTTCAAGGTTGAATCGGCTGCGGCCTGGCTTAGCCGGGATGGTCACAACCAATATCGATATGTGACGTTGGGATTCGGCAACAAACTCGCCAGGCTTGGCACGCTGTCCGAGGCAGACAGCGTCGACGGGGAATGGAACTCGGGCCGTATGCTCCCCGAGTTGACCCAGCACGGAGCTGGAGCGCTCAGCAATTCGAAGGGCTTTGGCGAAAATGGCCTCGATGCGTTGCGCGCCATGCTTGGCCATGCCGATCATTATGGGCTGAAGTGGATTCTGGTGCGCGATCCGTATTACGACGCTCTGCTCGCGTTCGCGGGGTGGCGTCCAGTGGACACACTGGAAGACCGGACCATTACCGTCTGGGGCAAGGACGGCATTCCGCCAGCCACGCCGCTGAATGCACCCCAGGTTCCTCCCAGCTGGCAGGGCCTGATGTGGGGAACGCTTCCTTTCGGCAGCAGCCTACTGGCAATCCTGGTGGTCTTCATTCCGAATAAGAGGCGAAACGATGAGGATGCCGACGAA
Source organism: Acidobacteriaceae bacterium (assembly GCA_003164635.1). GTDB lineage: Bacteria > Acidobacteriota > Terriglobia > Terriglobales > Acidobacteriaceae > Telmatobacter. Next base: position 6,730 of record PLTV01000382.1, read on the forward strand.
ACTGTAGCCGACGAACAAGATCTCGTGCACGGAGGACTGGTCTCGTGAACAGTGGACGCCTTCTCGCTGCAGTTCTTGCCGTAGCCACCGTGATTCTGATCGTGATCGGAACCCTCTATCCAGGTCCGTCAGCCACGTATTACGCGGGCGCGCAAACCGTACTTCGCTCCTCGTCGACACCGCAGGCGGCCGTCGAAAACCTCGGCGACCAGATCCGCGCCCAGGCCTGGCAGAAAGCCTATGACAGCCTGGCCAACAAGGCACAGTTCTCAGAACAGCAATTTCAGCACGATTTGACCGGATACTCGCCGAGCCTGCTGACCTACGCAACGGTGAACAAGGTTGACATTCGGCCATTGCACGCGTCGGACAGTGAAGCGGACATGCGGTTGAAGCTCAACTGGGCCACGGTGGTGGGCAGTTCCGTGACCACGCGCGATGTACACGTGGTGAAGAACGGCAGCCGCTGGGAGGTTGAGTGGCCGCTCGTGAAAGAGCCGGTTGTGCCGGCACAGGTGATGGCGGTGAATTACCTGCGCTGGGATGTGATCTACCGCGGCGGCGGCGACGACTGGGGCGCGCAGGATGTGGAAGCACCGCACATCAAAATCGTGGACATGCACCCGGTGGAACGCGCCGAAGGCGTGGTCATCCTGGGAGAGCTGTTGAACGAAGACGTAGTTCCCGCCTATGTTGGCGTCAGCGCCACGCTGCTCTCGAAGACGCGGGCGACCATCGCGACGGAAGGCAGTTTCGACAAGATCTCGCACCTGCTTTTGCCCAAGCAGGTCACGCCATTCCTGATTCGGTTCCCTGGCGTATCGCTGTCGGAAGTGGGCAACATCCTCATGGATCCCTCGTCGTCACTGATTGCGGCCTCGGCCGATCCAGTGATTGAAATTGTCAATGAGCAGCTGAACCCGGCGCCGGATCCGTCGTTGACCGGACAGCTGATCAACCAGAGCGGACGCACCGTGAATGTGGCGCACGTTCTTGGCACGTTCTACGACGGGAACGGCAATGTGGTCTGGGTGGCCGATCAATATGTCGATCAGGCTCTGTTGCCGCAGACGCCGGTCCCGTTCCAGGTCAAAATTCCCGAGGATCTGGCGAAGAACATCAGCAGCCAGCGCACCGTGATTTCGAGCTATACCGCGGGAGGGCCCCAGTGACTGTGCGACTTGCAGTCCTTTTCGGCGGCTTGACCGTCGCGATGGGCCAAATGGCTCTCGGCCAGGGCGGCGCGATCACAGTTCCCAAGACCGTGGAAGCCGGAAGCGCCTTCTCGATTCAGTTGAGCGGCAGCGGAAAAGGCACCCTTTTTATTGTTGGGCCCGGGCAGGCGTTAAAGCAGGATGTGGAACTGGGTGGTACCGCCTCGATTGCGGCCGGATCGCTCTATAACGCAGGCCATTATCTGGCGATTGTTTCCGGGGCTTCGGCAACGGAAAGCGAAGGGTTCGAAGTGGTTCCGGCGGCCCAACCCGCGGATGTGACTTTCCTGGCGAAGCCTTCGCGGCTTCCGGTGAGCCTGCATGCGGGGATCACCGGGGCGGTCTACGTTTTGGACGCATACAAGAATTTGATCGTAACGCCCGCTCCCGTTTCGTTTGAGCTGACTACGCCTTCAGGCGCCGTGCAAAAGCGCACGGAGACGACGAAGGACGGCTCAGCCTGGACAGCGATGGATTCGACGGGCCAACAGGGGAACGACAAATTTGTCGCCCGGGTTGGGGACATTTCGAGTGCGCGGGTGATCCGGCAGGTTCCCGGAGATCCTTGCGGGCTGAAAATGACGGCAAAGCAGGCGGGGCCGAAAGTGGATGTGGCCACTGAGCCGGTGAAAGACTGCAGCGGCAACGCGGTACCGGACGGAACCATCGTCACCTTCACCGAAACTTTCCATGGCGGTCTATCGACGGTGGATGTGCCGATCAAGCGCGGTATTGCCGAGGTTGAGATGCCGGTTCACACGGGCGCGACCATCTCTGTAGCCAGCGGCGTGGTGATGGGAAACCAGATTGGATTGGGGAAATGATCACCATGAAAACTTTGGTCATCGCCTTAATCTTCCTAACGATACCAACCTTTCTGTTTTCGCAGTCATCTTTGCGTGTAGAACCGGTTAAACTGACAGGACCGCGTGAGTTACAGGACCAAACGAAGACGGGAGCGATTCGGGACTATCTGGAAGCATGGAAGAGTTTCAGTGCAGCCCTGAATCAAAACCGGACGGATCTGTTGGACGCGGATTTTGTGGGAACGTCGAAAGACAAGCTGAAGGAAACAATCAAGCAACAGGCAGCACTCGGACTTCATACCCATTACCAGGATGTATCGCACGACCTTCAGATTGTGTTCTATTCACCGGAAGGGCTTTCGATTGAGATGACAGACAAGGTTGAATACGACATGCAGGTATTCGATCACGAGAAAAATCTGGCGACTCAACATGTCAGCACCCGTTACGTGGTAGTCTTAACTCCCTCCGAGGTCAAATGGCGGGTTCGGGTTTTCCAGGCAATGCCAGAATGATGTACAACGTAATTCTCTGAATTTTCTCTGTACCGGCTTCATTTAAGTGGAAAGACTGTAACAAAACAAAGCCTTGGGTCACTAAGAATTCGCAAGTCAGGAGTCACATATGGTATCGGTGGTCGTCCCCATTTACAACGAAGAGGAACTAATCGTTAAGTTCCACGAGGCTGTGGCGAACGCAATGGAAGGCGCTCGCACACAATGGGAAGTCGTGTACGTCAATGATGGATCTTCAGATGCCTCTCTCGAAATTCTGAGAGGGCTGCAAACCTTGGATTCTCACGTTGTAGTCGTTGAATTGTCGCGTAACTGGGGCCACATGGGCGCGATCTCCGCGGGACTTCAGACCGCGCACGGCGCCGCTGTGATCCTGATGGATGGCGATTTCCAGGACCCGCCCGAGGTGCTTCCGCAGTTGATCGATGCATGGCGGGACGGCGCCGAGGTGGTTGTCGCGGTGCGCAGAAGCCGGCAGGAGAGCCGCAAGCTTCTGGCCGCCCTTTTCCCACTCTTCTATCGCTTACTGGGAAGCCTTTCCGACTACCCGATTCCTCTGAATGCCGGAATTTTCAGCCTGATGAGCCGCAAGTGCGTGGATTCAGTGAATGCACTCGGCGAGCGGAACCGCTATTTGCCCGGACTGCGGGCCTGGGTCGGCTATCGGAACAAGGTTGTCTACTACGACCGGCAAGATCGGCTCGCCGGCGATGGCAAGCTGTCGTTCATCAGCCGCATCAAGTATGCGATGGACGCGATTACCAGCTTCAGCTACAAGCCGCTCCGCCTCTCCTTTGCGCTCTTCATGTTCGCCTGCACAATGTCAGTTCTGCTGCTGGGTTCAATGTTCTTCGTCAAGACTTCGGTAGCGACCGTGGGTCTGGGTGTGGCGTCGACTGTGTTTTTTGTCGGCGGACTGCTGCTGCTGAGCATTGGCGTGCTGGGCGAATATGTGGGGCGTGTGTATGACGAAGTACGCAGCCGGCCGCTCTCGATCATCAGCCGGGTTCATCGCTTCCCGGCCATGCTTGCTCCTCAGGTGGGAATGATGGGCGTGCAGGCCGAGACCAACTACCAGAACGGCAAGGCCACCGAAGCGGCGTAGATCGTCTGACGACCGCAAACGGGGAAAGAACCATCGGATCCTCCGGCCTTGCCGGAGGGTCATTTTTTTGCGCGGCGAACCCTACAGGCATCCACACAGCCTGGCGCCGGTTTCACCAAAGGTGAATCTCTTCAGATGGCTTCTTAGCGAAAGCCCGCAGGCTGGCAGGGGAGATTGCCGGGCTTTGGCGCCGCTAACTCTGGAAAGCATTAAGCGGTAAGATTGGTTTCCCGATTTCTCGCGGAGACGCTATCCGCGACCGCGTCTGGCGCGGGGTTCTGATAAGTCCTGCCCCGGAGGTCAGGCGCCAATTCCACCGACGACTGGTGACGGCAATGCGGTAGCTCAGCTTGCGCAAGCGCCATCTCGCAAGTTATTGCGGGCTGCCCGGAGGCCATAACTCTTCGATATGGTGGAGTAACTCTTCTGTTGGGTACCAATGATTTTTCTTGCACAGGCAATCGGCCTGACGCGTGCGCATCAAACTTATGTAGAGTAGTAAGACAACTGGGCCCTCGTGCCGCACGTTCAGGAGTCTGGGGATTCTCCTGAAGGACTGTACAAACACTCGGCACGAGCTGCATACCGCTCCTTACCGATCCTATTTTCCGCCTGAGCGGGGTCCGGCTTGAAAGGTTCAGAGCTCCCCTCTGAAAGATCGAAATTTTGCACGTTGACAATTTGATGAGGAAAACTCAATGAAGGCGAGCAGTCGTCTGTCTTCTCTTTGCTGTGCTTGCAAGTTGCCCATGGTTTTGATGCTTCCCCTCCTGGCCGTCCTTTACGGATGCGGTGGTAGTGGAACAAGCGTCAGCGCGCCACCGGCCGATAAGCCAGCAGTAAGCATCACCGCCAGCCCCGCTTCGCTTACGGCAGGGACATCGAGCACGCTGTCTGTCACGGCAACCAATGCGACGCAAGTCACATTGACCGGGTCAGACGGTAGCAGCTACACAATGTCGGCAACAGGCGGAAAACAGTCCGTCACCCCTTCTGCGACGACAACGTACACGGTAAACGCGACCGGAACAGGGGGCAGTGTGTCTTCCTCAGCCACGATCACGGTTTCCGCGGCTCCCGTTGCGCCAACTGTGACGATCGGGGCAAATCCCACGTCGATCACGGCCGGAGGTTCGTCCACCTTGACGGTGGCCGCGACCAATGCCACGCAGGTGGCCGTGACCGGCACTGACGGCAGCAGCTACACATTGGCGGCGGCGGGCGGCACGCAGAAGGTGAGCCCCGCAGCAACCACGACCTATACGGTGAACGTTTCCGGAGCGGGCGGGAAGGCTTCAGCCACGGCGACGGTGACTGTGACCGCGCCTGTTCCTTTGCCGACCGTAACGATCATGGCGAATCCCGCGACGATCAATGCCGGAGGTTCGTCGACATTGACAGTGACGGCGGCAGGTGCGGCGCAGCTGGCGGTGACGGGGTCGGACGGCAGCAACTATACGCTGGCGGCAACAGGCGGCACACAAGTCGTGGGGCCGGCAGCAACCACTACGTACACGGTGAATGCGACCAACGCCGGAGGAACAGCGACGGCAACCGCGGTTGTCACAGTTAATCCTTTGCCCGCAGTGACGGTGACGATCGCAGCGAGCCCGACAAGCGTCAACCTGGGAGGCTCATCCACTTTGACGGTGGTGGCGGCCAATGCGACGGGGGTCGTGGTCACCGGTTCAGACAACAGCACCTACACGCTGGCTGCAACCGGGGGAACGCAAAGTGTGACTCCGAATGCCACGACCACGTACACGGCCACAGCAACAGGAGCTGGCGGCACCACGACGGCAACCGCGACCGTAGCGGTAGGCAGCGTTCAGTCAATCAACCACGTGATCTTCATGCTGCAGGAGAATCACAGCTTCGATGCCTACTTTGGAATGTTGAATCCCTATCGTGAGGCCCAGGGCTGGAATGTGGGCGACGACGGCAAGACTTACACGGTGGACGGCATTGACGACAAGCTGGAAAAGATCAGCAACGTAAATAACGAGGGCACTTCGTTCTCGCTCTACAAGTTCGCAAGCACCTGCATCGACGATGACAGTTCTGCCTGGGAATCGAGTTACGGCGACGTAAACCGGTATGACTTCACGACCGCGCGTCCGATCCGGATGGATGGCTTTGTGCACACGGCGGAAGGTTTCGCAACCAGTTGCGCCAATTCGGGCAAATGCTCGGGCAGCTTCACCGACACGGCAGGTCAGCGTGCCATGGGCTACTACGACGAAGGCTTCCTCAACTACTACTACTACATGGCATCGCAGTTTGCGGTTTCAGACCGGTGGTTCTCGCCGGTGGCCAGCAAGAGCATCGACAACCGCATTGCGACATTCACGGGCGGCACGACGCAGGGCCTGGTTCAGGATCCGGGTGGAGACGACAAGCTGTCTCAGCTAGCCATCAAGACCATCTTCAATGAGCTTCAGGCGGCCAATGTCAGCTGGAAGATTTACTACACGGTGACGGAAGGCTTCTGCGAGACCGAAGATGAGTGCCAGGGGCAATCCGCATACGCCAAGTTCCCAGCGACGGACTTTGGCAGCCTGAGCTATTCGTTCAACTTCCTGCGCGAGAACCCGACCGGCACCTGCCCTGGAACTCTGCAGCCCTCGAGCGTGGTAGGGGACGCGTCGAACTCGTTCTGCGTGGACCCGACTCACATCGCGCCGTTGGCGCAGTACTACACCGACCTGACGAACGGCACACTGCCGAGCTTCGCGTTCATCGAGGCAGGGTACGCAAATAACGACGAGCACCCTGGATCAGGACAATCGATCCTGGCTGGGCAAGCGCAGGTATCGAAGGTTGTAAATGCGTTCATGAATAGCCCGTCGTGGAATGACTCGGTCTTCTTTTTCGGCTACGACGAAGGCGGCGGCCCGTATGACCATGTGCCGCCGGTTCCTGGGCACTCGAACGACTTCACCGACAAGTCTCTGGGGACGATTCCGGATATTGGGTCGGTGTCGGTGAGCCCGGACAGCTATATTCCGTGCGTGCCGACGGCCGCGGCTCCCGGCGATCCCGTAGTGCCGACCACGCATTGCGACCTGGACTCTACATGGCCGGGCGCACACGCAGACGATGCGGCAGCGGTGAACGGATTCGGAGCGCAGATTGGCTTCCGGATTCCGAACTTCGTGGTCTCGCCGTTCACGCGCAGACATTACGTCTCGCACATTCCCATGGACCACACGGCCATCATCAAGTTCGTTGAGAATCGTTTCCTCGGGCCGAATGTGAGCCTGACGGCCCGCGACGCCGCGCAGCCCAACCTGCTGGACTTCTTTGACTTCGCAGGGGAGCCGTGGGCGACGCCGCCCAACCCGCCATCGCCGGTAACGGCGTCGACGCTGGGCTATAACCCGTGCACGCCGGCGAGCCTGGGACCGTAGATCAGGTGAACGGGCCATCAAGCTAGCGGGCGCAGCAAGCGCGCCCGCGTCGAGGCTCCCTGGGGGGACGGAGAAGGGCTACATGCAAGCGGTTCTTCTCCGCCGGGGGCTAGGCAGGCAGCGAAAACTCAAAAACTGTAGAGCTTTGTTGCGATACACCAACAACCCCGAAAGTCGCTGTCATCCTAACCGAAGCGGAAGGAACTGCGGCTGATTTTCCCTTCGCCCGATCCGTTCTGTCCGGTTTGCCGGTAATTCGAGCAGAACGAGATGGAAAACGAACAGAGGCGGGTGAAGGTTCTTGGTCTCCGACGTCTTCAACGCGAGACAGGGCGCACGCGATCTTCTGGGATGGTCAGTCGTGGGCTACCCGCTGGATCCAGTTCCCAAAAAAAATAAAAAAAAGCGGTTTCTGNNCCTTGGGTTCAACACACCTTTTTCTTCAGGAAAAGGGCCTATCGAGGGCCGAAATTTTCCGAATTCGGCATCTTGTAAAACCGATCTAGATGGATTGTGCGCCGGCGATGCGAAATTCCCTGCAAACGGAGCGTAAGAAAAATGGGGAATTCGAAGGCTACGATGCATTCCTGCCATTAAGGGCGAAGACCGGGATAGGGGGTCTGGCGGAGCGCCGCGACGCGTTGGGCTGAAGACAATTCAACCATTTGCTTAGTGGTAGCTTGCGGATTGCCCGTGATTCAGGCGAAATGAAATAGAAAAACAAACAGGAGGCGGGTAAAGATTCGGGGTCTCCCAAGTCTCAAACGCGAGACATGGGGGCACCCGATCTTTTGTGGATGGTCGGACCTGCGCCACCCGCCCTCTGCATCTTGCGCGGAAATGAGGCACGGGCCTGAATGCCGCTTATCTAGCTGCTGCTTTCAGGGGCCTGGAAGGCCCCTGCTCCCTCCGAAATGAAGCGAGGACGAGGACGCTTTGTGTCCGGATTGACGGTTACACAGAACCGATTCGCATTTTGTGGCGGGCGGCCCCGTTTCACGAAGAATCTTATTGCGTTGAGGGTGCCCCCGGTCCCTCATTTGGGTTTGGAAAGATGTGCGAGACCGGGGGCACCCGCCGGTATTTCATCTTCGCCAGCGGAAGCCTCGCCATGTCACAGAGTCTACCGGGAATTGGCTGCCGGAACCGTCGCCGCCGGGGTTTGCGTCCCCGGAGCGCACGAGGGGATCCCGTCTTCAATCGCTGTTCCCTCTTCGTGGTCGTTCCACGTATCGATCATGACGAAGGGGAGAAGCTGGTCGGGTGGGAAATACTTGTGCCACAGGTTGCCGGTGTCGGTGAAGGTCTGGCCGCAGCGGGCTGCAATATGGCGGTTCAGTCCCCACGAGGCCTTGACGTCGTTGAACTGGGCCCACACGCCGCCGACGATGATCTTGTCGGGATACTTGGAACGCATGGTTTCGTAGAAGTTGTTTAAGTACGTTTCGCCCCAATTGCTGCCGTCGGGGGCCCAGCCTTTTTCGCCCGGCTGCACCCAGGCGTAGAAGCCATCGAATGCGGCTGCATCGGGGCCGGGAAGATTCTCCTGAATCAGGAGTGGCGGAACCGGCCAGCGATCAACCAAGGTGCGGATGCGGGCCCAGTCCGTATGGCGGGCAGTGGGGAAGATGAAGATGACGGGCCGGCCCTGGTAGGTGAGGTAGGCCTGGCTACCGGCCCCCTTGGCCGACAGGTAGGTCTCGTGGAACATGGTGAGGTCGGCCAGAGCCTCGTCGGTGGCTCCGTCTTCGGCGTTCGATTCGTCGTACATCATGGCCACTTTGAAGTTCTGTTTGGCGGCCTCGGACTGCACAAGCGCATAGCTCTGATCGATGAAGGGCTGGCGGTCGCCGTACCAATCCACAACAAAGGCGCTGATTCCCATGGTCTTGGCCTTGGCAATCTGTGCCTTTACGGCGGCGGGATCATGCGAGTTATAGCCCACGGCGCTGGGCGGAATGTGCTTCGGATGACCGAACCAGGCCTCGTAAAGGGCAAAGGTTTCAGGAGCATTGCCGACGGCCTTGTATTTCAAGGGCGCGAGGGGCTCGGTTCCGGGGCCGGAACAGCCATGGGAAAGCAGGAAAAACAGAGCAAAGGCAGTGCAGGATCGGGTCAACATGAGCGTATCTTAATTAGAGTGCCTGAAAAGGGCGCGGGGTTGCTAGTTTCCCGTAAGTGTTGGAGAAGTCATGGAGCAAAACTCCATGCGTTTCTTATTCTAAGCAGCCGAAGAGCGCATTTTCGCATCAAATTAATCGACGCCGTTAAAAAAGCTACATTTGCAACTGGTTGATGTTCTTCTTGCTGTGGTCACACAATTGAAGCGATGAGGCCTGGTGAACGGATTTGACTCCTAAGTCGAAAACTCTGCAATCGCGTATTGTCTCGGGAAGCGTAATCCTGCTTTCCGGTTCTGGTCTGACGACCGCGATTAACCTTACATATAACATTGCGATCGCGCGCTTTCTGGGTCCAAAAGGATTCGGGCACGCCACGGTTGTGTATACAATTCTGACGCTTGTTTCTGCGGTAACGCTTTCTTTTCAGATTATTACGACGAAGATGGTGGCGCAGCAGTCGAGTGCGGAGGGCAAATCGGCCGTCTACCGCAGCCTGCACCGGGGGGCCTGGGCGTGCGGACTTTTCGTTGCTCTGCTGCTTTTTGTGTTTCAACACGGAATCGCAAACTACCTGAACCTGCCCACGTCCGTTCTGGTGGCGACGCTAGCGGTCGGGGTAGCTTTCTATGTTCCGCTGGGCAGCCGCCGCGGGTATATCCAGGGAACCTATAAATTCAAAATGCTGGCGACGAACCTTGTAATCGAGGGATTGTGCCGGCTGATTGGCTCGGTAGCGCTGTATCTGGCTGGTTACGGGGTTGAAGGTGTGATCGCGGCCAACACCGCCGCAGTGGCCATCGCCTACCTCACCGTCCCGCCCAAACTGGCCGGGCGCGTTCCCAACCCGCTGCACATCTCCTTTGCCATTCGCGAGACCGGTTACGCGATGATTTTTTTCGCCGGCCAGGTGCTCATCAACAACTGCGACATCGTGCTGGTGAAACACTTCTTCCTGGCTCGGGAGGCGGGGCTTTACGCGGCGGTGGCCATGGTGGGCAGAGTCATTTTTGCCTTCTCGTCTTCGGTCGTCAACAGCATGTTCCCGCTGGTGGCCGGAACCAAGGAAGAAGAGCGGAAAGACCTGAAGGTGATCGCCACTTCGCTGTTGTTGGTTGTGGGCACCGGGACTGCTCTTGCGATTGGGCTGGCCGTTGCGCCGGCCTGGCTGTGGACACGATTCTTCGGGCCGGGATTCGACATTGCCGGGCGGTATAACCTTCCTTACCTGCTGGCGCTCTACGCAGTGACAACGATCATCTATTCGTTGAGCGTGGTGATCATCACCTTCGAAATGTCGTACAAGATTGCCAACACGAGCTGGGTGCAACTGGCGTTCAGCGGTGTGGTGATTGCGGCGATTTGCCGCTTCCACGACTCGCTGCGCGAAGTGATTTTCGTCCAGCTTGTCTTGATGTGCGGCCTGCTGGTCTGTGTGGCGCTGCCGTTCCTGATCGACTCGCTTACCAGCCCCAAAGGGCTATTGCAGGCAGGCAATTACCAGCCTGTGCGGCTGTTGAATCGCGTGTCGGAGAATGAGGTCATTGCGGAGTTCCTGCGCAGCGATTTCAATTCGCCGGCGTTCCGCGACTATCACCAGAGCCTGCGCGAAATTGTGGTGACGCCCAACCTTGAGGACGCAGGGGAAAATGCCAAGCGCCGTGCGCTGCTTTTTCTGCGGCACCTTGCCCTGTGGCGAGAGCTGCCCTCCGACACCGAGTGGTACGAGGTGGAGGTGCATGAAGAGGATCTGAACCAGATTCGGGTCTTCCCGCGCGCCCAGTGGCGGAAACTGGCCAAGGGTAATTTCTCCATCAACGAAGTCGCTGAAGGCATGCGGTCGCGTCAGCAGCTTGTGGACCAACCCTTTCTGCAAAAGATTTCATCCATCGGGAAGCATTTCCATCAGGACGATCCGGGTTTCAGCGCGGTGATCCTGATCGGCGTGAACGAAATTGAGCCGCTGACGATTCTGGACGGAAACCATCGTTTGGTGGCTTCGATTCTGGCCTCGCCCAGCGGGCTGAACAAGATTCGCTTTTTGTGCGGTCTATCGCCGCGCATGACCGAGTGTTGCTGGTATAACACCAACCTGGTTACCCTTTTCCGCTACGGTAAAAACGTGTTGACACAGGTTGTTCGCAATCCGGAAACTGAACTCACACGCATTTTGCAAAATCCAGGATAGACGCAGCCGACCAAGCGCCGCGGGCGGGGATTTGCCTTCGGCATGACCAGGGACAATGAGTTGAAAGAACAAATCCAGGCAGCAAAAACTAGGCGGGACGACCCATGACACTTCGAATTAATCCTGTATCAGTGAAGCAAGTGCCCGAGACACTGAGTATTCGTCAAGGGCGGCTCTTTTTCAGCGAGTTGGAGAGCAGCATGAACATTGATCGACCGTGCGTGGTGCTCGATTGCTCAAAGGTGCGGCGAATGGACAGGTCCGTGGCCCACCTGCTGCTTTGTTGCCTTGAAGAGGCGATCAAACGGAACGGCGACGTGAAGCTGGCCGGGATTCCCGCGGGAGCGCGGACGATCTTTGAGCTTTCCGGGCTCGACCGGCTGTTTGAGGTGTATGACACGAACGCGGAAGCGGTGAAGAGCTTTCGCCGTCTCGCCGTGGACGTATCGGCGCACGGGCTGACGCCGTCGGGCGCACATCAGCGTGCGGAGAACGCGGCATAGGCCGGGAACAAGCCGGTTTGGGGGCAGTGCCGATTCGAGTGCGGCACAGCCTTTTACTTAGGTAAAGGCCACGCCCTGGGTTTGGATTGGCTCTACAGTAAGTTCAGACCCGCCAGGATTGCCTGCAGGCAGTTCGCCGCAAGAGCCGGTTTCAGGGAAGGGATTCATGAGGAGTTCGAACTTCCGGGGAGCGAGATGGGTGGCCGCAGCATTACTGCTCCCTCTGGCATTTCCCTATAGCGCAGTGGCCGCAGCGGCGGCGCGACAGGATACAGCGCAGGACCAGGACGGGCGGACGGCCAGTGCGTTACCGTCGCTTCCTGACCCGAGCCCGGCCCAGAATGGCCAGGCACAGCAGGGTACAACGCAGCAGGGTACGGCGCAGACAGGCGATCAAAATCCGGCCAACAAGCCGGTAGGTACTGCAGCGGCGCCTCTTGAGAAATCAACGGGCATCGCGGGATCGAGACCGGCTGGGGCGGTGATTGCACCGGCGAAGCAAAAGCGCCAGCGGGCTCTCTTTATCCGGGTGGCGATCATTGCGGGCGCTGCCATCGCGGTGGGTGCGGTGGTTGGACTTTCAGAAGAGAGCCGGAGCAGACCGTAGGTCAGTGGTCGGTTGTCAGTTCTCAGTTCTCAGTTGTCAGTGGTCAGTTGTCAGTGGTCAGCTGAGAGATCTGCAAATTTTGAAATGGAGTGGGACCATGAAGGGCCGTACGAATTTTGTCAGCTTTTCCGGAATCGATGGGGCCGGAAAGAGCACCCAGATCGATGCCCTGTGCGCGCGCCTGCGGGAGAGCGGTTTAACCGTTCGCGTGGTTCGCTTCTGGGACGACATTGCCCAACTGAAGAATATCCGCGAGACCACCGGACACAAGGTGTTCAAGGGCGATAAGGGCATAGGCAGCCCAGAGAAGCCGATCGAGCGGCGCGACAAGAACGTGAAGTCGTTCCCGATGACCTGCGTGCGGCTGTTCATTTATTTTGTCGACGCACTGTCGACGCGGCGGGTGTTCAAAAGGCTGCAGAATTCCGGCGAAGACCTCATTATTTTCGACCGCTATACCTTCGACGAGTTTGCGAATTTGACGCTGAGCAATGCGGTGATCCGAGCGTATGTGCGCATGATTATGAGCTTCGTGCCCAGGCCGCAGATCAGCTATTTTCTTGACGCGGACCCGGAAAAGGCGCGGGCGCGGAAACCGGAATATCCTCTGGACTTTCTGTATGCCAACCGCAAAGCCTACCTGACTCTTTGCGAGCTGGTGGGTGGCATTACCCACATCCCGGCAGGTTCGATTCCCGAAGTGCAGCAGGCGGTTTTCGCCGCGGCGCAGCAGAAACTGACATTCCGTTCGCCGCTTGGCGATGGCGGCCAGGTCAACGCAGCCCACGAGGGCGAGACGCAAACCGCGTAACGCGGCGGGGGCCTGTGCGGCCGCTGCTTCCCTTCTTCTAAATTCGTATATGAACTTCGTCGTGCGGGCTCGCTGATTCAGCGATAATGTGGAGATTGAACACGGCAGACGCCGCGCATGTCTCCGAGGAACGTATTGGCCCTATGACCGATCTCCCGTTGCCGCACTCCGTGCAGCTCGCTCCATTTCGCATCGAACCATACTTCGACGTCCGCGTATGGGGCTACCGGGATCTGCGTCCATGGTTCAACCGGATCGCCGGCGAGGAACCCCTCGGCGAGGTTTGGCTGACCGGGGATCAATGCACGATCGCCACCGGAGTTCATGCAGGAAAGACGCTGGGAAAGCTCTTCGCGGAGTCTCCGGAAGCATTGCTCGGCGCAGCCGTCACGGGGAATCCATCGCCTGGATCGCCCCTGCTGATCAAGGTGATCTTTGCGCGCGAGAAGCTCAGCGTGCAGGTGCATCCCGACGATACGATGGCGCAGAAGTACGGCGAGCCGCGAGGAAAGACAGAATGCTGGTATACGCTGGCGGCCGAACCGGGAGCCAGTGTCGCACTGGGTTTGAAGCCAGGCGTGACGCTGCAGAAGGTGAAGGCCGGCATTCAAGACGGAACGCTTGAGGAGAGCCTTGAATTGGTACCGGTCGAGGCGGGAGACATGGTCTTTGTGGATGCGGGCACGGTGCATGCGATTTGGCCGGGGTCGATTCTGCTGGAGACGCAGCAATANNCCGCGCGAGCTGCACATTGAGAAATCGCTGGAAGCAACGCGGCTGACGACGCGTGCGGGAATTGTTCTGCCCAAGATTCTGGCAGACCGCACGGTGCTGATCGATGTGGAATATTTCCGGGTGGAGCATTTGCCGGTTACGGGCAGCCGCGCCAGCCAGACGCTGCCGACAGCGGAAGAAGATGCACACGGGCTGGCATACCTGTTTGCCGCCGAGGGCGCTGCAAGGATTGTGGGCGCGGGCTTCGAAGCGGTGGAGTTGCCGACGCGGGGAATGGTCGCGATTCCCGCGACCGCTCCGGCGTTTGTTGTGGAGGATCTCGGTGGACTCGAACTGATTCGGATTACGCCGAACTGGCCCAACCGGTAGCCGCAGATTCTCTTTCCAGCAGGATTTTGGAGACATACCGCGCACACGGCTGAGGGCCTACCGCAGAGACGCGGTGAGCAAATGCTAACTACATTTGACGGGATGCGGCTTGCGGCTCAATGAGCTGTAGCTGCGCTCCATCGAGCATCCTCCGCGGGCGCTTCGGTTCATGGTCTAAATTGATAGTTCCCTGCCGGCGATGAAGACGCGCGGGCGCAGCGGCGCAGCAGCGAAGTAAGGCAGCTCGCGATAATCTGCGATTTCGTGAATGAGGAAGTCAGCCTGCTTGCCGGGCTCGAGGGAACCGATCTGAGCGCCGAGGCCGAGCGAGTAAGCCGCGTTGATGGTGGCTGCCGTCAGGGCTTCAGCAGGCGTGAGGCGCATTTCAAGACAAGCAAGCGACAGGATGAACGGCATGGAGGCGACGGGCGAAGAGCCTGGGTTGAAGTCGGTGGCGAGGATGATGGCGAGGCCGGCTTCAACCATGGCGCGCGCGTCGGGGTACTCCGTACGGTGGAGACAAAAGACGGATGCCGGCAACAGGACGGGCTGCACGCCGGCGGCGCGGAGTTGAGTAATGGTTTCCGGGGTGACCGTTTCGAGGTGATCGGCGGTGGCCGCGCCTAACTCCGCGGCGAGAGCTGCGCCGGTGCCGGGGCGGAATTGCTCGGCGTGAATGCGCAGGGCGAGACCGCGTTCTTTGGCGGCGGTGAGGACGGTGCGACATTCATCCACGGTGAAGGCGTGGTCGTCGCAGAAGGCGTCGCAGAAGTGGGCGAGATGCGCGGCGGTTACTTCGGGGATGAGTTCTTCGACGAGGAAACGGATGTAGGCAGTGCGATCGTTTGCGTACTCCGGCGGGACGGTATGCGCGGCCAGCAGGGTTGGGAGAATGCGTGCGGGGCCTTCCTCGCTGAGCTTTTTCAGCACGCGCAGCATCTTGAGCTCGGTGTCGCGGTCGAGGCCGTAGCCGGATTTGGCTTCGAGGGTAGTGGTGCCAGAGCGAAGCATCCAGTTGCGGTGGCGGCGGGCGGCGGTGAGGAGCTCATCTTCGCTGGCGGCGCGGGTTTGAGCGACTGTGGAGAGAATGCCGCCGCCCGCTGCGGCGATTTGCTGATAGGTGGCGCCGGCGATGCGCTGCTCGTATTCCGCGGCGCGGTTGCCAGCGAAGACGAGGTGGGTGTGGGCGTCGATGAAGCCGGGAGTGACGCAGCGCTGTTGAGCGTCGATGATTGCGGCGTGGGGTGGGATTTTTTGCTTTATACCCGCGTAGGTTCCGACGGCCACGATGCGGCCATTTCCCTCAGGGGCTAAAGCCCCCGCTTCTCTACCGACACTTACGTACGGCCTAAAGGCCGTACCTTTCAAAACAACTTCAGCAGGTTCGTCTTCAATCAGAAGAGCGGCGCCTTCAAGGACGCCGAGGTCACTAAGTTCGCCGCCGATGCGCGGGCGTACAGGGCCGGCAAGGGTGACGAGCTGGCCGATGTTGACGATGGCGGTGGTCATAGCGGACCTAGCGCGCACAGGACAAATGAGTGTCGTGGTTTCCCACCCATTCCGCAAAAAGCGCGGAATGGATGGGGCACCCGGCCAAAGCGGTAGGCCAATGCCGCGGCTCGAGGGGTCAGCAACAAGAATTTGAACGGCATGTTCAGTTCTCTTCGGCCATGGGGATGTGGATGCCTTCTTCTTTGGCAGTTTGCCGGGCTAAATCGTAGCCGGCGTCGGCGTGGCGGACTACGCCGAGGCCGGGGTCGTTGTTCAGCACGCGGCGGAATTTGGCAGCGGCCATGTCGGTGCCATCGGCAACCGTGACCTGGCCCGCGTGCAGCGAGTATCCCATGCCCACGCCGCCGCCATGATGGAAGCTGACCCAGGTTGCTCCGCTGGCGGTATTGAGCAGGGCGTTGAGAATGGGCCAGTCGGCGACCGCGTCGGAGCCGTCGAGCATCTTCTCGGTCTCGCGGTAAGGGCTGGCGACGGAGCCGGTGTCGAGGTGGTCGCGGCCAATGGCGATGGGCGCGGAGATTTTTCCCTGCTTCACGAGATCGTTGATGGCTTCGCCCATCTTGGCGCGCTCGCCGTAGCCAAGCCAGCAGATGCGCGAGGGCAAGCCCTGGAAGGCGAAGCGGCCGCGGGCAAGTTTCAACCATCGCGTCAAAATCTCATTGTCGGGGAAGAGCTCGAGGGCGAGTTCGTCGGTGACGTCGATGTCTTTCGGATCGCCGGAGAGCGCGACCCAGCGGAACGGCCCCTGGCCGGTACAGAAGAGCGGGCGAATGTATTCGGGCACGAAGCCGGGGATGAGGAAGGCGTCGGCGCATCCGGCATCAAAAGCAAAGCGGCGAATGTTGTTGCCGTAATCGAAGGCAACCGCGCCGGACTCCTGCAGCGCCAGCATGGCGTTCACATGTACCACCATGGAGCCTGTGGAGCGGCGGACGTACTCTTCGGGATCTTTCTTTCTGAGTTCGGCGGCCTGCTCGAGTGTGAGGCCTTGAGGCACGTAGCCATTCAAGGGATCGTGCGCGCTGGTCTGGTCAGTGACGGCGTCGACGACAATGCCGCGGCGAACGATTTCGGGCAACACGTCGGCGCAGTTGCCGACTAACCCTACCGACAAGGCACGGCCTTCGTGGCGGGCGGTTTCGCAGAGCGTGAGGGCTTCGTCCAGGTCCTCTGTAAGCGTGTCGCAGTAGCGGGTATCGACACGGCGCTGGATGCGGGTGCGATCGACGTCGATGGCGAGGACCACGCCATCGTTGAGGGTGACAGAGAGCGGTTGCGCTCCGCCCATGCCGCCAACGCCACCGGTGACAACCAGCTTGCCTTTCAGGCTTCCGCCGAAATGGCGATCGGCCATAGCGGCGAAAGTTTGGAATGTGCCCTGAAGGATGCCCTGCGTCCCGATGTAGATCCAACTGCCGGCGGTCATCTGGCCGTACATCATCAGGCCCTTGCGGTCGAGTTCCTGAAAGTGTTCCCAGTTGGCCCATTTGCCCACCAGGTTGGAGTTGGCGATGATGACGCGCGGGGCGAGCTCGTGGGTAGGAAAGACGGCGACGGGCTTGCCGGACTGGACGAGCAGGGTCTGGTCGACCGTGAGCTGTTCGAGTTCACGAACGATGGCGTGGAAGCACTCCCAGTTGCGAGCGGCCTTTCCAATGCCGCCGTAGACGACCAGGTCCTGCGGGCGCTCGGCAACTTCGGGGTCGAGATTGTTCATGAGGCAGCGCAGGGCGGCTTCCTGCTGCCAGCCTTTGCAGCGAAGGGTGTTGCCGCGGGGTGCGCGAATAACGGGAGCGACGGTTGTAGCCATGAGTGCCCTTCCAAGCCGTGGCAGCGGAAATCGATCCGAAGCGGGGCTTAGAAGGATGGTAAAGCAGCCGTCAGCTTTCAGCTACCCGCTCTCAGCTTTCAGCTTTTTCGGTGCGGGCGATTGGCTTTGTTGACTCTCTGGCGGTTCTTCAAAGAATGCCGAGGAATTTGCGAGGCTCCCTGAAACAGTGGAGGTACACTGAGTCGGCAATCCCGCAGGCCGCGTGCAGAATTCTGTTGAGGAGAAGATGCGCATGATGAACATCTATGATCCGGCGATGGTGCTTGAAGTGAAGGAGCGACTTGCCAAGCTGACGCCCGAGAGCGCGCGTCAATGGGGCAAGATGGACGCGGCACAGGCCGTGGCGCACTGCGCAACATCGATGGAATGGGCCGTGGGCGATAAGAAGCCTCCGCGGATGTTTGTGGGGCGCGTGCTGGGCGTGATTGTGAAGCCGCTGGCGCTGAAGGATGACGCACCGATGCGCAGGAATTCGCCGACGTCGCCGGACCTTGTGATTGCCGATGCGCGCGACCTGGCGCGGGAGCGGGAACGGCTGTGCGGCCTGATCGATCGGTTTGTGGCTGCAGGGCCGGCGGGGTGCACGCGGCATCCGCACAGCTTCTTCGGGCGGATGAAGCCGGAGGAGTGGGCGGTGCTGATGTATAAGCACCTGGATCACCATCTGCGGCAGTTTGGGGTGTAGGGAGCGCTTTGAGCGTGGGGAGCAGGTAGTGGTTTTCCGACTCGAGGTTTGTATCAGGGCACGGCTTTAGCCGTGCCGCAAAAACAACGTTGGGGGGACGGGCTTCAGAGCCTGCTCATTTTCTTGCTTGCGAGATAGCAGTAGCAATAGGGATATTCCCCAATGGCATGGGCCAGGCCAGCCTTCAACGGATTCTGGGCGATGTATTCGCGATAACTCGCAATGGCTTGCGCGTCATAGGCGCGCGACTCGGAAAATCCCCGCTGCCAAACTTCTCCGAGATAGTTGTGTTCATTCTTGAGACGATAGGAAAACGTGCCCTTGATCAGCTGCATTGCTTTCTCAATCGTCATATCGTCGTGGACAGTCACGAGCAGATGGATGTGGTCTGGCATTACGACAAAATCGTGAATTAGAAACTTCTTGGATGCAACGCACGACCGCATTACGTCGACGAGAAGCATTGCATTTCGTTCGGACTGAAAAAGCCGTTGGCCCATGCTGGTTTTGGTGGTGACGAAAAAGGTGCGCGTAGGGCCAAGGATGTGTTTGGGATCGGAGTTGCGTAGTGGTCTTGCCATGGCAGGGGCTGAAGCCCGGATCAATACTAAGCCATGTGCGGCACGACTGAAGTCGTGCCCTGATACAAGGCTCCTTGCAATTGGCCGTTAGCGGCGGTTGTGGAAGGTCAACCGTCGACGGCACGACCCGAGGCAGTTGGCCAACCTCCCGTAACGGTTTGCCATGCCAGGGGCCGGCGGTTTGCCGGACATCGCTGTGGCTGGCTATGCTTTTGCGTATGCCCAGCACACTTGTGGAATGCGTTCCCAACTTTTCGGAAGGCCGCGATGCGGCTAAGGTCGATGCGATCGTTGAAGCGATGAAGATCCCAGGGGTTTACCTGCTGGATCGGGAGATGGATGCGGATCACAATCGTTGCGTGATTACGCTGGTGGGCGAGCGCGAAGCAATTCTGGAAGCGGCGATTCGCGGCGTGGGGAAGGCCGCGGAGCTGATCGACCTGAACGCGCATACGGGAGCGCATCCGCGCATGGGCGCGGCAGACGTGGTGCCGTTTATCCCCATTGAGGGCGTGACGCTGGCGGATTGCGTGGCCATGGCGAAGCAGGCAGGCGCGGAGATCTGGAAGCGCTATGGCGTTCCTGTCTACCTGTATGAGGCGGCGGCCACGCGGCCCGAGCGGCAGGGGCTTGAGAACGTGCGCAAAGGGCAGTTTGAGGGGATTCGTGCAGAGATTGCGGCAAATGCTGCGCGGCTGCCGGATTTTGGCGAGGCGGCCGTGCATGCTAAGGCCGGAATCACTGCGGTGGGCGCGCGCAAGGCGCTGATCGCCTACAACGTGTTCTTGAATACCGAAGATGTGGAGATTGGGAAGAAGGTCGCGAAGGCGGTGCGGTTTTCTACAGGCGGGCTCAGGTTTGTGAAAGGCGCGGGGTTCCTGGTGCGGGGGATGGCTCAGGTGTCGATGAACCTGACGGACTTTGAGCAGACGCCGGTGCATCGGGTGTTCGAGATGGTGAAGCGGGAGGCGGCGCGGTATGGCGCGGCGCCAGTATCGAGCGAGATTGTGGGGCTGATTCCGAAGGCTGCTCTGGAGCAGGCGGCGGAGTGGTTTTTGCAGGTGGAGGGTTTCGACTCATCGCTGATTCTGGAGAACCGGCTGGCTGCGGTAATGGGCGGCAAGACTGCCGTGGGCGGCTTGCGCGCCGGCGTGGAGCCATTTATTGAGCAACTGGCGGCGCCTACGGCGACTCCCGGAGGTGGGAGCGCGGCGGCGGCGAGCGCGGCGATGGCGGCGGGGCTGGCGGCGATGGTGGCCTCGATGTCGCGCGGGAAGAAGGCGTACGCGCAATACGAGGCGGAGCTTTCTGAGGCGGTCGCGCGGCTGGGCACGCTGCGCGAAGAGCTGAAGGCGGCCATCGACGCGGATGCGGAATCGTACAACGCCGTGATGCAGGCGTATAAGGCAGCACGCGCGGTTGCGGACGGCGGCAAGGCCGGTGTGAATGCTGCGCTGCGTGGGGCGGCTGGGGTTCCACTGGGGGTGGCGCTGCGCGCGGCGGAAGTAGCGAGAATGGCGGAGGGGCTGCGCGGAAAGACGAGTCCGATGATGGCTTCGGATTTGACGACGGCAGTGGCGCTGGCGGGGGCGGCGATTACGGGAGCGCTGGCGAATGTGGAGATCAATGTCGCGTCGATGGAAGAGGCCGGAGCGGAGCTGTCGGCCGAGGACGTGGCGTTTGTGAGAGACGCGCGGGCGCGGGTTGCAAAGTTGAAGGCCGCAAGTTAGCACCGGTGGTGCGGGGTTAGAGAGTCAGCGAGTCAACGAAGTCCGCATATCAGCAATGGACCTTGATGCCTTAGCTGCATCGACTTTTGCCCGCGACAGCACCATGAACGGAGGCTTCACGAATGCTGGTGAGTGACGCGCAGCGCGAAGTGCGGACGGTGTATGTCGGCGGGTTCTGGGGGCAGCTGGTTTCGGGAGCGATCTGGCTGACTTCCGCGGCGCTGGGAACTTGGGCGACTCCGCGAGCTGCAATCATCGCGATTGTGGCGGGCGGGTTCTTCATCTTCCCGTTGACGCAATTGATGCTGCGGTTGAGCGGGAGGCAGGCTTCCCTGACAAGCGACAATCCACTGAAGGCGCTTGCCGTGCAGATTGCGTTCACATTGCCCCTGGGGATGCTTTTGCTGGCGCCGGTGGGCGCGTACCGGCTTAACTGGTTCTATCCGGCGCTGATGATCCTTTTGGGTGCGCATTATCTTCCCTTCACATTTCTTTACGGGATGCGGATGTTTCTGCCACTGACCGCAATTCTTGTGGGAAGTGGGACCTTGATTGCGATGTACTTTGCGGAGAGTTTCAGTTTGGGGGCCTGGGTGGGCGGCGGGACTCTGCTTGTGTTTGCCTGGGTGGGGAGGGCGGCGGTGCGAGCGGAAATGCGGTCTGGGAATTGAATGGCCGCGTTGCGATTCCGCTGTTTGGGGTTCCCGGTTTTTAGATTCGCGCATTTATAGTTTTTGTTATGCGTTCCCTCTTGTTTTGCGCTTCCCTTGCTGCCTCTTTGTGTCTTGTTTCGCCTGCTCTGCGAGCGCAAACGGCCAAGCCTGCCATCACGCTGGATGAATTCATGAATACAACGGAGATCAGCGAGGCGCATCCTTCGCCGGATGGGACAGCGGCCGTGATTGCGGTCGAGACGCCGGACTGGAAGGCGAACAACTTCCGCCACGATCTCTGGCTGTGGACCGCGCAGGGCGGCTTGAAGCCGCTGACGCACTCGGGCAGCGAGGAAAATGCTGAGTGGAGTCCCGATGGCAAGTGGATCGCGTTCGTAAGCGACCGCGCGTTGCCGGGTGAAGCTGCGGGTGACGATGGCGAGCCGTCGAGCAAGGACGCGGAGGCCGACCGGCTGTGGGTCATTCCAGTAGCGGGCGGCGAGGCGCTGCCGCTCTATCGCGAAAAGCTGGACGTGCATGCCTACGCGTGGTCCGCGGACGGCACGTCGATCTATTTCGCGGTGACGCAGCCGCTGACCAAAGACAAGGAAGACGCGCAGAAGGCGGAGTGGAAAGACGTGATCCGATGGCGCGAGCAGCACAGGGGCGATGTGTTGCTGAAGCAGGAAGTGGCGCCGGCACTGGCGCGGGCGCTGGTGGTGGAGAGCCCGGCCAAGGCCACTGCCGAAGTGAAGGCAGAGGAGAAGCATGGCGAGAAGGCTGCGGAAGAGACCGACACCGCGTTGCCGGCGGGGGCTGTGACCGTGGCGAAGTGCGCGGTTTCCATTACGGAAATTGCGCCTTCTCCGGATGGGAAAACAGTGGCGTTTGAATCGGGACCGGTACACAAGCGGATCGAGAGCCCGAAAGACTACGAGATGTTCGCCGTGTCGGCGGGCGGCGGCGAGGCGCGGCAGCTCACCCACAACGATGGAGAGGAGTCGAATCTGAAGTGGTCGCCGGATGGGAAGTGGATTTACTTTGCCGTAACTGGCGCAGCCGGGTCGATTGAAGGCAAGTATCGCGATGTGCAGGGGCGGCTCTACCGTCTGGATGCGGAGACAGGCAAGTTCGACCGGCTGGGCGCGGAGTTTGACGGATCGTGGGATTCGTTCACACTGCTGCCCGATGGACGCGAACTGGCGCTGGGATTGAAAGGAACCGAGACGCAGGTGTACGCAATCGACGGCGCCAAGGCGACCAAGTTGCCAGGGCTCGCGGGCACCTACGCAGGGCTGGAGGCGGCGAAGAATGCGGCAGTGCTTGTGGCTCGTCACTCGACGATCAACGAACCCACGCAGGCCTACCTGTTGGCTGACCCGCTGCATCCGGAGAAGATAACGGCGCTGACAGATTTCAATCCGATTTTCAAGGAACGGGCACAGCCGGAATGGCAGCCGTATACGTGGAAGGCAGACGATGGACGAACGGTGGAGGGGATGCTGATTTATCCGCCGGGGAAGAAGGGCGACAAGCATTTGCGCATGCTGACCCTGATCCATGGCGGGCCGGCGGACGCGGATGGAAACCGCTTCGGCGCCGACTGGTACGACTGGGCAACACTGGCGGCGGCAAACGGATGGCTGGTCTTCCGGCCGAACTATCGCGGGTCGGCGGGCTATGGCGACGATTTCATGCTTGAGATTGCACCACACCTGGTTTCGAAGCCAGGCAAGGACATTCTGGAAGGCGTGGATGCGCTGGTGAAGGATGGAGTCGCGGATCCGGACCGCCTGGCCATTGGCGGCTACAGCTATGGCGGTTACATGACCAACTGGTTGATTACCCAGACCACGCGCTTCAAGGCGGCGGTGACCGGCGCGGGCGCCGTGGAGCATGCGGCCAACTGGGGCAACGACGACGAGACATGGGACGACGCCTGGTACCTGGGTGGGCGGCCGTGGGAGAATGCCGCTCTTTACCAGAGCGAGGCGGCACTTTTTCAGTTTGACAAGGTCAAGACGCCGGTCCACCTGGTGCAGGGCGGCGCGGATGTGCGCGTAAGCTATCTGGAGGGGGTCACGATGGAACGGGCCCTCGACGCGTTGGGAATACCGCATCGTTTTCTTGTGTTTCCGGGCGAAGGACATGGGTTGGGAAAGAACCCGTGGCACGGGTACATCAAGGTGCGGGAAGAGCTGAAGTGGCTCCAGGAGTACGACGGCAAGTAAGCGCGAAGCCTCGTTCGTTCAGGATGACGAGCGCATATTGTGGGTGTATTTGAGAGGAATTGAGGAAGCGGAAACACACGTGCGCGCATCTTTCTTGCAGGACTGAATGAATCCAGCAATTCAAACCGAGCCAGCGCCTCCAGCTGAACAGGCGCGCCACACCGAGCAGGCGCGGCAAAGGGCGTTCCAGCAGACGCTTTTGAGCGCCCGCCGGACCATGATGTTCAGCGAGACTCTCAAGCTTGCGATGGACAGTTTCCGCGCCAGCAAAATGCGTTTCGCGCTGACGGCGCTGGGCATGGTCATCGGCACAGCTTCGGTCATCCTCGTGATCACGATCGGGCTCACGGGGCAGGAATTTGTGCTCCAGGAATTGCAGAAGATTGAGACCAATGCCATTGAGGTCGAGTACTCCGGCGGCAGCGCCACCGATGCGGAGCGCGTTCTCTACAGCGACTCGCTGACGCAGGACGATGAGAAGGCGGTGCGGGCGCAATTGCCGGGCGTTCTCTACTCTTCGCCGGTGGTGGGCATGCGCACGCGCATCAGCTTCGGCGGCGGAATTTCAAAAGACACCCTGGTACTGGGCGTCAGCCCGCAGTATCAGCAGATTCGCAACCTGCTGGTGCCCGATGGGCGCTTCTTCGACGAGGAGGACGATTCAGCCCACATCAAATGTGCAGTGGTCTCAGAGCCTTTCGCGAAAGAGCGGTTCGGCAGCGATGACGCCGCCGTGGGCCAGACGTTCGAGATCGAGCGAATTCCCTTCACCATCATCGGCGTGTTTAAAGAGGCGGTGCCGGATTTTGGCAACTCTGAGATTGAGGATCATACGGTTTTGATTCCTTACGAAGTGGCGCGACTCTTCGCGGGAACCGAAAACGTGAAGCAGATTTATTTTTCAATGCGCAACATGCACGAGGTGAACGACGCCTCCAAAGAGATCATCCGCATTATCCGCTCGCGGCACCGGGCCGACTCCATCTTCAAAGCGACCACGCTGGAGGAGTATCTCTCAGTAGCATCGAGCATTATGAAGGCGCTCACACTGCTGCTGGTTGCGGTCTCATTTGTCACGTTGGCCGTGGGCGGCGTAGGCATNNGCGCTGGGCGCTACGCGGCGCGAAATCAAACTGCAGTTTCTGGCCGAGGCAGTGATTATCTCGCTGACGGGCGGGTTGGTGGGCACGGCGGTGGGCCTGGCTCTGCCGATATCGGTGCGCCTTTTCACGGATTTTGCCATTCCAATCACGCCCTGGTCTGTGGTCATCGCGCTGGGTTCGGCAATGGTGGTGGGTGTGATTTTCGGCACGGTTCCGGCCACGCGCGCCGCGCAAATGGACCCCGTGGAAGCGCTGAAGTATGAGTAAGCCGGAAGAAGATATTGCGTCCGCATCGGATGAGGGCGGAGAGCCTTCGCGCGGGCCCAGCCTCACACTGCTTTACAGTCTGATTGCGCTGGCGCTGGCCGCGGCCATCGGATTTGCGTTGCTGATTGTCTTTCCGTTTTATCATCGGCGGTAGAATCGACGGCTGCCGCAGAAAGGAATTCGCTTGCCGACACAGGCCGAGAAGGCGATTCAGTTTCAGGCGCTCCACCAGCGACCCGGGGTGCTGGTTGTAGGTAATCCGTGGGATGCCGGAACCGCGCGGATCCTCACGGCTCTGGGGTATGCGGCGCTCTCGACAACCAGCGCAGGACTGGCCTTTGCACTCGGCAAGCGCGATGGAGCAGGCGTTGTTACGCGCGAGGAAGCATTTGCTAACGCGCGGGCGATTGTGGATGCGACGCCGTTGCCCGTGGCCGCAGACCTCGAAAACGGTTATGGCCACAGCCCGGAAGAAGCCGCGGAGACGATTCGCCTGGCTGCGGAATCATGCGGACTGGTGGGCGGATCGATTGAGGATGCGACGGGCGATCCTGCGCATCCGATTTACGACTTTGAGCAGGCGGTGGAACGAATTTCCGCAGCCGCCGAGGCCGCGCATGCACTTCCCTTCCCTTTCATGCTGGTGGCGCGTGCGGAAAACTACCTTCACGATCGCCACGACCTGCCCGACACCATACGCCGCTTGCAGGCCTATGAGACGGCGGGCGCGGAGGTTCTGTATGCGCCGGGCATCACGCACCCCGCGGACATTCGCGAGGTGTGCGCGGCGGTCAAGAAGCCGGTGAATGTGCTGATGGGGTTGAAGGGAGCTCCGCCGCTTTCGGTGCGCGAGTTGGGAGATCTCGGCGTGCGCCGCGTGAGCATTGGATCGGGATTCAGCCGCGCGGCGCTCACGGCGTTTGTGCAGGCGGCACGCGAGGTTCGCGAGCATGAAACGTTTCACTTCGCCGACGACACGCTTTACATCTCAGAGCTGACCGACATGTTCAAATAGCCCCTGGCACCTGCGGTGCGGCAGACGCTCGCTATCCGCTCGCAGGAGGTTCGTGGCTTCCCACCCGAGATTCTAAAAAGGATTCATGGAATGGGGCACGCTGCCTTGACCAGCAGAAGGATAGAAGCAGATCCTTCGACTCACCTCCCCCAAATTGAAGTGCATTTGCGGCCGCGTTCGCTCGGGATAAACCCAGGGCCTTTTCGCAGCGCCCCCCCAGGGCGCGGGGAAATTTTGGCCTTGTACCCAGGACTTCGCTTCGCTTGTCCTGGGCTATTCTCCTGCGGCCCCTCCGGGGC
Organism: Acidobacteriaceae bacterium; assembly: GCA_003164635.1. Lineage (GTDB taxonomy): Bacteria > Acidobacteriota > Terriglobia > Terriglobales > Acidobacteriaceae > Telmatobacter. The sequence continues at coordinate 33,020 of PLTV01000382.1, forward strand.
GCTTTTCCGTGCGGAATGTTCATTTCAGCCGTAACTTGCAAATGCGAATAAAGATGCTCGGGATGACAGGTCATTCTAATGCGAGGAGAAAGGCAGACGCTCGCTATCCGCTCGCAGGAGGTTCGTGGCTTCCCACCCATTCCGCGATGAGACTGCGGAATGGATGGGGCACCCGGCTTCTTGGGGCTTCCGGGACCCTGTTTACTGATCGTAGCCGGGCGTGACAACCCTCGTTGAAGAACTGTCATCTGCATCTTTATCCGCGTATGTGCAGAATGCCAGTTGGGATGGAAAACGAATGATCAGGCCTCCTCAAATCGTAGCCATGGGCGGCGGCGGCTTTTCAATGGAGCCGGAGAATCTGTTACTCGACCGCTACGTTCTTAGCGCGGCCGAAGTGTCGACGCCGAAGGTTTGTTTTGTGGGCACGGCCAGCGGCGATGCCGAAACCTATCTCGACAAGTTTTACGCAGCTTTTCGCACCCTGGAAAGCGAGCCAACGCACCTTTCGCTATTCAAGCCGCCGACGGCCGACCTGCAGTCGTTTGTGATGGAGCAGGATGTGATTTACGTGGGCGGCGGCAACACGCGCAACCTGCTGGTGCTGTGGCGCGAGTGGGGGCTGGATACGATTCTTCACGAGGCATGGCTGTCCGGCGTGGTGATGGCCGGCATCAGCGCGGGATCGATTTGCTGGTTCAAGCAGGGATTGAGCGATTCGGTGATCCCCGGAGACTTGGCGCCGCTGAATTGCCTGGGCTTTCTTCCTGGGAGCAACTGTCCACACTACGACGGCGAGCCGGGGCGCAGGCCTGCCTTTCACCATTTCATCGAAAACGGCGAACTGGTGGGTGGATATGCCGTCGACGATGGAGCCGCGCTGCATTTTGTCGGGAAGAAATTGAAGAGTGTGGTGAGTTCGCGGCCTGGGGCCCGGGCCTACATGGCACGGCTGTCGAAAGGTCAGGTCAGGGAATCTCCGGTGGAGACAGCGTGGCTGGGAGCCGTTGACCTGTCGACGATCAGCACGGGGATGCCTTCGACAATCGGATAGCGCCGGCCGCACACGGCACACACCAACTCCTGCTCCTCCAGTCGCAAATCGCCCATGCAGGCCGGGCAGGCTAGCTGCGCGGCGATGGATTCAAGCGTCGTCTGATTGAAGGCTGGACTGGGTTTGTGTGGCATTTTGAGTTACTGGATGGTGGCTTCAGGGCCGGCATCGGCAGACGACGCGGGGCGCTTGGGAACTTTGGCGAACTCCTGCTCGATGCGCGCGTTGGTGCCTGCGACAGCGGACTCGTAGGCCACGCGGATGCCGTTATAGATGGCCCGATCGTTGGACGAGCCGTGGCCGATGATACAGATGCCGCGCACGCCGAGCAGAGGCGCTCCACCGTATTCCCGATAGTCGAGGCGGCGCCGAAACTCGTTGAAGGCCTGGCGCGAAAGAAGGGCGCCCACCTTGGCGGTGACCGTGCGGGTCAGCGATTCGCGCAGCACGTCCCGCACGAAACGGCCCACGCCTTCGCTGGTCTTCAGGGCGACATTGCCCACGAATCCGTCGCAGACAATCACGTCNNCCCTTGGATTCTTCTTCGCCAATGGAGAGGAGGCCGACACGCGGTTTTTGGATTTTTAGAACGCTGCGGGCGTATATTTCGCCCATCACGGCGAACTGGGCCAGGTTGTGAGGCTTGCAGTCAACATTGGCGCCCACGTCGAGTAGAACGCATGGGTTGCCGGTCGAGCTGGGCATGGGCGTGGCCAGGGCCGGGCGGTCGACGCCGGGCAGGGCACCCAGCACCATTTTGGCGGTGGCCATGGCAGCGCCGGTGTTGCCGGCGGTGACGAAGCCGGCGGCCTTGCCTTCGCGCACCAGCTTCAGGCCCACGCGCATGGAGCTGTCTTTTTTGCTGCGGACAGCGTGGGCGGCCTTTTCTTCCATGCCGATGCGTTCAGACGCGTGGTGGATGACGATGGGCAGGTCTTCGTTGTCGAGGTGCTCGTCGAGCAGATCGCGCAGCTCGGGCTCAGGCCCCACCAGGTGAACGCGGACGGGCAGGCTGCGGCAAGCGAGAATGGCCCCGCGAATCTCCGGCTCAGGAGCCTTGTCGGACCCTACAGCGTCGAGGACGACATCGATGAGCATAGGGGGAGAAGACTACTTGGCGGCTTCTTTAACGTCCAGAACAGCGCGTCCCTTGTAGGCGCCGCACTTGGCGCAGGCGCGATGTGGAAGCTTCTTCTCGTGGCAGTTCGGGCACTCAGAAACGCCGACGCCTGTAAGGAAGTCGTGGGCGCGGCGGTTGGCAGTGCGGCGCGTGGAGTGGCGCCTTTTCGGATTCGGCATCGTAAATTCCTTTCGGTGGAAGCGCCGCAACAACGCCCGCCGGCAATGAGCCTGACGGGGAAATTGTGCCATTCAGCTCGGCGCAACACCCTCAATCTCTGGGAGTTAGCTCTCGGACTTGATCCGGCCGCGGAGCCCAGCCAGCGCTTCCCAGCGGGGGTCAGCCGGACCCTCTTCGCAGGTACACGCGGTGCTGTTGCGGTTCTCACCGCAGCGCGGGCAAAGTCCCTTGCAGTCAGGCTTGCACAAGGTCCTGACCGGCAGGGACAAAAGCACCTGCTCACGCAGCACATCTTCAAGCGACAGACTGTCTTTTAGATAATAACCGATTTCCGTTTCCGGCGCTGTAATGGAGCGCTCGGGGGCTTCGGAGTCGGCCTCGGCGGGGCGAAAGATGAGGTCGAACTCGGCGGAGAGCGGAATCTCTACAGGTTCGACGCAGCGCGCACACGGAACCTGGAATTTGCCCGAAAACTGTCCCCGCAGCCGGATGTCGGCCACGATATCTTTGGGGCCGCGGTGTTCGTGAATCACTTCGGCCAGGCCGGAGGTGGCCAGCAGCCCGATCTGTGTCGCTTCTTCGCCGAGATCGACTGCGCCCGGCGTTAAAGCCAGGTCGAATTCGATCGGTTCCCGTTCCAGCTCGACGATCTTGAATTCCATAACTTGAGGGTACGGCGCGAGGGGGTGTGCGTCAATGCGAAGGCTGGTTCCGCGTCGGCGGGGCTTCGACGCAGTCATTCGCCCATTCCATGCGCCTTTGAATCCTCGGTCACAGATGAGGGGGTGGGGGCCTTCGTTTTCTCCCTGTAACAATGAATTGAACACCCAGCGGGTCCCTGCCAGGATTTCACACTGAATTCACTGCCGGCGGTGCTGGAAGCGGGCAACTTGGCTGATGCTCGTGTCGTCTAAGGGGTCGGATAGCGTACGAGCTTGTCACCCAATCTCCATTTGGGT
>PLTV01000345.1 GCA_003164635.1 Acidobacteriaceae bacterium
GTAACGACCAGATGCAACAAATGTCTTCAGAGGATCTACGGGAACCGATCTCGTGCGTTGAGATAAGCAACACCGAAGCCAGTCTGAACCCTTCGATCTCTTTCATCTCAGCAATTGTGAGTCCTGCTGTAAGAGGCGAACTGTGATAAACATCGCAGGGATCAGGAACACCAGGGAACCGACAACCCACATAATCACGGCTCCGGTGACCTGGTCAGCCATGAGCGAGACGTGAAATGGATTCGGCTGTTCAGCATAATATCCATAGACTGGACGGCCGCAGAAGGCAAGAAAAGCCGAGAGCGCTGTATTGGCAATGTCGGCGCTTACAAGATAGAGAATCATAATCCATCCTGGATAACGCGCGCTGGTGGGCCAGGGACGAATGAGCGGCCACCAAAACAAAATGGATGCAGCGAGGAAGCAGATGTGCTCGAAGTCGTGCCACAATTCGTGTTCGAGTGCGAAATCGTAGGCTGCCGGAACGTGCCATCCAAGAAAGACGGTATTCATCAATAACCACGCGACGACCGGAGACGTCAGGAAACGCCCCAGCGATCGCAGGGTTTTCAATCGAAAGAGTGGCCCGAGCAAGCGCACGGTAACGACGCGGGGAAGGCCGCGTAAAAGCGGAACCTGCGGGTTGCCTAGAAGCAGGAGCGGAGGAACAAACGACATTAGGAGCAGATGCTCCACCATGTGGGCGCTGAGAAGGGCATCGGCAAAACCATCCATCGGCGAACCGATTGCGAGCCAGAGCGTGGTCAGGCCCAGGAGAAATGCGGCCAGGCGTCCCGCGGAAAACTGCGCGCTCCTGGTCCTTCGAATAACAAACCATCCGCGGATGTAGACAATGGCGCATAACAGCACCATCGTCGTAAGGAAGATCGGCGGTGACCACTCTGCGAAGATAGCTTGAGATTCGGGAGACATTGGCAAGGTTCGAGCCGCTCGGTCAATGCCTGGCAGGGGTTGGCCGCGACGGTGGCACCGCGCCGGTTCCAACCAGTGTTTGCGAAGCGTCGATGGCCGGCGCAAGGTTGCCGCCGCGAAGGGTGAGGAGGAAATGCACGAGCGCGGTTGTTTCCGCAGGGTTCAGAGCATTGCCATAGGCCGGCATGTTGCCGCCGCCCTGCAAGACCTGGCGGATGATTTGACCCTCGGTCATGTGCGAAGCCACGGAGTCGAGGGCCGGCCCGCGCATTCCACCGGCGCCGCCAATTGAGTGACAATTGCGACATTGCTTGTTTTGCAGCACAAGCGCGCCTTGGCGTTCAAGTGGAGTTCGACCGTGTAGATCGGCGGTGGGAATTGGATCGCCGGTCCAAGCGTTCATGATCGGACTCCAGGGCGTATACATTGCGAGGCTTGTGAAGGCGCCCAGAGTAACAGCGATGACTGCAACCATGAGGACGGCCACCGGGCGGCGCGACCAATGTTTTTCGCCTTCGCCTGAGACNNGGCGCGGTTTGAATAATGGTTGGATCCGGCTGGCCCGTGGGGCCGAAAGGCCCGAAGCAGAATGCGCAACCCATAACGGCAAGCATGATGAACGCCGCGAAGATGGCGTCTTTCCATGCTCCGTCAGGCGCGAAAGGAATGCCCGTCTCTTGCGTGAGCTTGTGATATTCCTGCACGTACGTGCGCTTGTTCACCAGCCGGCCCGGCATGGGCCAATCGTTAATGCCGAGCCGCACCACCATGAGCAGATGCAAGCCGACAAGCCCGAGCAGAAGCCCCGGAATCACGAAGACATGCAATGTAAAGAAGCGCGAGAGCGTTGGGCCCGCAATGATTGGACCGCCGAGCATGAGGTCGACGAGCGCACCCCCCACAATCGGAACACGGCTCACGATGGAAGCGCCGATTCCCAGGCCCCAGTACGCATCCTGATCGAAGCGAAGAACCTGACCTGTGAACGCCATGCCGAGTGTAAGCAACAGCAAAAAAACTCCCACGATCCAGGTCAATTCGCGCGGGAACTTGTAGGCGCCGAAAATGAAGACCTGCATCATATGGATCAGCACGATGGCAATCATGAAGTCCGAGCCCCAGCCGTGCATGGCGCGCAAAAACCAGCCCAACCGGACGTTGTGATCGAGAAACTCGAGGCTCGTCCAGGCATGGCTCGCGCTGGGTGAATATACCAGGGCCAGCAGAATCCCGGTGATCACTTGAAGAACGAGAATCACCGTCGCGGCGCTGCCAAATACGTACCACCAGCTCGATGTGTTCGATGGAATCTCATGCTCTGCCGCTTCGAGAGCAGGAGTGACAAGTCCGAGCCGCTGCTCAAACCAGTCGTAGACATCGATTGCGCGTGTTTTCAGGCTGGCCATGAGCTGTTCCTTGACCGAGCATCCTCATGCGTGGCATCTGTGATGGACGCCGTCGCAGTCGTAGAGCTTTGCTGAATGTGCGTAAGCTCAGGCCGCTTGCAATCGCGCGCTGCCAGCGTGGGCATCTTGCCGGCGCTTATCATCAGGTTGCCCGCGACGATCTTATGGTCATATTCGAAGAGGCCCCGCTCGGGCGGTCCCGACGCGCGCGATCCATCTTCGTAGTAAGCACCTCCGTGACAGGGGCAAAGGTAGAGTCGTGATTGCGCAAACCAGCGAACCGGGCATCCAAGATGAGCGCAGTTAATCGCGAAGACCTGGAATTTATTCCCGGAAATGTGGCGAACCCAGCAGGGAATGTCGCCTGTCTGCCCATCCCACGGCGTCGTCACGGGATTACGGAAGTTGACGAGACGCGTCTCGCCTTCAGGAAAGTCGCCAAGTGAGCCGAGCTTGATCCACGAGTCCTCGCTTGAACTCTTCTTCAAAGCCGGACCCAGAAGATACCCGACAATCGGCACTGCCAAAATTGCACCAACAGCTCCGTTCAAGAAGAGGGAGAGCTTGAAAAGAAACACGCGTCGCGAGTGGCCTGCGCTCTTGGCAGTTGCTAAAGAGTTCGTCGCTGTGGCCGGGTCGGCTGGCGGAAGAGCGTCATTCGTGTTCATCGCGTCTCGCTCCGTGGGGTAGTTTTCGCTTTGATGGGCATCGGTTCAAGTTGCATCAGTCGTTCCGTTTCTACGGATGGTTCGAATAAGGCTGCCCTGGATTTGCAACGCGCTTTGTGGCCAGCCATGCGAGGATATCGGTCACCTGCTGATCCGTCATTGGGAGTTCTCCATCGCCGCGCCAGTCTGGCATCGCCACATCGGGCCGGCCCGCAATGGTAATGCTTCGCAAGTTCTGGTCGCTGATGACTGCAAGGTACGATGGGTCAANNTGCGCATTGCCCGGCAAGGTCGCCAAATAGGGCGGAGGAGTTTTGCCTGCGAGAATGCCCGGATTGCCCCATTGCTTTTGAATACCCTGCGCCAGCGTTTCAACCTGCTTGTCAGTCAACATTCCGCCAGCGCTCTTTGCGAAAGGTGGCATCAATTTGCCGGGAACGCCATTGGCGATAATTCCCCGCAGATGGGTTTCGCCTGCAAGCTGAATGTACACGGGATTGGAGAGCGAGATCGCCGGGCCGTCCCTGCCATTCTCTCCATGGCATCCTGAGCAGTTCTGTTTGTAGAGTCCAGCGAAATCGAGCACTTCTTCAGGACGCACCACTTCGGGCCCCGGCCCAGGACGGCCAGGAGCGTTGCCACACCCGATGAAACCTAGGCATCCGACAGCCAGCGTGAGTGCAGAACAGAACGACCGGGTTTTCGGCACACAACTCATTTGTCTTCGTCTCTCGTGGTGGAAGTGTCGCCATGAGGCTGGTCGCTGTGTACGCCGGCGCGGACGGCAAACGGAAGCGCGCGAAACTGGGGTGTACGCACCTTGACCTGTAGGTTCACCACAAAGCCGCAGACCAACCCGAACGCAATTTGCGATAGTACGAACCAGAGCCAGTCGATGCGGGCATTCAGAATTGGGCTGATGACTCCCAACGCTGAGTAAAGTATTCCCGTCCAGAGGAAAGGCGCGATGAAACCCGCAGTCAGAATGGGTTTCCTTGGAAACATCGGCAGCATCGCTCCATAAAGAAGTCCGACCAGCAACGATGTAAGCGCGTGAATGCCAAACGCCGCCAGCAAACCCATCAAATGAAACTGGCCCAGGAATGCATTGCTTTCGCTCGCCCAGCCTACGAAACCTCCAGCGGCGAGCAGATTCGCGGCATACCACAGGCTGTGATATTTGAGCAGACTGAATGCAGTTGCTGGAACGACCATTGCAATCCCGCCGGCAATACCGCCCTTGATGCCGGCCGCCAAGCTGAACGTCTCCACAGGAAGTAGTTTTCGATGTTGAGGGTCAGTCCATAACTGCTCATGCCGTTTTCGCGTGGTCGATATCAAGATATGATCCGCATGAACTTCGACCG
>PLTV01000290.1:0-1585 GCA_003164635.1 Acidobacteriaceae bacterium
GGAGGATCCGGACCAGAATGAGCTGAACCTGTGGGCCGGGCGGCTCGTCGACAAAATGAAGAAGCTGCCGGAACTAGCCGATGTAGCGACAGATCAGCAGACGGGCGGACTGGCGGTCTCACTGGTGGTGGACCGAGTGACCGCATCGCGGCTTGGCANNGAACCAGTATCACGTGATTCTGGAATCCGATCCTGCTTTTCAGTTGAGCCCGAGCCGATTACAGGATCTCTATCTTCCGGCGAACGCTTCATCGGGAAGCTCGGGGCCAGGCGCGTCGACTTCCTATGCATCTTCAGGTTCTTCGTCCGCGGGCTCGAACGCCACCACAGCGTCAGCCGCCTATACGCCTTCGTCGCAGGTGCTGGCCGCGCCCACCAACGCGCTGACTTCCGGAGTGGGATCGAGCAACACGTCAACAAATANNNCCGAGTGCCGCGCTGGGAGGCGCGATCACGGCCATCGAGAAGGCACAGAAGGAATTGGATATGCCGGCCAGCCTGCAATACGGGTTTCAGGGGACGGCGGCATCATTTGAAGGCTCGCTGTCGAATGAAGGCATCTTGATCCTGGCAGCGCTGGCGGCCGTCTATATCGTATTGGGCGTGCTGTATGAGAGCTTTATTCATCCCATCACGATTCTCTCCACGCTGCCTTCGGCGGGCGTGGGCGCGCTGCTGGCGCTGATTATTTTTCACCAGGATCTGAGCGTGGTGGCGATTATCGGCATTATTCTGCTGATCGGCATTGTAAAAAAGAACGGCATCATGATGGTGGACTTTGCGCTCGAAGGGGAACGCGAGCGCGGCATGACTTCGACCGACGCGATTTACGAAGCCTGCCTGCTGCGCTTCAGGCCGATCATGATGACGACGATGGCGGCGCTGCTGGCCGGCATTCCACTGGCAATGGGATCGGGCATGGGTTCGGAACTGCGCCGGCCTCTGGGCATTTCCATGGTGGGCGGACTGCTGCTGAGCCAGGTGCTGACGCTCTATACGACACCCGTGATCTACATTTTCTTTGACCGGATTGGCAGCCGGTTCCAGCGCAAGACGGAAAGAGAGCACGGCAACGATGCGACACCGGCGGAGGCCATGTGAATCTATCGTCTCCGTTTATCCACCGGCCTGTCGCGACCACCCTGCTGACGACGGGCGTGATCCTGGTTGGGGCGATTGCCTTCAGGGTACTTCCGGTCTCGCCACTGCCGCAGATCGATTTCCCCACAATCTCGGTGAGTGCCAGCCTGCCCGGCGGTAGCCCTGAGATTATGGCGTCATCGATTGCAACACCGTTGGAGCGCGAGTTCGGACACATTGCCGGCGTGACTGAAATGACGTCGTCGAGCGCGCTCGGCAGTACCAACGTTACACTGCAATTCGATCTTAGCCGTAACATCGATGGTGCGGCACGCGACGTGGAAGCGGCCATCAATGCGGCCCGCACGTATTTACCGGCCAACCTGCCTGGCAATCCCACCTACCGCAAAGTGAATCCAGCAGACGCGCCCATCATGATTCTGGGCCTGACGTCGGACAAATACGATAAGCCCACCCTCTACGACGAGGCTTCATCTGTAATCGC
>PLTV01000290.1:1617-16946 GCA_003164635.1 Acidobacteriaceae bacterium
GTCCTAAGCCAGCAAAACGTTCACCAGGCAACCGGGCAGCTGGTAACGGACACGGGAACCGCTGACATTGTGGTCAACGATCAAATGCACCAGGCGGACCAGTACAAGCCGCTGGTTATCGGTTTTCACAATGGCGCTGCTGTTCGGCTGCAGGATGTCGCCGAGGTCTATAACGGCGCGCAGAACATTCGCACAGGCGGCTATTTAAACGGTATCCCTTCGATTACGGTCATCATTTTCCGCCAGCCTGGCGCCAACATTATCGACACGGTCGATCACATCACGGCGGAGTTGCCGTCGATTGAGGCATCGATTCCGCAAGGCATCAAGACGACGATCGTCCTGGATCGCACGACCACCATCCGCGCTTCGGTCAACAACGTTGAGAGCACGTTGATCCTCTCGGTTCTACTCGTGATCCTGGTCGTCTTCGTTTTCCTGCGCAACGGGCGAGCCACGCTCATTCCGGCAGTCGCGGTGCCAGTATCGCTGGTGGGCACCTTTGCGGTGATGTATTTACTCGGGTTCAGCCTCGACAATCTTTCCCTGATGGCAATGACGATCGCCACCGGCTTTGTGGTCGACGACGCGATTGTGGTAATGGAAAACATATCGCGCCACCGCGAAGAAGGAATGAGCCCGTTTCAGGCTGCGCTGCTGGGATCGAAGGAGATTGGATTTACGGTTTTCACCATCAGCATGTCGCTGATTGCGGTTTTCATTCCGATCCTTCTGATGGCCGGCATTGTGGGAAGGCTGTTTCGCGAGTTCGCCATCACGCTTTCGACGGCGATTCTGGTGTCGATGGTGATTTCGCTGACCACCACGCCCATGATGTGCGCATACCTGCTGAAGGATGAGAGCAAGATCAAGCATGGGCGCATGTTCAACTTGAGCGAGAAGGGATTCAAAGGGCTGGTCTCCGGCTACACCAATTCTCTTACCTGGGTACTCGACCATCCAGTTCCGATGCTTATCGTTCTTCTGCTGACGATCGCGCTCAATTTTTATTTGATCGCGATTATCCCGAAGGGATTCTTCCCGCAGCAAGATACGGGCGCCATTGTGGGCGCGGTGCAAGGCCCGCAGGACGCATCCTTCGCGGTGATGGACAATTCCGTGCGGCAACTGGTGGGTGTGATCAAGGCCGACCCTGCCGTGGCCAATGTGAACGCCTATACCGGATCATCAAACGGCGGCTTCATCTATATCGCGCTGAAGCCTCTGGATGAAAGAAAGATTGGAGCGGCCGACATTATCAACAGGCTGCGTCCCAAGCTGAATCGGCTTCCTGTTGCGACGGCCTTTTTGCAGGCGGCCCAGGACCTTCGCATCGGAGGACGATCGAGCGCCGCGCTTTACCAGTACACAATTCAATCGGATAATGTGCAGGATCTTTCGCATTGGGGGCCCATTCTGCTTGCGCAGATGATAAAGCTGCCGAATTTCCAGGATGTGAATACTGACGCGCAGAACAATGGCTTGCAGGAACTGCTGACGTACGATCGCAGCACCGCATCGCGCCTGGGCATCACGCCGTCGTCTCTTGATTCTTCGCTGTATTCGGCATTCGGGCAGTCGGAAGTCTCGATTATTTATACGGAGCTTAACCAGTATTACGTTGTGCTGGAAGTAGCGCCTCAATATTGGCAGAGCCCCAGCGGACTCAAGAACATTTATCTCAATACATCGGGGAAGGGAGTGATTCCACTGTCGGCCATTACGAAGGCGGAGCCGAACACGACGCCGCTGGTGCTGAATCATACCAGCTCGTTTCCTTCAGTGACCGTTTCGTTCAACCTGGGCAACAATACGTCGATGAGCGATGCGACGCGCGAGGTGGGTGAGATGCAGCAGCGTCTTGGCATGCCGTCCACAGTGCGTGGATTTTTTGCAGGGACGGCGGCCGCCTATCAGACCTCGCTGGCCAGCGAGCCCGCGTTGGTGGGGACGGCGCTGCTGGCGGTCTACATTGTGCTGGGCATTCTCTATGAGAGCCTGGTGCATCCGCTCACCATCATTTCCACNNCGAGCGTCGGCGCCATGCTGGCGCTTATGCTCTTCCACATCGATCTCAACGTCATCTCGATCATCGGAATCATACTGCTCATCGGTATCGTGAAGAAGAATGCGATTATGATGATCGATTTTGCATTGGTGGCCGAGCGCGAACACGGCAAGTCAACACGCGATGCAATTTTCGAAGCGTGCCGGCTGCGCTTTCGCCCCATTCTGATGACCACGATGGCGGCGCTGTTTGGGGCGCTCCCGCTGGCATTCGGCACCGGGACGGGTTCGGAATTGCGGCGGCCGCTGGGAATCACGATTGTGGGTGGATTGATTGTGAGCCAGGCGCTGACGCTTTACACCACACCCGTTGTTTATCTGTTCTTTGATCGNNAGTCGGATTGGAGCCTCGCTGCTGGGCCTGCAGATTGCGGTGCTTTGCGGATTCCTTTCCGGTTGCAACGTGGGGCCGAAGTACGTGCCGCCGGCCGCAACAGCGCCGCAGGCCTACAAGGAGTCGCCCACACAATTCAAAGAGGCGGACGGTTGGAAGGTGGCGGAGCCGCAGGACGCGACGCTGCGCGGCAGTTGGTGGGAGATATTCAACGAGCCGGAATTGAATGCCCTGGAGGATCAGCTCAACATAAACAACCAGAACATTCGCGAGTCTTTTGAGAATTACATGGAAGCGCGGGCGCTGGTTCGCGAAGCGCGATCGCAATACTTTCCTACGGTGAGCGTAGGACCTGCTTATTCGCGCTCGCAAACTTCATCGAATCTAACTTCGGGGGCCATCGCCAGCAGTAGCAGCGGCAAGCAGTCGCAGGTATTCGAGTTGCCTGGCGAAGTATCGTGGGAACCAGACTTCTGGGACAAGATTCGCAACACGGTGCGATCGCAGCAATACACGGCGCAGGTGACTGCGGCAGACCTTGCCAACGAGAAACTGACCGAGCAGGCGAGCCTGGCCGAATACTTCTTCGAGATACGCGGCCAGGATGCATTGCAGGGGATTCTGGATGCGGCGGTCGATGCGGATAAGAAGTCACTGGACGCAGAACAGGGACGCTACGACACAGGCGTGGACGATGAGATTTCGCTTGTGCAGTCGCAGACGACGCTGGCGAGCGCGCAGTCGGCAGCCATCAACATCAAGATTGCGCGGGCCCAATACGAACATGCGATTGCAATGCTGATTGGCAAGCAGGCATCCGATTTTTCAATCCCTGTGCTGGCGAAAACGTCGGCTCCTCCACCGATACCGTTGGGCCTGCCGTCGCAACTTCTTGAACGGCGTCCGGATATTGCCGCCGCGGAGCGCACCATGGCTTCGGCGAATGCGCAGATCGGCGTGGCCTACGCGGCCTTTTACCCGACGATCACCCTTTCCGGCAGTGGTGGATTTGAAAGCTCGGCTCTCAAGAATCTGCTTGCGGCAGTGAGCCGCTTCTGGTCGGTGGGGCCCTCGCTCTCTGAAACGATTTACGACGGGGGGTTACGGCGCGCCACGGTGAACCAATACATTGCCACATACAACGCAGATCTCGCCGCCTATCGCCAGTCGGTCCTGACTGCCTTTCAGCAGGTAGAAGATGCGCTGGCAGAGGTGCGCATCCTTTCCGATCAGATCAAACGCCAGCAGGAAGCGGTGAATTATGCCGAGCGCTACCTGAAACTTGAACAGACGCGGTACGACACGGGCATTGACCCCTATATCGACCTGGCGGTGGCGCAAACGACATCGTACTCGAGCCAGCAGACTCTGGCGGATCTGCAGATACAGCAGATGTCGGCCTCGGTTACGTTGATTCAGGCGCTCGGCGGCGGGTGGGATCGAACCCAACTGCCGACACCGGCACAGGTTACCCAAAAGCCATCGGCTGCCGACACAACGATCCAGCACTAAGTCTTCAGCAGGGATGAAGATTCGGCGCCCTCGAGCCGCGCGCTTGAAGTGCGCTTCGCCGGCCGCTTAGAAATAAACTCTGCAACTAGCTATCCCGGCTTGCATTGAAGGGGATATACTTCTCTTCCGCGACGGCAGACTCTGCCGGAACCGGGGAGAATGCAATCAAATCCAAGCCGGGAGGACGCATGAAAACCAGCGACGCCGTAGGAATGCTGCTCAAAGCGAAAGGCCACTATACGGTTCTTTCAATCGCCCCGGACAAATTTGTGTACGAAGCCATTGGATTGATGGCGGAGCACGACATAGGCGCATTGCTGGTACTTAACGGAAGCGATTTAGTTGGAATTTTGTCGGAGCGGGATTATGCGCGGAAGGGCGTGCTGCTGGGCCACGCTTCGAAGGAGACTGAGGTTGCGCAGATCATGACCACCCCCGTCATCTCAGTCACACCGCAACACACGGTGGATGAATGCATGGCGCTTATGACGCAACATCGGATACGCCATCTACCGGTGCTACGCGATAACTCAGTGATTGGGGTAATTTCGATCGGCGACCTGGTGAAATGGGTTATCTCAGGGCAGGCACAAACGATCGAGGCGCTCCACGGCTATATTGCCGGTGCCTATCCGGCTTAAAGCCAAAACTCAGATTGAAGTGCGAACTAAAAGATGACGCGACGCAAGGTGAAGACCTTGCGCCGTTTCTTTGTCCTATGAGGTTTGCCAATTGACTTAGTGCTGGTTCAATGCTTCCACGTTGTGCTTTTGAGCGATTTGCTCGATCAGTTGCAGATGCTGGGAAATTAGTTTCTCTCCAATTTCGGCTACCCGCTTGACGTTGGAATTCTGCGACATTTCAGCTTCGCTCTTGAAGTCCTTCAGGTCCTGCTTATGGTCTTTGACCATAGCCTTGATGTATTCCTGATCGAATTGCGCGGCAGATAGCTGACTGAGGGTTGCTACCAGCTCCTTATCCTTTTTTGAAATCTCCTTAGGCTCTTTCACACCTAGTTGCTGAGCCACGGGCTTCATGACCTTATTCCCAAGCGCCGTGTGGTCCTGAACCATCTTCTGCGCAAATTGCTTTACGTCGTCGCTTTGGGATTTTTGTTGAGCGAGCTGGCCTAACTGCACCTCGGCGTCCCCGCCTTGCAGTGCCTTGCGGAGAAAGTCCTGATCGTCGAGGGATTGTGCGTTCGCCATGCCCGCATCCATGGGGGACGTGGGGTTGGTGGCGGACTGCTGATTCTGCATGGACGGTTGTTGCGAAGCGCCAGTTGCACCGGTCGAAGCCTGCCCAACAAGTTGCGTTCCGGTCAGACACATTGAAGCCGCGAATAGCGGTAGGACGAATCTCATTTTCTGATCAACCATATAAACTCTCCTCTTTGCGGAGCAATTCCCCAGTCACTCACTCCGGCGATTTTCGAACTCACGTTCGTTGTCAGGGTCACCCCTACACTCAACCAGGTTAGATGCACCCCCAAAAAATGTGGGCTTGCTCGACTGCGAACGAGGGGCCAAGACGAAACCAACAGAGTGCAACCGTCATCGAAGGATTTGACGCGCTCAAACTCGCGTGGACAACCTTTGGGTGTGAATGGGAATCCCAACCGGGTTGGGACAGAACGCCCAGCCAACTGCAGCTTTCCCGAAGACTCCACTGCAGGTTTCGAGGTAGGAGCGCACATAGGCAACAGTCCGCGCACATTGCAATGCGCAGAAATGGGCTTTGTATCGGCACGACTCACCGTATTCCGAACTCTTGGACACTTTAAAAGGAGAAGCCAACATGCAGTCTCATCAGTCATTCAAAGTTAGATTAGAAACGCGGACGCGGGCCTTGATTCTTTGGTCCGCGATTCTTGTTTTGGCGATATTTTCTGGAACGACAGCCAACGCGCAATTCAACGCTTCGCTCCGCGGTACAGTGTCAGACCCTTCAGGCGCGGTGATTCCTGGCGCCACGGTGACACTTACGGAAAAGAACACTGGTCAGAACAAAGTGGCTCAGTCGGACGGCAGCGGAATTTATACGTTCAACGCGCTTGCCCCCGGTGACTACAGCGTGACGGCGGAGAGACAAGGATTCAAGAAACAGGCCGTTGCGCAGGTCGTCTTGATTCCCGAGCAACCGAATGCGCTCAACATCAAGATGGAACTCGGAGATGTAGCGCAGACTGTCACTGTCAATGGCTCGTCAACTCCGTTGCTCGATACGGATACAGCGACGGTGAGCGCAACCATCAGCAGCAATGAGATTCAACATTTACCTTCCTACAACCGCGACGTATTCCAACTCGCACAACTGACGCCCGGAGTGTCTGGCGATGGTTCGCAAGGAAGTGGAGGCGGAAGTTATAACACGCCGGGAAACCAGGGCCCTGGTGGATCGGGTGGCGGATCGGCCGGCATCTTCCAGACAGAGAACGGACCCCAAGTTCAAACCCGCG
Source organism: Acidobacteriaceae bacterium (assembly GCA_003164635.1). Lineage (GTDB taxonomy): Bacteria > Acidobacteriota > Terriglobia > Terriglobales > Acidobacteriaceae > Telmatobacter. The sequence goes on from PLTV01000290.1 coordinate 7,989, forward strand.
GCGGGCAATACGAGACCAACGGCATCACGGTCGACGGAATCAGCACGGTCAGCGCAGTGTGGGGTGGAACATCCGTCATCACGCCGAGCGAGGACTCGGTCGGCGACATGAAGATTGTCTCGAATAGCTATGATGCGTCGGCGGGACGATTCAGTGGCGGCCAGATCCAGGTGACAACGAAGAGTGGCACAAATTCGTTGCACGGAAGTTTGTTTTTCAAGGCTTCGCGTCCAGGGATGAATGCGTACCAGCGCTGGAATGGCGTAGGTTCGGCAGTTGCGGGCACGCCAGCATCGCGCGGCCTGAACAAGGACGATACGCGCACCAACAACGATGGCGGCAGCCTCGGCGGTCCCATTTGGAAAAACAAGATCTTCGCATTTTTCAACTTTGAGCAGAGCCCGCAATCGGACAGCACGACGGCGCAGGGCTGGTACGAGACATCGCAGTTCGACAGCACCGCCGCGGCATCGGGCAGCATCGCATCTCAGTATCTCTCGTACAAAGGAGAAGGAGTTGCATCGAGCAGTATTATCCAGGAGACCTGCGCATCCATCGGATTGGTGGAGGGCGTAAATTGCACCACTACTTCCTCCGGCCTCGACGTCGGCTCGCCGCTGAAGGGTGTGGCATTGGGCGCGCAGGATCCGGGATATACTTCGTCGAACTCTCCAGGCGTGGGAGGCGGTCTTGATGGGGTGCCTGACATTGCGTACTTCAACACCGTGAATCCCACGGTGATCAGCCAGCAACAATACAACGGACGCATGGACGCGCAGGCCACGGGGAACGATCACTTGAGTTTTGCCATCTACTGGGTGCCGACGTCCTCGACCGACTACAACGGTCCGACGCGGTCGGCGAATCTGTGGCATCACACGCAAGTGAACGATGCATTTTCGGGCATCTGGAACCATACGTTCTCTGCCGATTTGCTGAACGAAGCTCGTGCCAATGCCGCCGGTTATCGCTGGAACGAAATTTCGAGCAACCCGCAAGAACCTTTCGGCTTACCGACTGACAACATCGGAAGCATCGGCACGTCGAATCCGAATTACTTCGGCGCACCTGGACCTACCGATTTGAACCAGTGGACTTATGACTTCAACGATGTGCTCACCAAGGTCGCAGGCCGGCATAACATCAAGACTGGGGGCGGTCTGACTCGTCTTTATTACTTAAACAACGCTGTGTATGCCGCGCGCCCAAATTTCAGTTTCTACAATATGTGGGATTTTGCGAATGACGCGCCTGACAGTGAAGCGGGGCAGTTCGCTTCAGCCACCGGAATTCCTTCGGCGAATCGTGAAGACAATCGCGTGAATCTGTGGGGAGTTTTCGTGCAGGACGACTACAAGATCCGTCCTAACCTGACGGTGAACCTGGGACTGCGCTGGTCGTACTTCGGCTCATTCGACTCCAAGCAGAATAATCTCGACACCGCCCAGTTCGGATCCGGGGCCAATGGCTTAAGTTCGCTGAGTGTCCGCGTGGGAGGAAGTCTCTATCAACCGCAGAAGACGAACCTCGGTCCGCAAGTTGGATTTGCATGGCAGCCTCTGGAATCGAATAACCGCGCCGTCGTTCGCGGGGGATTCGGAATCAATTTCAACCAGAATGAGATTGCGATTCTAGCCAACGGATTTGGAAACCCGCCCAATGTTATCAATGCGGATTTCTGCTGCTCGACTCCGACCACGACGATACCCGGGATTCTTTACGAGACGGCCACGAATATCAATTCTCTCTTTGGCTACGCGCCCAACCCGGCGGCGATCACCACGTTTGGGACCAATAATCTGCCGACGAATGGAAGCCCGATTTCACTTACGGCGTTTCCGCAGAATCCGAAGACGATTGTGAACTACCACTATTCGCTGGATACGCAGTATCAATTCCCGTGGAACATCATCGCAACGCTCGGCTATCAGGGGAGCGAATCGCGCCATCTGCTGGTGCAATCGAACTACAACGCGATTGTTGCCGGCAGTGGTGGCGCGCTCAATCCCGCGGCAAATTTCATCGACTACTATGCCAACACGGGCACGAGTAATTACAACGCGCTGATTGCGACGGTGAAGCACAGTTTCGCGCACCAGTTCAACCTTGAGGGTCAGTACACCTGGGCAAAGGCGATGGATGAAAACTCCGGGCCCTACTCAGAGGATCCTTACCCATACGATTCGCAGGCAGCGTATGGGCGGTCGGACTACAACATCGCCGATTCGTTCAAGGTTTTTGGTATGTGGCAGCCGGTTTTCTTTCACGGGTCGCACGGCTGGATGGACAAGGTATTGGGCGAGTGGTCGCTGAGCGGAATCTTCAACTGGCATACAGGATTCCCATGGAACCCTGTGTACAACGCCAATACGAGCGGCTCTGCCCTCTACTACAACGGAAGCGGATACGACCAACTACGGCCCTCAGCGAACCTTGGCGGTGCTGGAATGAAGACAAGTAACAGCACATTCCAGCAAGCCGCAAACCCAAACTACAACGGAAACGGCACAACGTATTTTGCGGCTCCGGCGTTTGCGGTGGGTCCAGCGTTTCCATTGACAGCGCCACCACCCGCGCCTGGCATCCCGCGCAACACGCTGAACGGGCCCGGCTACAACGACCTCGACGCTTCGTTGAGCAAAGGCTTTGGTTTGCCCAACAACCGTGTGCTGGGCGAGAACGCACGAATCGAAGTCCGCGTGGACACGTACAATCTTTTGAACAAGCTGAATATCAACACGTCCACAATCGATAACACGCTGGGCTCTGTAAACCCCGATGGAACGGTGCAGTCGGTCAACCAGGACTTCGGTGTGGCGCGCGGGGCGCTCGGGAGCAGAACTGTGCAGTTGCAGGCACGGTTCAGCTTCTAACGGCACTTCGGCGGAGTTTTTGATAGACCGTTGAGCCGGTCGTCGAAGCAAAAATGCGCGCAATGGACTTTGTCCTGTTGCGCGCATTTTATCTTTAAAAGAAGGCTTCGATGTGGGCATGGCCCTTCGTAAGAAAAGGAGCGGGTACGGTGCGACTGAAAAGGTGGGCATGGATCGCAGGATTGGTAGCGGCGTTCGCAATGGCGAACGAGGCTGGATTCGCACAGGAAAAAGTAGCAGTCGATGCGCAGGCTGCGAGTGCGCCGTTTCCTCATTTCTGGGAGCAGATGTTCGGTTCGGGACGTGCGATTCTGACGCTGCGCGAGAGCTATCGGGAAGACGTTCGAGCTGTGAAGCAGGTCGCCGATTTTCGCTATGTGCGATTTCACGCCATCTTCCACGATGAACTGGGCGTCTACGATGAGGACGAACGCGGAAATCCCGTGTACAACTTTTCTTATGTCGACCAGGTTTACGACGGGCTGTTGAAGAACGGACTGAAGCCGTTCGTTGAGATCAGCTTCATGCCCAGGAGGCTGGCGTTTAATCCGGACGCGCTACATCCCTTCTGGTACAAGCAAAATGTTTCACCGCCCAAGAGTATGGAGCGGTGGGACGACCTTGTGAAGCACTTCGCACAGCATCTTGTGGACCGTTATGGCATTGACGAAGTGTCGACGTGGTACTTCGAGGTTTGGAACGAGCCAAACATCGATTTTTGGAATGGCATTCCACGGCAGCGATCGTATTTCGAACTGTATGAACACACGGCGCGGGATGTGAAGGGCGTGAGTCCGCGCCTGCGCGTAGGCGGGCCGGCCACAGCCGCAGCCGCATGGGTTGGAGACTTTCTGCACTTTACTGCCGAACATCATGTGCCGGTGGATTTTGTTTCGACGCACGGCTATGCAGACGATACCGTGGAAGACTTGTTCGGGACGAACGAGAGTATCCCGATGGATGAGCGAGTCTGCCGGGCGGTGGCAAAGGTAAGGGGCGAGATCAAGCAGTCAAGTTTGCCACAGCTTCCGCTTGTATGGTCGGAGTGGAACGTTGAAGGGATGAAGGAATCGCGCGATACGACTTTTGTGGGCCCTGCGCTTGCCAATACGGTACGAGAATGCGACGGGCTTGTGGACATGCTGTCGTTCTGGACATTCTCCGACGTATTTGAAGAGGGCGGTCCAATTCCGCAACCGTTCGAAGGCCAGTTCGGATTGCGCGCCAAGGGAGGCATCAACAAGCCCAGCTATTATGCGTACGGGCTGCTGCATCAGCTTGGCGGCCAGCGCATCGCCAACTCGTCTGCGGATGTGATCGTGACGAAGATGGCGCAGGGCGGGCTTTCAATTGCCGCATGGAACCTGGTGGATCCAGACCAGAACGGAACGGAGAAGAGCATCGACTTTGAATTTGCGCATGTTGCGCCAGACGCACAGGTACAAATTCAGCGCGTGGATGAAAGGCACGGAAATGTCTTGAAGAGCTATGCGGCGATGGGGAGCCCGCTCGATCCGACGCCGCTCCAGGTGGAGCAATTGAATCGGGAATCCGCGCTTCCGCAACCGGAGAAGGTGCGATTGCACGAAGGTAGAATGCACCTCAACCTGACGCCGAACACCCTGGCTCTGATTGAAGTTGAGCCGTAGCCCTGTTGAATCCCGATGGATTGGCGCAGCAACTATTCCTTGAGCTTGGCTCGCAACGCACCCTTGCTCAAAGGCAATTCATGGAGCAGCAATTCCGCGGATTGAACCACGGGATTGGCGTGGAACCAGCGCTGCACCACGTTCTCGTGGAGCAGATTGGTGATGGCGAGAAGCGACATGCCGTGATGATGCGCCATCCATTCGCGGACGAGAACCGCTGATTTGCCGGCTGAGGTGTAGTCGGCTGCCTCGTAGAAGCCATAGGCGCCCACCCAGCCCGCAGCTTCCATCCATCGCAGATTGCTGTACGCGGCGCGCGCATCCACGCAAAGGGCGAGAAAAGTGGAATAGGGCGACACCACGGGGCCGGCGGTAGCGTCGACCCAGAGTGCAACCTGCGGGACGCCGTATGCTTTGTAGTCGTAATGCCCCGCATCGTCTTTTCGCGCAGCACCGGACTCCGAAATTCCCCATGGAATGCTGAGCGTACGCGCGAAGGCACGCTGCACTGCAACGGAAGCGCCAAGCGTGCGGGAGATGAGGGTGTCAGGGTAGCTGCGCATCCAGAGAGCCGGCATCAGGTACTCGAACATGGTTCCGGTCCAGGAAAGAAGAACAAATTCACCGAAAGCATAGGCGTGATCGCGGCTTAACTTGATCCAGCTTTGCGATGGGATTTCGTCGCGGGCAATGGCGAGAAACGTGGCGATACGCGCTTCAGACGCAATCATGTCGTAGCAGGCGTCGTGAAGTTTTTGCGCGCGAAGGTCATATCCGATGGAAAGGACCTTCCGTGCAGGACTGGCAAGAAAAGCAAATTGCGTTTCCTGGGCCAGCCGCTCGGCCCGTTCGGCGATTTGGCTAAGCGCCGCGGAGAGCTTGCGCAAATTTTGCGCGGCTTGAGGCAGCGAATCCCGAAGCTGTTCGCCGAGAGAGAGGAGCTGTGCGTTGCCCGCGAGTTTGAGCCAGGCGCGGCGCAGATTCATTTCCAATTGCTCGGCGAAATCGATTGCGCCTTGAATCGAGAGCGTATAGGCATCTTCACGAATCGCGAGCTCGGGAATCTCGCGGATCGGCGCATATTCGGGCAGAAGCCACGGCGCATGTTGGTTGATCAACGCGAGGATGGCGCGCACGCGCTTCTCGGTTTCTTTATCCCACCAGCCGCCTTCATGGTGGTCGGTGGCGACGGTTGTGGAATCTTCGGTCGAGGCTGCGGCCGTTGAGAGCCAGGCGATCCACGCGCCGGCATGTGCTTTGTGCTCAGGAAGGGCAAGCTTCGTGAAGGGAGAGTGTGTGTTCGATTTTGCCCTGAGCAGTTGCCAATGAGCGCGCAGTCCGGAAAAGAGCTGCGGGCCCACCAAAGGCTGGCGGAGCAATTCGAGCGCTCCGGCGTGAAGTGTGTAAAACGAGGCAACAAGGTTGCCGCTATCGACGGATGAGATGAAGGGAGACGGGTCGAGAGATTTGAGCGTACGTGTGTCGTACCAGTTGTAGAGGTGGCCGCGGAACTTCTCAAGACTCTCAATGGTCGTAAGCGTTCGCTGCGTAAGATCGGTCAGCTCGGGGATGGTGAGAAATCCCAGTTCGCATGCGGCCTGGCGCGCATTGAGCAGAAGCCCGACATTGGTAGGCGAAACGCGATCGGCTTCAAACAGGCCATCTTCCTCAACATTGTCAGGAATGAGATAGTTGTGCGTTTCGTTGGCGAATTGATAAAAGTAGCGCCAGATACGCAAGGCATGACCGAGGAGAAACAACTCGCCGGCTGGGTCGAGCCGCTTGTGCTGTTCCGCAGGTTTCGCATTAAGCCACGCGGTGACGATGGGCGCCGCTCCCCAGAGAATCAAAATGGGCGCCGCCACCTTGAGGGCGAAATGATGGTGCCCAGGATTCACGAAGTAGACGAGAATCGCGACGATGACGGCCACAATTGGCGTGAGGATGAGATAGCGGTCAGCGGGTGTGTTGCGCTTGGACTGAGCTTCAGCTTCCGCTGCAGTCTCCCATTCAAGCAAGCGTTGCCCGGTGATGAATTGGCGCACGAGGGCGCGCACGATGGCATCGAGAGAAAGCAACGCCTGATGCGGAAGATAGACGAGGTTGAGGAGCGCGACAAACGTCGCCTTGGCGAAGCCAGTAAGCGCCTGGCCCACCCGGCCACTCGAGGAGCCGGCGAGGGCGCGACCCAGGCTGAAGGTAAGCTGAACGATGGTGGGGAAGATGAGCAGGACGAGCGGAACGATTGTCCAGTAGAGCGGTCCACCGGGAAGCCCGAGCCAGGCCGCGACAAAGAGAATGAACGTGAACGGCTCGACAAGGGAACGGCGGAGATTGTCGAAGATCTTCCAGCGAGAGACTTCGGAGATTGGATTCTTGACGAAGCGATGCGATTCGTCGGGGACGCGGGCAAACATCCATTGGGCAATCTGCCAGTCACCGCGCACCCAGCGATGCTTGCGGCGATTGAAAGCGCTCAAGTGCGAGGGGTAGTCGTCGATAAGTTCGACGTCGGTGGCGAGGCCTGCGCGCGCATAGGCGCCCTCGATTAGATCGTGGCTCAGCAGAGCGTTGCGGGGGAAGCGGCGGTCGAGTACGGCATGAAACGCGGCAACCTCGTAAATTCCCTTCCCTGTAAAAATTCCCTCGCCATAGAGGTCCTGGTAAGCATCGGAAATGGCCCGTGTATAAATATCGAATCCGCTTTGTCCCGAGTAGATGGCGGCCATGCGGGATCGTGAAGCCGAACGGACGCTGACGCCGATGCGCGGTTGAAGGATGCCATAGCCATCAACGACAATGCGCAGCTTGGGATGAATCACCGCCTGATGCAAAGGGTGAGCGATAGCGCCGACCAAGCGGGAAGCCGTACCGCGAGGAAGCTGCGTATCGGAGTCGAGAGTGAGAACGTAGCGAATTTCGCGCAGCAAGTCGAGCTGGCCCGCTTTGATGGGGAAGGCATCGAATTCGCCGGCCAGCAGCTTATTGAGATCGAGAATCTTGCCGCGCTTGCGCTCCCAGCCCATCCAGACCCCTTCGCGCACGCTGAAAATACGGTGACGATGGAGGAGGAGGAAACCGCCCTTGTTCTGCGAGGCATATTTCGCATTTAACTCGTCAATGAGATGAACGGCGAGATCGGCNNCGCACTTCAAGGTCGTTGATGAGCGCGCGGACCTGCTTCTCATTCATCAGCAGTGTAGGCACGGCGACAAGCGTCGTGAATTCCGCGGGAATTCCGTTGCTGAAATCGAGCTTGGGCAAGGGATCGGGATCAAGGATCGCCGTGACGGAGTTATTGACAAGATCGACGGCGCACTGCATGACGGGCAGAAGAAGAACGAGCGCGGAGATCAGGCAGTCAAGCAAAGTGGCGCGCGACAACGGGAACAGAATCAGGAAAACGAGGAAGAAGATGGTGATGAGCTGAATGCCGCTGATGTAAATGTCGTCAGCGTGCGAACGCATGAACGAGCGCACCTGCGTGGTGAAGGGAGGATGAAAACCCGTGCGCTCTGCGAGTTGGGGAAAGCCCTTATCGAGCAGGTAATATCCGACATGCGTGTAGCGACGACGCATGCGCGGATCGTCAGTGGGAGTGTGCGCGCCTTGCTGGGCCAGTTCGAGAGCGATTTGCGCGACCTGGTTTTCAGTGGAGTCGGCGTGACGAGCGACGACGGCCACGCGTTTTCGGTAGTTCTCGCGGCTATCGAAATCCATGGATGCGAACGTTTGATCGGGATCACGGCGCAGCGTGGCATCGAAAAGGATAAGTGGCTCGATGAACGACAGCCACCCGGTGTCGGCTATGGCGCGCAGGCTTTTGACGCCCACGGAAATTGAAGAGACTGCGGCCAGGTCGGAAGAACGCAACAGAATCCGCGCGCCGTCGAGCAGGGATTCAAGCACGACGAAGGAAAGGAATGCGGGAAGATTCCAGAGCTCGTCAAGATCGAGCGGTTCATGGGTCTGGATGGCCTGAACGAACGCGCAGAAGCCCTCTGCATTGAAGTTACTGCCCACGGCACGCAGATAAAGAGCGCTGACGGCGGCACCGCGCGGCTCATCACGCTGCGCGGGAAGAACGACACGCGGCAGCCTGGAAATTTCGCGGTTGCGATTGGACACGCCATTCGCGGCGGAGCGAAGAAGCCGGGCATTGGCGCGCAGCTCGAGGAGCGCGGAGCTGCTTCCGGCGGGAGAATGGGTCGAGGGTGGAAGCAAAGCAAGGTCGTGTTCGAGCTGCTTCAAAGTCTTGCGCGCAGCGAGCACGCGAGCGGGAAACGTAGTTGGACCCGAGGGGCGATGCATAACATCCCATGACGCGATTGCGCGCAGATGTTCGGTCATCTCTGCGGTGAGCGTGGGCTGGGATTCCGGAATGGCGGGCTGATCGTTCATCGAACCTCAACGGTAACTGGCGGCTTGCATTTCAA
>PLTV01000048.1 GCA_003164635.1 Acidobacteriaceae bacterium
TGGGCGATGATCGCGAAGTTGCGGAGGAGACGGACGTCCATGGAGGGGTTAGCTGGAGAGGGCACTTCGTGGGCTGCTGCATGCAATGCCCCCCAGGCCATAGCTTATCATCGGCTAAGGGTCACTCTTCGCGTTAGGATAGCGTCGACTGCCGCAATTGCTCATGCAAAAAAGCTTCTCCCGCTATCGTTCCTTGATCTGTACTCTGCTCGTTCCGGCCGTGGTCGGCTGCACCCCTCCGCAGCCCGGAAGCGTGAGCCAGCGTGTGCAGCCGCAGGCCACTGCGCCGGTGGTCGCACCCGTCCAGGCAGCGCCCGAGCCTCCGCCTGCCCCGAAACAGTCGACGGCCCAGGAGCAGCGCGAAAAAGTGCTCATGCAGCAGGTCGAGCAGGCGTATTCCCAGGGACAAAGCGCGTACCGCAAGGGGAACCTCGTTGACGCGAAGGCCGATTTCGATCGTGCCGTCGATCTTCTGCTGCGCGGCGGCATCGACATCAAATCCAACGCGCAACTGCAAGACGAATTCGACCGCATCGTCGAAGGCGTCAACGCTCTCGAGATGGAGGCGCTGAAGCAGGGCAACGGTTTTGTCCCCAACGAAGAGCCCAGCCCCGCTGAAGCTGCCAGCGACGTCACCTTCGAAGCCGACCCCAACATCTCTGCCAAGGCCAAGGCCGATCTTGCCACCACCAAGTCGGACCTGCCGCTCGTCGTGAACGAGTACGTCGATGCCTATATCAAGTTTTTTGCCTATACGCAAAAGGGCCATAACACCCTGTTGCACTCGTTCCAGCGCGCCGGCCGCTACCGCGCCATGATTCAGCGCATTATGGCCGAGGAGGGCGTACCGCAGGACCTTATCTATCTCGCCGTCGCTGAATCCGGCTTCAATCCCAGGGCCATCGGTCCGAGAACGAGATCGGGTGGCAGGGCCGGCGGCATGTGGCAGTTCATGCCCCACGATCCTTCGTATGGGCTGGCCTTCAATAACTACGTCGACGAGCGCTTCGACCCCGAGAAGTCCACCCGCGCCTATGCCCGCTACATGAAGTACATCTACAACCAGCTCGGCGACTGGTACCTGGCCATGGCCGGCTACGACTGGGGAACCGGCCGCATTCAGCAGGCTGTGCAGAAAACCGGCTATGCCGACTTCTGGGAGCTATACAAGCGCAATAACCTGCCTGGCGAAACCAAGAACTACGTCCCCGAAATTCTGGCCGCCATCATCATCGCCAACAACCCCACCCACTACGGCTTCGATGAGGTCACCCTCGATCCACCGCTTCTGACCGATACAGTCACCATTCACTATTCCATCGACCTGCGGCTGATTTCCGACCTGGTAGATGCACCAGTCGATGAAATCATCGCCCTCAATCCCAGTCTTCTGCGCATGGTCACCCCGCCCGACTCCGCCTTCGATCTGCAATTGCCCGCGGGCACCGGGGGGCTTTTTGAGCAGCGGGTAGCCACCATCCCTGAAGCGCGGCGCGATGCCTGGCGCTACCATCGCGTCACCGGCGACGACACACTGGCCTCCATTGCGCGCGCGTTCCACGTAACCGATGCGGCGCTTGCCGAGGCCAATCAGCTTCAACCGGGCGCGTCCCTTCAGGGAGTTGAAGCCGTCGTCGTTCCCGTGGCTCCAGTGGCCGCGTCTTCGCAGCGCACCCTGCTCTACACGGCGCGCCGCGGCGATACCCTGGTCACGATCGCCGACCGGTTTGGCGTTTCGCTCACGCAGCTACGGCGCTGGAACAAGGTGACCGGCACGCGCGTCGAGCCTGGCCAGCGTCTGCACGTGGCCGAGCCGGTCGCCGCGCTCCGCAGTTCGCGCTCGAGCCATCATGCGGGCTCAACCGCGTCGGCTGGCACAGCCAAGTCCGCTTCGTCGAAAGGGGCGCCCGCCGCGAGCAGTTCGCACGCACCGAAAAGACATGCGAGCTCAAATGCGACTGCGAGCAATTCTGCGCCTGCGGGTAAAAAGAAAAATCGCGCGCACACGCCATCTACGCGGTCAAAATCGTCTGCGCAGTGAAGAATCTATGCGAACATTCCATTCCACGCTTGTCTTTTCATAGCCATTGCGTGCAAGCTATTGATACAATCGCTTCCGCGAGCGGAGTGCCATTTTTCTTCCGCGAACAGAAGAACAATCGAAGCAGCGGTTATCCGCTGGAGGCATTCGGATGGAAGAAGTGTTCAAGATGTACGCGATGAGTGTTGCAGAACCTGGGGAACCTAACGAGTTGGACGCCGATCACGACGAGTTCGACGACGAAGACGAAGAAGTAGAGACCTCGAGCGTGCTCACTTCTTCCGATGACGATGAAGATACGTTGGAAGAAGCTGTGGTCGTAATTGTTGAAGAGCCGGCCAGGCCGGCAGAGAAAAAGGCGGCAGCGAAAAAGGCTGCTGCGAAGAAGGCTCCAGCGAAGGCGCCGGCCAAGAAGGCTCCGGCGAAGAAAGCTCCGGCGAAGAAGGCCGCGAAAAAGATTGTGGCCAAAAAGGCCGCGAAGAAGTCCGCCGCAAAACCCGCTGTCGCGAAGGGCGGAAAAGCCGTAGCCAANNGCAGCAAAGAAGGCGCCCGCCAAGAAGGCAGCAGCGAAGAAAGCTCCTGCAAAGAAGGCGGCCAAGAAAACAGCGGCTAAAAAGGCTCCAGCGAAAAAAGCGGCCAAGAAAGCTCCCGCAAAGAAGGCAGCCAAGAAAGCCACTGCGAAAAAGAGCAAAAAGAAGTAAAACGGCAACCGTACGTTCAAGGCAAGCAAAAGAGCCCGCCATCCCGGCGGGCTTTTTTGCGTCTGCTAAGAGCTAACAGCTAAAGCTGTCTCATTCCCTCCGCAACGCCAGCATCGGCTCGATCGAGGCCGCTCGTCGCGCCGGAATCAAGCCCGCCACGGTGGCGCAGCCTGCCAGCACTGCCGCGGCTCCCAGAAAGGCCATCGGGTCGTAGGCCCCCACGCCGTACAGCAGGCTCGCCATCAATCGGCCCGTGAACAAGGCGGCCGGCACGCCGATCGCCAGCCCAATCGCAATCTGCCATAGCGCGCCGCGCAGCACCATCGCCACCACGTCAAACCGCGCCGCACCCAGCGCCATGCGAATGCCAATCTCGCTCGTCCGCCGCGCCACAAAGTATGACATCACCCCGTACAGTCCCACGGACGCCAGCACCAGAGCCAGCAGCCCGAACAGACTTGTCAGCCGCGCGATCAGGCGATCCTGGTTGAAATTGCCGGCAACCTCGGTGTCGTACGAGTTGAACTGAAACATCGACAGGCTCGGATCGATTGCCGCCAGCGTCTTCCGGGTCAGCGCCTCCGCGTCCTTGGGTGCGACTGAAAAATCGAGAAGGATGAAGTTGGCATACATCGATGCTTCTTCGCCGCCCGCCCGTTCCGCATCCTTGTACCCCAGGAACTGTTGCCCCATCAGCCGGAAGAACACAGGCTGCGCGTTCTCGCGCGGATTGGTCATCTTGAAGTCGGCGCAGACTCCGGCAATCTCAAAGGCGCCTGAGTATTGCGGCTTGTCCATTCCAAAATGCTTCCCGATCGGGTCCTGCCCCGGGAAAAACCTCTTGGCGAACGCCTGGCTCACGATGACCACCGTTTGTGAGGTGGCCGTATCCTGGTCAGAGAAGTTGCGGCCGCGTACAATCGGAACGCCGATCGAATCGAGAAACTGCTTGCTTACGCGATCCCAACTCGAGAAACAGTCATCCGTGGCTGCCGGCGCGGGATGTCCCTGCTGAACCACACACGAGCCCCAGTTGTTTCCTCCCAGCGGCGTGTAACGGACCATGCTTACATGCGTCATCCCCGGCAAACGCGAGAAGCGACTTTCAATCTGGCGGTACAGTTCGGGTAGCCGGTCCACCGTATACCCGACGCTCTTCGGGTCGATTCCCGCAATGTAGCGGTTGGCCGTGGAAAATCCAAAGTTCTGGTGCTCCAGGTTGTTCAGCGACCGCGTCATCAGGAACGCACCCGCCAGCAGCACCACTGACAAGGCCACCTGCAGCACCACCAGGGTCTTTTGCGGCAGCGAAGAGCGGTCGGCAGTCGCGCGGTTTACGCCTCGCAACGCCTCCGCCGGCTGCGCATGCGACGAAAGCCAGGCCGGCGCGGTCCCAAACAGAACGCCGGTGATCAGCGAAACCAGAAATGCAAACCCCAGCACTGGCCATGCAGGGCTGGCATGCACCGGCATGTTCTTCGCCTGCGGAAACGCCAGCGCCAGAATCATCTGCGACAGGCCATACGAAACTCCCAGTCCCGCCACTCCTCCCAGCAGGCTGAGCAGCACGCTCTCCGTCAGAATCTGCCGGATCAGCCTCTTGCGCGCCGCCCCCAGGGCCATGCGCACCGCAACCTCGGCCCGGCGCGCCGTGCCCCGCGCCAGCAGCAGGTTGGCGATGTTGGCACACGCGATCAGCAGCACCACGCTGGAAAGAATCATCAGTAGCCGCAGCCCTTTGCCCGTTTGCTGTTGCAGCTTCTGAATCCCTCCGCCAGCCCGTGCCAGAACCACGTGCTGCTTGGGAATCACCGCCGTGCCGCCATTCTTGGTGAATGCTTCGCGCGAACGAAGCCATTGCCGCAGCACCACCGAAAGCTTCGCTTGCAGCGCGTCAGCACTCACCCCAGGCCGCAGCCGGCCAAGGGAATAAATCCAGAGCGTATCATCCTGTCGAACAGCAGCGTTCCCCTCCCCGTCGAGCACCGCCTCGCTCGAGAACGGCAGCCACATCTCCGGTGGACGCGAAACCACGCGGTCTCCATAGAACCCCGGAGGCGCAATGCCCGCCACCGTGAAAGCCTTCGTATTCACGTAGACCGTCGCCCCCACAATGTTCGGATCCCCGCCGAACTCGCCTTGCCACGTTGCGTAATTTAGAACCAGCGCCGGCGGCGCGCCGAGTGTGTCGTCGCTGTCCACCAGCAATCGCCCCGCAGAGGGTGCGATCCCGAGCATCGCAAAGTAGTTTCCCGAAACATATTCGGATTTCAGCGATTTGGAAGGGATAGTGCCATACCGCAGGCTGTATCCGCTGCCGCCTGCCTCAACAGCGGCCAACTGCTCGAACTCCGGCGCGGCCTGCCTGAAGTGCTGGTACAGATCGTACGAGAAGAGATCGAAGTCTCCGTTATCGTTCTCGAAGCTGTCGTAATAGCAGCAATCGTCCTTGTCTCCAATCCGATAAAGCTTCCCCGGATCGTTCACCGGCAACGACCGCAGCAGGATACCCTGCACCAGGGTGAAGATCGCCGTGTTGGCGCCGATTCCGAGCGCCAGAGTTACCACAACCGTGATTGCAAACCCCGGCGACTTCCGCAACTGCCGCAAAGCATAACGAACGTCCTGCGCCAGCACTTCCACAAACGGCAATCCACGTTGCATGCGAAACTCCTCCCTGGTTTGAGACACGCCACCAAAGGCGCGCAATGCCTCCCGGCGTGCCTCCGCCTCCGGCATGCCGCGGCCCAGGTTCTCTTCAACCGCAAAGTCGACATGCGAGCGCAGCTCGTCGTCCAGATCGCTATCCATGCGCTTGCCCAGCACAAAGCCAAGACACCGGCTCATCAAGGTCCGCAAATCCATCTCCGCCTCCGTGTCCAAGCACTTCGTGCGATCTCTGATATCCGGGTGATCCATTCAATGCAGCTTGGTTGCCGCATGAATGGGAAAGCACGAACTTCTGGGCGAATTTCAGTTCGACGGCGCCAGAAACCGCGCCATAGTCTCAGAAATCCGCTCCCAGTTCTCCGTTTCCTCTGCCATCTGCTTCCGGCCTGCCCGCGTGAGGGAATAAAACTTGGCTCGGCGGTTCGTATCTGACATTCCCCATTCCGCCTGAATCCACCCGCGCTGTTGCAGCCGCAGCAGCGCTGGATAAATCGTTCCCTGGTTCAGGCTCATCCGGTTGTCGCTCACCTGCTCAATGCGCCGTGCGATCCCGTACCCGTGCAGCGGCCCCATCGACTCCAACGTCTTCAAAACCATCAGGTCGAGCGTTCCCTGCAACACGTCAGCCTTGGCTTGCACCATGTGTCTCCCCTGTAGTTCTTCTACATATGGAAATGTAGACAATCAACAGGTTGAATGTCAACAGGAATCATTGCGCATTCATCCCGGGCGATTCACGCCTCAGAGGGCCGAATGCTCATAAGGGACAGTTGCGTTCAAACAACCTCAGTCCACGCCGCATCATCCATTCGAATGGAACGTGACGGCTACTGGGCGCATCCAAAAACTGCCAAGCGCCCGCACTTGATTCCTGATTTCTGAACCCAGCACAAGAGGAGCAATCCGATGACTAAGGCATTCGCAACGCTCGCTGTTGTATGCGCCGGTTTTGCGGCAATCCCCCTGCTCGCCCAGGACCGGGCCGAGAACGAACTCACCCAGGCCAGCCAGATCATTCGCGAAATGACTGGCCCACAATCTACCGCCGGCATCCCCGACGAAGTTCTCCACGGCTCCAAATGCATCGCTGTGATTCCAAAGTTGATCAAGGCCGGTTTCGGCATTGGTGGGGAACACGGCAACGGCGTCGCCACCTGCCGGCTCGCAAACGGCCAATGGAGTCCGCCCGCTCCTTTCAGCATGAGCGGCGGCAGCTTCGGACTCCAGATTGGCGGAGAAGAAGTGGGCTACATCATGTTGGCTATGACGGATGACGGCATGCAAGCCCTCATGTCCGGACACTTCAAGGTCGGCGCCGGTGTCAACGCTGCCGCCGGTCCGGTGGGCCGCGACGCCCAGGCCTCGGCGGGTTGGAAAGGGTCTGCTCTGCTCAGCTACTCGCGCGCCAAGGGTGCCTATGCGGGTGCAACCCTGAACGGCACCGAGCTCAACCAGGATCACGCCGCAACCAAGCAGCTCTACAACGACGAGGTCCCGTTCAACAGCATCCTTAATGGCCAGGTCCACATGCCCGACCGAAGCGCCGCCATGGAGTTCGTCCACACCATCAACAGCGCCGTGGAGCACGCCGGCCGCTAATCGCATATTCCTTTTAGGTAGCTCTCGCTTGGGCCCGGATTTATCCGGGCCCAAGCGTGTGGGATTCTGTCCACCCTTCAGGGCCTGAGATAAAAATCATCCGCTTTTCATGCTTCAATGCACCTCATCCAGCGGCGTCACCTTCTTGAAGCAGATCAGCGCATCGTACCCATCTACCCACTGAATCAGGTTGCGTTCTTCCGCCGTGCGCTTCTCCTCCGGAATGGCGTGAAGCAAAACCCGCAACGGCCGGACATCGAACACCGTCGCAGAGTCGGTGGCAAGGCTCGCCAATAATTTCAGACCCGGCTCGTCGGCCGTCTGGTCCGCGTCGTCTTGAACGCCATTGAGCTGATACTTACCGCCGGCGCCAAATGCTGCCACATTGAAAGCAACAGCGTGCCGCGCAATCGCATATTCGGCTGCGAAATTGCCCAGCGTTGAAACGCCGCGGTCCAGATCGTAGCCGCGAAACATGTGCGACTGGCCAAACCGCAAAAACACCTTCCCGGCAGGGCCAGCTTCCATATGCGCGACGAACTGCCGCTTCATCACATCTTCACGATCTTGTTGTGCAATCAGCCGGTGCTCCCGATCCAGCCGCTCGCTCTCCACGCGCAATGTGTCTTCCAGACTGCGCCGCAGCGAGATCCCGCCCGGTGCCGCATCATGTTGCGGCTTTGCCGTTGAGAGAAGCCGCAACAACTCCGGCGCCTGGCTGCGCTCGTAGCCTTTCGCCGTCAGCGACGCAATTTGCTGCAGCGACGCGTCGCTTCGATTGAGCCGTGCCAGCTCCTGAATCAGCGCCTGCGGCTCCATCTCCTCAATGTCGCAGCCCCAAATCACGCCCGGGTGTTTCCCTGGCTGCAGAATCACGGCAGCCTGACGATGCGTCCACAACCCCGGCGTCCGCTTTAATCCCTCTGGATCGCCTTCCAGCTGCGCGGCCGCCCACGGGCTCACCTCCGCTGCCACATGGCGATACCCACCTTGCCACATCGCCGGCCACAGCGACGCGATCAGCTCCGGCACTTCGTTGTCTCCGTGCAACTCCCCCAACAGAAAGAAGTCAGCCTTCTGCGCCTCACTCAGCAAGAAAGCCTGTCCGGTGCTTGCCAGTGGATACGCATGCGTCTTTGCCGCTTCGACTACTGCGTCCGATGGACGCTGCTGCGGACGCAGGCTGCATGCCAACAGCGCGCTCATGACAAACGCGGAAATGCGCATCCTCAGTTCTCCGACGGCTCTTCCAACTTCTCAATGTGAAGGGTGTCCACCGTTGCCTTCTTCGACACGAGCTTCAACCCCAGCTGATCTTCCAGCGCTTGAAAGAGCGACGTATCGCGCGCGTCCGGCGTGTTGTCTTCTGGAATCGGGACCGCAAAGTCAAAATCGAATCTGCCCTCGAGACCCGTCTGGTCCACCACCGTCCTGCGCAGATACCCGGCGAGAAATTTCGCTAAGGAAGAGACCGGCGCGTCTTGTTGTCCCGTCGCCATCATCGAGACTCGCCCTTCTTTCTCCGGCGGCTTCGGCGCGCCGTGAGGGCGAAGCTTCGCTCCACCTCTTGCTTGCACGAGCGCGTAGACAGTCAATTCTTTCGGCTGATGCGAGAACACCAGCCCGAATCGCTCCTTCAGAAGCCCCTGCAACATCACATTCTTGGCTTCATATTGATCGCCAGAACGCAGGCTCTTGATCCGGTCCCATGCCGAATCAGCCACTTTGGCTGTCACATCGAATCGTTGTTGCTCCATCCACGGCGGCCCGCCGGAGATTTGATCCGCGGGCATGCTGAACGCCGCTTCGATCAGCATCTTCACCGTCACATTTCTGGCTTCGTAGCGGTCCGCTCGTCCGCCCATCGAGCTGCTTTGATCCCCTGCTGGATGTGGCTTGATCGTAGCCACTTCAAAGTCCTGTACCTCGGTCCCTTTGTCGGGTATTCCGTTGGTCACCTGGGCACCGGCGCCGCCGCTCGCCAAAATGCAAGCAACACAAACTAAAGTCACTTGTAGGCGCATTTTACAATTTTGGCGGCATTTATCCACAGCAGAACCTTCTTTCAACTAAGGTACCGGTCCGTCACCTGAAGGTAGCACTCACTTGCTCACCATGCTCAGCGTGATGCTGGAGGGGTATTGCGCCGAGTGATGGACCTGGTTGTGCGCCACCACACCCTGCGACTCGCTCACGTTATCGCCGCCCGTATTCAGGTTGCGATCGAAGCGTGGAAAGTTACTGCTGCTCACCTCGATGCGCAACTGGTGTCCCGGCGCGAAGTAGTTGCTCGTCACCATCGGCTGAAAGCTCAGCTTGTACACCTTATCCTTCTCCATCCAAACCGGCGGCTTGTCGTAGCCTTCGCGATAGCGCGCCCGCTGAATGTTGTCGTCGAGGTTGTAGGCTGTACCGTCGGGTGACACATCCACCAGCCGCACCGTAAAGTCAGTGTCCTTTGCGTCGCTCGAAACATACAGAGTCACATCGATCGGCCCTGTGACCTCCATCCCGTCCTTCAGCGGACCCATGCTGTAGACCAGCACATCTTCGCGCGCCTCTTCACCGCGCTGGTCGAGCGCGCCCGCGTGGTAGTCCGCACCCATGCAGCAGAACCCTCCGCCATGCGTGAGCACCGGATTCATGGGGTCATACGTAAACTTGTCCGGCGCGTCCTTCGCTCCGGACGCGGTCACCAAAGCGCCATCGCCGGCAAGCGAATTCGCATGACCCTCGCTCGCTAGATACAGCGCAACCGGTTTCGCGTTCGCCGGTGGCCACACGTCGGACGATTGCCACCTATTTAATCCCATGGTGTAGAACTGCACCTTGGGAGTCTTCGCCAGCACGCCGTTGTTTTCGCCTTTCAGGAAGTGGTCAAACCAAGCGTAGGTCAACGCATCGTAGTCGAGCCGCGCGTCACCCAGGTCTCGTTCGCCAACTGTCGTGTGCTCGGTGGCGCGCTTATATCCGCAATGGGGCATGGGAGCAATGATCGCGTACTGTTCGTTCGCAACCTCTGGGTCCGCCGTCTTGCGCACATGGTTGTAAGCAGCCAGGTTCGGCCCCACGCTCACGTCGTACCAAGTCATCATCCACAGCCCCGGAATGTTGATACGCTCGCTGTCGTTCCACAGCCCGCCCTTGTACCAGGAAGGGTCATTCGGCGTGCGCAAGATCATGCCGGGTGCGCCGGTCGGCGTGGTATCGGCGTAGATGCCATGCTCCGCGCCCACCGCCGCAAGAAGATCCTTCTCCGGCAGATGCCAAAGGGCCTTCCCCCAGTCCACCGCCGGCGAATGTGCCGAAAGATCGTACGACTTGGCCGCCGTTACCAGCGCCTGTTGCGACATATTCGCTGGAAAATTGGGCTTGCCCTCATTCGTCTGCAGCCCCGAATCATAAAGCCACGTGGCGAAGAGCATCTGCACTGCGCCGCCGCGGAACCAGTTGCCCTGCTCGTAGTACGGAGCCACGCGCCCCACGCCCGCGCCAAAGCTCTCCGGGATAAACGTCGTCAGCGCCTTGTCGCCGCGCGAAGCCACACTCAACTGCCATTCCGCGGTCGACGAGCATCCAATCAGCCCCACCTTGTCCGCCGACCACGGCAACCCACCCATCCATTCCAACTCGTCATCCGCGTCCGTCAGCGGGAGTCCGAGAATGTCGTAGTCGCCCTCAGAAAAATAGCGCCCCCGCTCATTCATCTCGATCAAGGCGTACCCGCGCTTCACTGTTTCCAGAACCGACGTCATATCGCGCGGCGCACCCAGCTCCACATCCCAGTAGTTGAAGTTGTACGGCGTGCGCGAGAAGATGATCGGATACTTTTTCGACTCGTCTTTGGGCCGGTAGATGTCTGCCTGCATTCGCTTGCCGTCGCGCATGGGCACCATCACCTTGCGCTCGATAATGGCCACAGACTCAAGTTCCTTCTCCGTCGCATTGCGCCGCGCAATCAGCGCTGCATCCGGCTGAGGGCGTTGCGCCACCGCAGACTGCACAAGCAAGCTGCATGTAAGCCCGCAACCAAGACCCAGGAACACCATCACCGTCGCAAATTTCCGCATAGCCGCATCACCCCCACGATTGACCTATCCAGCTTACGACGCGAAAGCCGAAAATCAACCGGTACAAGGTGCGAGAATGATCATCGCGGGGCAGCACGCCGCCCGGCCAGGAGATCGCATGAAGGCGCTTCTGCTCTCAGCCTACAATCACCTCGAAATCGCCGACCTCCCGCGGCCCGCGCCCGGCGACGACGATCTGCTCATTCGCGTGCATGCCTGCGGCATCTGTGGTAGCGACGTGCACGGCTACGATGGCAGCACCGGCCGCCGTGTGCCGCCGCTTGTAATGGGCCACGAAGCCGCCGGCGTAGTCGAAGCAGTCGGCCGCAATGTTGCAGCCTTCCATCCCGGTGATCGCGTCACCTTCGACTCCACCGTCTACTGCGGCGCGTGTTTCTTCTGCCGCCGCGGCCAGGTCAACCTCTGCGATCACCGCGAAGTCGTCGGCGTCTCCACGCCCACCTTCAAGCGCATGGGAGCTTTTGCGGAATACGTCACCGTTCCTGCGCGCATCGCCTACGCGCTGCCCGAATCCATGCCCTTCGCCCAGGCAGCCCTTATCGAGGCCGTTTCCGTCGCGGTGCACGCAATTTCGCTCACGCCGATTGCGCTTGAAGAGACAGTTGTCGTCGTCGGTGCAGGCATGATCGGCCTGCTTGTGCTGCAAGCCGCACGCCAGGCCGGCGCCGGCCGCGTCTTCGTTCTCGACCTCGACGAGTCGCGCCTCGCGATGGCGCGAGGGCTGGGTGCGACAGCGACCTTCAACGCCGCCGACGAATCAACCATCCCGCAGATTCTCGAACTTACCGAAGGCCGGGGCGCCGATGCTGCTCTTGAGTGCGTCGGCGCGACAACTCCCGTCAAGCTCGCCATGGAAAGCGTGCGCAAGGGCGGCACTGTTACGCTGGTCGGCAATGTCACCCCAAGCATTGAAATCGGCCTGCAATCCGCGGTCACCCGCCAGATTCGCCTGCAAGGCTCGTGCGCCTCGTCCGGGGAGTACCCGGCCTGCATCTCGCTCATGTCTCGCGGCGCCATCCAGGTAGCTCCATTGCTCACAGCCGTCGCTCCACTCGAATCCGGCCCTTCGTGGTTCGACCGCCTCCATCGCCGCGAACCCGGCCTTCTGAAAGTTGTTCTGGAACCCTGAGGCAAACGATGCCTGACTCTCTCTTCGATCTCTCTGGAAACGTCGCGCTGATCACCGGCACCAGCCGCGGCCTCGGCCAGTATTTTGCTCGTGCACTGGCGCGCGCAGGCGCAGACCTCGCCATCACCAGCCGCGATGCTTCAACCCTGGCCGGCTTTCAGCGCGAAATCGAATGCCTCGGCCGCAAGGCCTTTCCTGTCGCGCTCGACGTGCGCGACCACGCCAGCATCGAGCAGGCCGTCGCCGCCATCGAAGCACATTACGGCAAAATCGACATCCTCGTCAACAACGCCGGCTGCAACATTCGCAAGCCCGCTCTGGATGTGAGTTGGGACGACTGGAACACCATTCTCGATACCAACCTGCGCGGGTCATTCTTCGTGGCCCAGGCCGTTGCGCGCGGCATGATTCAACGGGAATATGGGCGCATCATCAACATCGGCAGTGTCACCAGCGTTGCCGGCTACGCGGGTCTCGGTCCCTACGGGGCCAGCCGCGGGGGCATTCGCCAGCTCACCATGAGCCTTGCCGACGATTGGGGCAAGCACGGCGTCACGGTGAATTGCCTCGCGCCCGGCTGGTTCAAAACGCAGCAGAACCGCGTCCTTTATGAAAACGCCGCGTGGGTCGAGTATCTCTGCGAACGCATTCCGCTCAAACGCCCCGGCCGCCCCGACGATCTCGACGGCGCCGTTGTCTTTCTGGCATCTGAATCCAGCCGCTACATCACCGGCCAGACTCTGCTCGTTGACGGCGGTATCTCCACCGGCGCCACCAAAGCTACGTTGTGAGCATCTGCTAACCGAGAAGTATTGGGCGCCCCGGTTTCGATTCTGAGACCTGGGAAGGTGCGGGAACCGCTCAACCCGCTATCGTTTGCAACGAACCTTCGTGCAGCTCTTTCGCGCGCTCCAGCGCCGCCTGGATATTGGGCATCATGTTCTCGCGCCCCACGCGGTCCACAAACCGCTGCCCCTGCAAAAGGCGCGAGGGCTGCTGCATCGCGCCGCACAGCAGCATCGTCCTTCCCGATTCGTGCAGACGCTTCGCAAATGTCTCCAGCGCATGAATTCCAGTGGCGTCAATTGCGGTCATATTGCGCAGCCGCACAATCACCACCGGCTCAAAGGCATTGATGTTCACCGTAGCTTCGACGAGCTTTTCCGTCGTTCCAAACAGAAACGGCCCATGAATGCGCAGAAGGCTTACATACGGCGGCACAATGCGCCCCTGCAGCACGTGCGGCAACCCATCGCGAATGTACTCGTCGGTCACAGGAGCGACTGTGGTCGTATCGGCGATGCGGTAAATGTAGAGCAGCGCGGCCAGCGCGAGCCCCACACCCACGGCCACCGTCAGGTCCGCAAACACCGTCAGCGCAAAGGTGACCAGCCAAACCGAGATTGCGGCGAAGTCCATCTGGAAGATCGCGCCAATCTCATTCCATTCGCCCATGTTGAAAGCCACGACAAACAGAATCGCCGCCAGCGTAGCCAGCGGCACATAGCTCGCCAGCGGCGCGGCTACAAGAAGAATCCCAAGCAGCGTGAGCGCGTGGATCATTCCGGCAACCGGCGTTCGTGCGCCGGCACGAATGTTGGTGGCCGTGCGGGCAATCGCCCCGGTCGCAGGAATTCCGCCGAACAGCGGCGAAACCAGGTTGGCGATACCTTGCCCGATCAACTCCATGTTGGGATTGTGGCGATCGCCGGTCATGCCATCGGCCACCACCGCCGAGAGCATGCTCTCCAGTGCGGCCAACATGGCAACCGTGAATGCCGATGGAATGAGCGGAAGAATATGTTCGGCGTGAAAATTCGGAATCGAAAACGGCGGCATCCCGCGCGGAATCCCCCCGAACTTGCTCCCGATTGTCTCCACCGGTAGATGAAAGACCACCGCAATCGCCGTGCAAATCAGCAGCGCAAAAATCGATGCAGGAATGCGCTTCGAAAACCGTGGCAGAATCAGGATGATGGCCAGCGTGCCCAGCCCGAGACCCAGCGCCGAAAAATTCAGCGAAGCAAAATGCGCAGCCAGCAGCTTGATGCGGGGAAGAAACTCGCTTGGCACCGCGCCTGTCTTCAAACCGAAAAAGTCTTTGATCTGCGTCGACGCAATCAGGATCGCAATTCCATTCGTGAACCCGATCACCACCATGCGCGGGATAAATCGGACCGCGGCGCCCAGACCGGTAAGTCCCATTGCCAGCAAGAGAACTCCGGCCATCACCGTGACCATGGCCAGCCCGCTCATCCCGAAGCGCGCAACGATCCCCGCGACAATCACTACGAATGCGCCCGTTGGTCCGCCGATTTGCGTGCGCGATCCGCCGAGCGCGGAAATGAGGAAACCCGCCACAACTGCCGTGTAAAGGCCCGCTTGCGGCGTGACGCCCGACGCAATCCCAAAGGCCATCGCCAGTGGAAGCGCAACCAGCCCCACCGTGAGCCCTGCCACCAGGTCGTGGACAAACAACTCCGCCGAGTAGGTCCTGAGGGCAAGGACCGACTTCGGAATGTTAGGCATGCTTATGGACATCAGGTCTGCTTCTATTCTACGCGCCCGAAGATTCTCGAAGGCGCAGCGCCGTAGCTCATCCGCATTCGGGGGTCAAACGCAGGCCATTCTCACCGGGCCGGGTTTAATGGGACGACAGTTCAACCACAGGCTCGCCACAGTCTCCCCCTGCCACTTCAGCAAGAGGATTCTGTTCTTCGATAGTGGGTCTCTGACCCCGCAGACAGCCACACGCGCTCTCAGCCACCTGCAACTTCAACGCTCGGCGGGCCCGCGCCCGCGACTTTCCGCGCTTCACCTGCGCCAACGATTTCTCCGCCAGCGGTAGCGTAGCCACAAAGAATCCGGTCGCGTTCTTTACCGCACCAATCTTCGTGAATAAATCGTCGTACGCCCGCCTGAATAGTGCATCGTCCTCCAGCTCATAACAGAGATGACGTTCCGCGCTCACGCCCGCCATGGTCTTGATACCGAAGGCTTCGCTCACGCCCTGCAAGGCCGTGATCAGCAGCATCTCCGGCGGAATCCCGTGCATGGCTTTCGAAAGTTGCGAAATCTGGTCAAACACGCCCAGACTTCCCTGGATACGCGTAATCACCAGCACTTCTGCATCCGGAGCCTCAATAACCCATCCCGGCACAATCGTGTACGACAGCACAAACACCTTCGTGTCATCCACCAGCACGTTCAGGCTCATTTCGCCTTCATGATCAACCTGGCGCGTGCCCTTTACCGACCGCGCGCGGCCCATCGACACCGCATACCTGTGCTCGCCCTCGCACAACTGGTAGAGAGGAACATCTTCGCGCAGAAGGCGCTCAAACAGGCGCTCAGAAAGCGCCGCGTGCAGCCGCCGGTAGTGGTGCACAAAGCAGGCCGTCCGCGTCTGCGCCGGCAAATCGCGAATCAGATATTTTGGAGGCAGGTGTTTGAACAGGAATTTTGGATTGGCATAAACAAACCGCGCCAGCGCGCGAATCCTCAGCAATCCGAAGGCACTGGTCTGCGCAGGCCCAATGGTCACAATGCGAGTCAGCACACGGAAGAAGCGCACTGGCGAGCAGACAATCTCCCGCACAAAGTAGGCCAGCATGCTCAACCACGCGCTGCCTGCATTCGAATCTTCGCGTTCAGGGCAGGCCTCGGCATAACCTGCGTGCGTACCCATCGTGCTCGTGCTCTTTCGTGTGCCGGTTAAAAACCCAAATGAATGGCTAATGAGGCTGAAAGGATTCGCTTCCCGCGCAGGGCACCACCACGCGAGAGCGGAATCTCTCCCTAACATTCTGCTCTTAGCGCAGCGTGAACAATGCCGCTTCCGTTCAACAGGCGTGACGCCATAGTGCTGAAAGGCGGAATCTTAGGTAACCGGGAACGAAGCCAATCTCCAATTCAAACAGGCACTTGGGATTGAAATCAAGGGCGCCATCCTCAGGCTGCGCACGGTTCGGGGGGACGAGCCCCCTAACGCCTGGTATAGGGAGTTTTACCAGCGGATTGAGGAAATTTATGGCGGCGGAGCGGCGTTGCGACTGAGAGTTCGCAGACCCGCTAAAGCGAAAACGTCATCCAGCGATGCGCAGACGCCAGCTCAGTTGATTGGCGGGGAGAGAGGGGGCTGTTCATCCGATGCCAACTGTTGGGTCCTATGGCTTGTTATTACAATTCAGGTCGCGAGTCCGGCGACAACAACAAACTGCTGAAACTTCATGTCGTCGAGCTTATTGAGAAGAAGCGCATTCGCAACCCTGAATGGCAGCCACAAACGTCTGCCGACAGGTGGGCAATAAGCATTGATGCCGCAAACGTTCTGCAACCCGTATCCCTCGCGTTCAAACATGGCAACGATGCTCGACTTGGTGAAGAATCGCAGATGCGTCCTGTCTAAGACACCATAATCCGCGTATTCAAAGCGACCGCGAAAAATCAATTGCCAAATCGTTGGAAAGCTCCGGAGGTTCGGAATGGACGCGACGACAACGCCTCCAGGCCCCAGGAGGCTTCGAGCGTAGCGCAGTGCTTCTTCGGGAACGAGCATGTGCTCGAGAACATCGTTGAAGAAAATGCAGTCGAAACTTTGAACAGGCAAGCCGGCTTCCGGACCAAAGACTCCCTCAATAACCTTGTCGAGCCTCTTTGCGGCTTTCTGAGCTGCGGATCGTGTTGGCTCAACTCCCCACACCTGAACATCGCGCGCCTGTTTGAGCGCTGCGCCAAATGAGCCATCGGCACAACCGACGTCGAGCACGCGCCGGGATCCAATGGGTACGAACGGTAGAATCTCTGGCCGCGGATTGCCGAAGTAATCGGACGACTTTGACTCGTAATCAAGTTGTGCGATGTCTTCCGTCATAGGGTAGAAACCTCTCGGGCAGAGCTTTGATAGACCAATTCACCGGCCTTTGGCAAACATCGGGAGCGGGTGAAGAGTCTTTTCTTGAAAGGGGCTAGCGATCCTTGACTCGGCTGCCGTTGGTTCCTTCACCATCATAGAATCAACAGCCCGATGCAGAGGGGAAACGCGTCATAAGGGAGTGAGAGGCTCTTGCCCGGTTTCTATTCTATTGACCTTCTAAAGCTATAGGGACTTCTGGCGGAGAGAGGGGGATTCGAACCCCCGGTACAGCTTTTGACCGTACAACGGTTTAGCAAACCGCCGCCTTNNCCACTCGGCCATCTCTCCGCGTCTGACTGGGATTATACCGGAATTTTCACTTGGCTCAGTCCAGCCCGCCTGACCTGCGCAAAAAACATCCCGCCGCAAGACCATTTTTTGGCCTTCTCGACCGCTGATTTTTGTTAGATTCGCAATGATGCCACTGGCCTTCCAGCCCGTTCGCCGCAAGATGCGCTTTCTGCCGCTGATTGCCGCGACCTATTTCATGGTCTCGGGCGGTCCCTACGCCATTGAAGACATCGTTGGCGGCGCCGGCTACGCCAAAGCCATCCTCATTTTGCTGATTCTGCCCTTCCTCTGGTCGCTCCCCACCGCTCTGATGATCGGCGAACTGGCCANNTCGACATGGCCATCTATCCGGCCATTTTCGTTCTCTACCTTGGCAAGTTGAGCCCCGCGCTTACCGACGGCTGGCTCGCCTACGCTTGGCCCCTTGCCGTGGTCGCGCTCTGTTGCGCCTGGAATCTGCGCGGCGCCCCCGCCGTCGGCGAAGACTCCGTCTGGATGTTTGCGCTCCTGCTCTCGCCGTTCGTCGTCTTCATGGGCCTCGCCTTCTGGCGCGGCTTTACTCTTCATCCCGCCATTCAATGGGCCGGGCCCGCCTCAGAGTCCGCCCTCTCCACCGGAGTCCTCGTTGCCCTCTGGAATTACATGGGCTGGGATAATGCCTCCACCGTCGCGCAGGAAGTCGAGAATCCGCAGCGCAATTACCCCCGCGCCATGATCGCGTCCATCTGCCTGGTGGCTGTCACCTACATTCTTCCCATTGTGGCCATGGCTTTTGCCGGCCTGTCGGCGGCGGGATTCACCGCAGGCGATTGGGTCCGGTCGGCAAGCGCGCTCGGTGGCCCGTTGCTCGGTTTTGCCGTGGTGATTGGCGGCGCCATCACCGGCATTGGTATGTTCAACGCACTCGTCATGAGCTACACGCGGCTCCCCATGGCCATGGCCGAAGAGGGAATGCTTCCCCTCGTCGTGGCCAGGCGCAACAGCCGCGGCGTGCCGTGGGTGAGCGTCGTCTTATGCGGCTTGTCGTGGGCCCTCGCGCTTCAGTTGCCCTTCAAACAACTCATCTCCATCGACCTGATCCTTTACGGTACGAGCCTGCTTCTGGAATTTGTCGCGCTTGCCGTGCTGCGTATCCGCGAGCCGCATCTGGAACGGCCTTTCAAGGCCGGCAACCTGGCAGTGGCCTGTGTGCTGGGGGTGGGGCCGGCCGCGTTGATTGGCTATGCCCTCTATGCGTCCCGCGACGAAAAGCTCATCGGCAACACCTCCGCGCCGCTCTTCGCGCTTGGGGTCAGCCTTCTGGGCCCCATTCTCTATTGGGCAACCGCGCTGCCGCTCTCGCGCAGGCGACTCGCCGCCCTCCCCGCCGACGGCGACTAGCCCTCTTAAGACATTCGCGCAAACAGAAAGGGCGGCTTTCGCCGCCCAACCCATGCATTTCGCCTGTCGGCCTATTTCGCCTCGAAGGCGCTCCGCTTACTTGTGCTTCGCCTCAGCGTGTTTGGTCTCTGCCAGTTTTGCTTTGTTGTCCTGGAACTGTTTGGCCGACTTCACCACCTGGTCGCGCGCATACGCCGCATCGTGCCAGCCTTTGATCTCCACACGCTTCCCCTCAAGATCCTTGTAAATCGAGAAGAAGTGCGTAATCTCTTTCAGCATGTGCGGATAAATATCCGTGTAGTTCCACACATTGTTGTAGCGCGGGTTGTTTTTGCCCACCGCCAGCACCTTCTCGTCCAGAATTCCCTGGTCCAGCATCTCCAGCAAACCGATTGGCCGCACTTCCTGCACGCAACCCGGAAAGCTGGCGCCCGGCACAAGCACAAGCACGTCCAAAGGATCGCCGTCATCGCTCAGCGTTGAAGGAATAAAGCCGTAATCTCCCGGATAGTGGACCGGCGAGTGCAGGTTGCGGTCCAGTTTGAACACATGGAGCTGCTTGTCGTACTCATACTTCTGTGTCCCGTCCTTAGGGATTTCCACGACGGTGCGAAAGACCTCAGGCGAGCGATCGCCGATGGGGAGTTCCAGGTAGTTGACCATCTTCTTTCTCCTTAAATAAAAAATCGGTCCGGGGTGCGGAAAGCCTCCGCCGGAACCGCAACATATTCGGTAATGATTCCGAACTTATATAATCACGGATTATGAAGGCTCATGTCTATGTCACCTTGAAGACATCCGTCCTGGATCCTCAGGGGCAGACCATCCAGAACGCCCTCCGCAAGATCGGATTCAACGAAGTCGCCGCCGTCCGCCAGGGCAAGTACTTTATTCTCTCGCTTCAGGACGGCCTCACCCCCGAAGCCGCCCAGTCCCACGTGGAAAAGATCGCTCGCGAAGTCCTCACCAACTCCGTCATCGAAGAGTACACTTACCGCATAGAGGAATAGGTCCTCTACCTACAGTGGCGCCTCACTCCACCGTGAGCCCGATCTTCGTCGAGTGCACGAGCGTTCCCGATCCCGCAACAATCGTCACAGTTGCAAGCGTTGGCTGACCGCCGTTGTTCGAAGAGCCCCCGCACCCCGTCAGTGTGCCAGCCAATCCGAATCCCATCAGCAGCAACAGAATCCAAACCGAGCCGCGTTTCTTGCGCCACCCGGCCCAACAGACGATCGTCGCCAAGGCGAGTCCTGGAACGATTCTGAACGGTCGTCTTGAAAGAGCCGCATTGTTGGCAGCCGTGGCAATCGTCAGCGTGGTTGCGGCCGCGCTTCCCGTCGGCGTCACGGTCGCGGGAGCAAACGTGCACGTTGCCCCGGCTGGCAATCCCGTGCAACTGAACGTGACCGCTGCACTGAACCCGTTCGCAGGCGTAACGGAAATGCTCGCCGTCGCGCTTTGTCCCGCCGTCACCGTCAGCGCAGCCGGCGAAGCCGCAACCGCAAAGTCCGGAGGAGCCACGTTGATCACATATTGTGCGGAAGCAATCGCACTGTTCGCGTACCCCGGAGCGATGGCAATCGCCTGAATCGTCTCGCTGCTCGAAGCCGAAAAGCTTCCCGTGTATTGCGTCGAACTCGCTGTGGGCGCTGTCACTCCGTCGGTGGTGTAGAAGATCAGCGCTCCCGGCGTTGTGTCGCTGATCGCGATCGACTGCGCCGTCGTAAAGCTTGCGCCTGCCGGCGAAATCACCGGCGTGGCGGCCGTCGCGAACGAGGGCGTCGTCGACGGCTGGTACGTCCACAGGTCATTCAACAGATATGCATTGCCCGCGTTGCTCGTAAAACTGCCACCGAAAAGCCAAAAGTTGCCGATGCCGTCCGTCCAGACAATTGCATCATAGCGTCCGCCCGGAGAATTTGCCGACGCAGGCGATCCCAGACTTCCGTAGACACCGGGCCAGCCGCAGGCCACAACATTGGCCGTGACCGTCAAGCAATTCTGGGTTTCGTTTCCGCCCATCCATGTCCAGACGCCCGATGTGGGATTCAGCTCCCAAAGATCGTCAAGGTAGCCGGGAACGTTATAGGTTGCGTCGATGCCGATGCCCCCATAAAGCCAGAAATTTCCGTTGCTATCCGTCCAGCTTGTTGCGAGATATCGCGCTCCTGGATTGTTTGCAGTCGATGGCGTCCCCAGCGTGCCATAGACGGCCGATTGAGGAGGGTTGTATGTGCTGCTTCCGCCCATCCATGCCCACTCGTTTTTCGAAACACTGAACTCCCAGAGGTCGTCAAAATTGGCATTGACTGAGCTTCCATTGGCGCCGTCGATCAGCGCGTCGCCTCCAAAGAGCCAGAGATTGCCACCTGCATCGGCCCACGTCACAAAGCCCGTGCGCGTTCCAGGAGTGTTTCCCGCAGCCGACACCCCCAATGTGCCATACACGGGTGCGTGGCCATCTACCGGAGCAGCAGTGTTGCTGCCGCCAACCCATGCCCATTCATTCGTCGCAGCATCGAACTCCCACACGTCGTTCAGCGGACCCTCATTGCCACTGCAATCGAAGCCCGCACCCCCGTACAGCCAGACATGTTCGTTCTGATCGGTCCAGGAAGTGGCGTTGGAGCGAGCGCCGGGAATGTTGGCCTTCGNNGCGTTCACGCCCGTTCCGCCAAAGAGCCAGAAGTTGCCGCTGCTGTCGGTCCAACTGGTCGCATCCG
Source organism: Acidobacteriaceae bacterium (assembly GCA_003164635.1). Taxonomy (GTDB): domain Bacteria; phylum Acidobacteriota; class Terriglobia; order Terriglobales; family Acidobacteriaceae; genus Telmatobacter. Next base: position 21,544 of record PLTV01000048.1, read on the forward strand.
CGCGCTCTCCGGGAGTATTCGTGCTGGCGAATACGCCGAGCGCTCCGTAGACTGCGATGTTCGGGGCAGGTATGCCGCATACCTTGCTGCCACCCATCCAGGCCCACTCGTCGCTGGCAGAATCGTACTCCCACATGTCATTCATGCCGCCGGCGCATCCCGAAGGGTCAATGCCACCGCCGCCAAACAGCCATAAATGACCAGCCTTGTCGGTCCACGACGAAGCGCCGCTTCGGCTGCCGGGATTGTTTGCGGGCGCGAAACTTCCCAACGCTCCGTACACCGCGGGTTGTGCGTATAGATTGTTCGGCAGGATTTTGCTGGAAGTCTCGCTCGTGCCACCCACCCACGTCCATTCATTGGGCGCGGCGGTTTGCGCCGAACCAAATTGCGCAATCAAGACAAACGCCAAGGAACAGGCGCTCCCTAGACAATTCCGTCGGCGTTGAGGATTCATTTGAGTAGGCCGCCTGTGGCCGCGCAGCATCTCGAGCGCTTTCAGCTTACCCCTCCCTCTCTCCCCAATCAAATGCCCCGTCGGCGTCACGCCTGCATCCATGCCCCATCGCATAAAATCGCTCCATGTGCGGCATTGTCGGCTATGTAGGACCCAGGAAAGTCGTTCCCGTCATCGTCGAAGGACTGCGGCGGCTGGAATATCGCGGCTACGACTCAGCAGGTATCGCCGTCGGCAGTCCCTCGAGCCCCACGCTTGAAGTGCGCCGCGCGCCCGGCAAGCTGGCCAATCTTGAAGAGGTGCTCCGCGAGCATCCCGTGGAAGGCACCTTCGGTATCGGCCACACCC
>PLTV01000112.1:0-2694 GCA_003164635.1 Acidobacteriaceae bacterium
GCAGGACGGGCGAGCGGACCGAGGACGATTTCAACGCAGAGCTTGCGCAAGAGCAAATCCTGGCGCAGCTCCTGGAGGGCGGTTCCCTTGCGCGGACGCGAGGTACACAAGACCATGAGCCGCGCCGGAGCGCGGCGGCGCGCGAGTGCCGAGATGAGATGGAGCGTGGATTCGTCGGCCCACTCGACATCTTCGAAGATGAGGATGAGCGGCTTTTCAAGGGAGAGTTCTTCGAGCGCGCAGGAAAGATCGCCCAGCGTCCTCTCCGGCGTCTTGATGTCTGCGGAGACGGTGGCGTGACCATTGGAAGCCCATCCACGAGCGAGCCATGCCGGTGCGATGCGCGCGAGTGTGCGGCAGGCTCGCTCGCCATCGGGCGATGCGCACAGGTGACCCAGCGCTTCAAGAACGGGGTACAGATTCTCCTGGCTGCCAACGCCCTGGACGCATTGTCCGCGCGCGATGGCGGCGGCTTGCGCGTGTTCGACGCGGCGGGAGAAGGCATCGAGAAGCGCGGTCTTTCCGATTCCCGCTTCGCCGGCGACGAGCACAACGTTGCGCTGGCCGGCGGCGAGCTTACCCAGCAGCGCGTCTAATTGAGCGAGTTCGCCGGCGCGCCCTGAAATTTCAGAAGCATCACTTTTCGCGGCGGTGTGAAGGGGTAAGGCAACCTCAGTTTCAGAATTGTCGGAGACTTGCGCGATGAAGCTGTATCCCCGCTTGGGCAGGGTTTGAATGAAGCGCGGCTGGCCGGCGTCGTCACCGAGGGCCTTGCGCAGGTCGAGGACGTAGGTCCTCAACACCTGCGGCTGAACGTAGGTTTCAGGCCAAAGGGCATCGAGTAGTTCGTCGTGCGAGACGAGGCGCTGGGGATGTTCGACGAGATAGCGGAGAACCGCGAAAGGCTTGGGGGGAAGGACGATCTGCGCACTGTTATGCCACAGACACTCGTTCACCGTATCAAGCCTGAAGGCTTCAAACTGTTTCACGCAACCGGACCTCCGGGGAATTCGTGCGCTCCCCTCTCCTTCAGCAATCCGACTTCCGTTTCATTCCGTTGGGACGGACGGGCCATCTTCAACGCCTGATTGAAGATGGGCAAACCGGCAGATGACCGGACAACGCGTTCGGTTATCCGCGGCGTTCGCTCGTGCGTTTCGTTGTTCATTTGCGGACAGCGGACGCGGGGACCGGCGAAGTGAGCGGATGGATGCTGATACGAAAAAGCGACGCAGGCCGTTCCGTTCGGCGCACCAAACCATTTCGTTGGACTTCGACGGGAGAAATCCGTTTTCTGCGGAAGAACCTTTTCAGATACGGGGTGCAGTGAAATTTTGATGAATGGACCAAAACACGAATCCCTCCGAGCCGAGTACGGCGGCAGGGAGGGATTCGTTTCAGAGCGGTTTCTATCCGGGACTATTTGACGCTGAGGGTGGCTTTCAGCGGCAGGGTTTGCGAGGAGCCGCCGACGAGGATGGTGTACTCGCCGGGCAAGAGCGTCCAACCGTTCTTTGCTTCATCGAAGATGGAGAGATACTTGGGATCGATTTCGAGGTCGACGGTTTTCTTTTCGCCGGCTTTGAGCTCAACCTTGCTGAATCCGATGAGGCGCTTGGGTGGCTCGTCGGCGCTCGCAGGAAGGCTAGCGTAGACTTCGGCGATCTCCGCTCCTGGCCGCGTGCCGGCGTTGGTGAGGGTGAAGCTCACTTTGACCTTGTCGCCCTGGGTGACAGCGAGCGAGGAATAGCGGTAGGTGGTGTAGGAGAGGCCGAAGCCGAAGGGAAACAGGACCGATTTTTTGGCAGCGTCGTAGTATTTGTAGCCGACCTTGACGCCTTCGTCATACGTGACCTCAGAGCCGAGGAGGCCGGAAGCGGGTGTTGCTGCGCCATCGTAATGCGAAGACTCGGGCGGCGGCTGAACGATGGTGGGGTGGGGCAGATCGGCATCGCTTATGGGGAACGTATTGGGCAGCTTGCCGGAGGGGTTTACCGACCCGAAGAGAATGTTGGCGAGCGCGTTGGCTCCATCGGAGCCGGCATACCAGGCTTCGACGATGCCGGCGACGGAATCGACCCAAGGCATGGTGACGGGGCTGCCGGATTCGAGGACAACGATGGTGTGCGGATTGGCGGCCGCGACTTTCGCGATGAGCGCGTCCTGATCGTGTGCCAGGCTAAGTGTCTTAAGGTCCATGCCCTCGCTTTCCCATTGGTATGCGAAGACGATAGCCACGTCGGAAGACTTGGCAAGGGCGGCCGCGGCGGCGGGGTCGGAGCCTGAATCAAACGTGACCGTCGCTTTGGGAGCGCGTTCCTGAATGGCCTTGAGAGGCGAGGTGGGGAACCAGATTTCTTCCTGCCAATGAGTGGCACCCTGACCCGGGGCGGAGGTTGCGTTTCCTCCGGGAGGATCGACCTGCGCTGAACCACCGCCGGAGATCATGCCGACGTCGGAGTGTGAGCCGATGACGGCGATGGTGTGCAGGCGGAGTGGAAGAAGGGGCAGCACGGAGGCTTTGTTCTTGAGCAGGACGATGCCACCTTCTTCGATTTTGCGCGCCACCTGTAGGCCGGCGAAGGGATCGACCACGCCGCGCTGGCGGGGATAATCGATGACGCCGGCGGCGAACATGGAGCGCAGGAGGCGATGCACGTGCTCATCGAGTTCTGCCTGGGAGATTCTTCCGGC
>PLTV01000112.1:2721-23092 GCA_003164635.1 Acidobacteriaceae bacterium
GAGCCATTTGTTCTCGCAGGCAAAGTCGCCAAGAACACGGTTGTAAGAGCACATGACGGCTGCAGGATGGCCCTGCGTGACGCCGATTTCGAAGGCGAGGAGATCGCTTTCGCGGGCAGCGCGTTTGGAGATGACAATGTTGACGGAGTTGCGGCCGCTTTCCTGGTCGTTGAGCGCGTAGTGCTTGATATCGCCGATGACGTGCTGCGATTGAGTGCCTTCAATGAGCTTGGCGACCAAGGTTCCGGCAAGGATGGGGTCTTCGCCGAGATATTCGAAAGTGCGGCCATTGCGCGGCTCGCGCGTGAGATTGGTACCGCCACCTAACGTCATGTTGTAGCCCTGCGCGCGGAGTTCGGTGCCGATAAGCTTGCCGTATTCGTAGGCGGCGTTGGGGTCCCAACTGGCGGCGGCCGCCACGTTGGCGGGGAGGGCTGTGGAGTAACGGCCATTGGCGCCGCTGGAGCGGACGCCGTAAGCCGCGTCGCTCATGTCGATGCCGGGAATGCCGAGGCGCGGAACGCCAACCTCGTAGCCGACACCGCGATTGGAAGGCATGTTCTCAACGGTGAGCGGATCGTCGGTGGGCATGCCGACGCCATGAAGCATGGCAATCTTTTCGTCGAGAGTCATCTCTTTAATGACCAGATCGGCGCGTTCGTCGGGAGAGAGACTGGTGTTCATCCAAGGGCCGGTTGGTTTGGCGTGGCCTTGCGGCTGAGCAAAGCCCGGGGCTACCGGCGCGAGGAGGGCAAAGAAAACAAGCGCGGCGATCCGCGCTTCGATGCGACGTAGAGAGAGCTTCATGGAAACCTCGGTAAAACGTTTATTCATTGGCGGAATAATCCTATCAGTGAAGGTGGGAGGGGGGAATGGGGAGGTGCGCAGGGCTGATTTTTCGGGTGTGGGGGAGCGCGGGGGGAGAGGATTCACGGCACGGGATCAGAATGAGTTTTTCGCGATGCGGCGCTCGGGTTTTGGCGCAGCGGGGCTGAAGCAATCGAGCCGCACATACGAGACCTGAGCTTCCAGTCGGCGCAACTGATTTTCGACCAAGGTTTGAACCTGCGCAGGGTCGCCTTTGGCTCTGAGATTGATGAGCACTTCGTGGCGAGCGGCTGGGGAAGCGTCAAGAGCGCCTTCGACGGTGGGTTCTTGACCGTTGGCGCAGATCGCGGCTTTGAGCCATCCTGTGGGCGAGGAGTCGAAGATCTTGAGATGGACAATCTGGATGGCGGCGGTGGTCAACGCGCGGTCGAAGTCATCGAGCAAAGGTCCGACAGCGGTGGCCGGCGGAACAGGAGTTGCGGGGCTCAGCACGAAACTGAGATTGAGCCAGGCCAGAGCGGCTTCAGCCTGTGCGTAGCGTGCATAGTCGATATCGAGTGTCGTTTTTCCTGCTTCGAGCGAGCCGAAGAGAACTTCGTCGAGCCACTCGCTGACGCCTTCGCCGGTTTTCGCGCAGAGGCGCCGACATTTGACATCATGCATCCATGACTTTTCAGGATATAGATCGGCTTTCGTGTTGCAGATGAGATCGGCTTCCTGTAATTGCTTGCGAAACAGGAAGGCCATGTCGGAGTCTCCCGCGAGATTCGAGAGTTCCGCGGCGCGCGCCGGGTCAACGAGCACGGTGAATGGGGCTACACAATAGCGATGACTCTCTTCGCGCAGTGGCCCGAGCACGGTTGCAGACAGGTCTGTGCAACTTCCGACGGGTTCGGCAAAGATGACGTCGAGTTGGCGGGCGGCGCAGACTTCGTCAATCACTTCAAGGAGCGCCGAAAAGCGACAGCAAAAGCATCCGCCGGTGACTTCGCGCGAGAAAATACGCTGCGCAGCGGCAAGCGACGTGTCGACGAGTTCTTCGCCCTGGTCGTTGAGGATGACTGCGCAGCGGAGGCCGCGCTGCTCGAGAATGCGTGCTGCGGCGAGGATCAAGCTGGTTTTGCCAGCGCCGAGAAATCCGCCGACCAGGACGATCGAGGGACGGTGATTCTGGTTAGCAACCATTAACCGCGCACCTCGAGGCGCAGTGGATGCTGGGGATCGAGGCGCAGCATCTCGTCGAGGCGGACGACTGTCCGCGGGCCGCGACTAGTGACCTGGCAAGGGAGTGTCTGGGAATCGGATTGCACGGTGGCATGGCCTGCACCGGATTCGATTTCGATGGAACGGCATGGGAGCGAGCCGTGCAAGACGCGGAGGGTGAGGAGCGAGGTTGCCTTGCCGTGTTGGATTGAGTAGGTTCCCCACCCTGTTCCGGTGGCCCAGAAACATTGGAATGAGGGCTGGCGGATTTTTGGCACAGCAACCACCGCGGCTGCGGGTCCGTCGTACAAGAATCCGCTGAGCGCGACGAACGTGGACCACGAAGACATGGCGCGGGCGTAGTGGTGGCCACACTCGGGCTCGTCCCACGGGTTGCGCTTTTCGCCGTCGAAGCGGGCGCGAATGTTGGCGACACATTCGACGCCCTCGTTGACCATATCCCAATTCATCATGAGCGCGGCCACGAGATACTCCTGGCCGGTCCAGGCCTCGGCGTAGTAAGGGAACGGAATGTGCGGGCGCGTGGCGTTTCCGTAGTCGCAGACGACGACAGCGGCTTCGTCGTTGAGGGCGTATGTTCGCTCGACATTGTCGTGCGCGGCGAGGGTGGGCTTGTAGTTGTACTTGTAGATGGATCGAAGGGTCCGGCGAATGTTTTCAGCCGAGACCAACGGCGCCATGCCGCCAATTTCGATAAGATACTGGCCGATGAGTTGGTCGGCGAGACAGCCGCCTCCCACCTGGTATTCGGGCGACTCGGTGTTCTCCGATCCCATGTCGCTGCGCAGGTTTTTGGCGATTTGATCGCTGGAGAAGCCGCGCACTTTCTGCACATAGAATTCTCCGTTGAAGAGATTTGCGTCGATCCAACGGCTTCCCTGGCTGAACAAGGCCTTGTACGTTGCGGCGGACGCTGCGTCGCCTGCGGCTTGCGCCATCTCTTCGGCGGCGCGCAAGGCTCCGAGATAGTAGATACCGCACAGAGGGTTGGGGCCGTAGAACTCAACGTCGTAGGTGTTGTGCTGCACGCCTTCCATGACGCCATCGCGGTTCGCGTCCCATCCGCCAGAAATCCAGGCGAACTCGAGAGCTTTCTTCGCGCGGGGCCAGGTTCGTTTCAGCAGATCGCCGTCGCCTGAGATTTTCCAATCGAGCCATGCGTGAATGATCTGCCCCATCTGGCCGTCTGCGGCGGCGAAGCCCGATCGCGCCTTGCCGTCGGGCAGCGACTGGCGGAAGTGAATGGCGCCGTCTTCATCCATGGAATAGCCGAAGGCGCTGCGGCGCAACGATTGGGCAAAGGATGGGAAGAGAAAAGTTGTGGCGGTTTCGTAGTTCCAGACGTGGGTGCAGTTGCCGTGACAACATCCATTGGAGTCGTCGCTGCCCTCAAAGGCGTGGAACTCGCCATCGGCAGTGCGGAAGCAGGTTGTGGTTGCGAGCGTGGAGAGGTTGGCGCTCGCGGCCTCTTTGACGGCAACTGGAATTGTGCTTTCGCGCAAGGCTTGCGTGAATTGGCGGGTCTTCTTCTCCAACTCTTCGAGATGCGCGGCTGTGTAAGCAACCGCGGCCCACGCGTCTTTGAAGCGCGCGGAATAGGCATTGCCGATGACGGTTTTTTCGTCGCCGGGGGGCGCATCCCAACCGATCCAATCGGGAGTGCGATTGGGGAAGTGCCAGCCGACAAGGAATTCGAAGTCTATTGTTTTGCCGGGCGGGCAAACTTGCTTGAGGCAGAGGACGCTGACGGCATTGTGCGGCTCGGGTTGCGCGCCTAATTCGCCTTCCGCCGCAAACTGATCCCAGAAGTGGAGAGGCGCGTTCCACCAACGGCCGGCGGGCCAACCGTCCCAGTGCGAAACCTTTGCGCCGCCGGGGGTGCGCGCGGCCAGCACGAATTCGCCTTTCATGGGGTGGTTGTCGGCGAGCGCGGTATTGCTTAAGATGTGGCCTGCGATTCCGGCTTCTTCACGATATTGATTGCGCCGGCCCTGGTCCGATTTCAGCCGAGCGGCGTCGTTTTCTTCCTTTGTGACGATGGGGTTCTCGACGGAGAAGGCTATGCCGACCGTGACTGTTTCGCGACTGGGATTGGTGACGCGATAGCGCAGGATCGCGACGGGAAGTCCGGACTCATCGGGCTCGTGGGGAATGAAGGGCGAGAACGCATCGAGTTGAACGTTGACCGGAAGCGAGCGATCTTCAAAAAGGATGTTCGCGAGTGGATATTCGCCGGTGAATGTGGCCGATTCGAGCCGGCTCAAACCGGGGACATTGTTTGATCCGAGGCCGTCCTGACCTTCGTACGGAGGCAGGATGCGCGACTCGAGAACGCGCGCGACGGGCGTGGAGCCCTGCTTATGGGCCCAGATGGCGGGGAATGCGTACGGCGGACGAAAGCCCTTGTTGGGCCGGTTAAAGATCTCCCAGTTGATGAGTTGGCCACGGCCACCGAGACCAAGACTGCCGGCGGCTACCCCGCCGAGAGGAAACGAGATCATGCGGAGCTGGCGGCCGCGAAAGCGGCGCGGAAATTCGGGATCGGCCGGCTTGGGGTTCGGGTGTTCCTTCGAAGACGAGACCGGCGATTGAGCCGCGGCGTTCCAGTTTTCCATCTGCGTCGCGGCACCCACGGCGCCGGCAGCCTGCTTGAGAAACCTGCGGCGATCGAGCCTGAGCTTTTCCATGTTCATTGAGCTTTCCGATTCGATTCGCTCCGATTGTATCCTGCGGCTTGGATCACCCGCGTTGCGCTGACCCGTCAGAAATGGAGTGCGCGGGGAACGGGAATCGGCATTCTTGCGATACCATTCGTATTACCCTATTGTCCCCTGGGTCCCCATCGCCCCAATGCATCTTTATCGACAGGAGAATTGCCGTGAGTCTTGAAGTTCGCGGACTATCGAAACGCTATCCCAATGGCGTGCAGGCTTTGAACAACCTGAGCCTCACGATCGGCAACAACATGTTTGGTCTGCTTGGGCCCAATGGCGCCGGGAAGTCGACGCTGATGCGGACGATTGCGACCTTGCAGGATCCGGACTCGGGCACGATTCTGCTCAACGGGCTCGACGTGGTTGCCAACAAGGACGAGGTGCGCAAGCAGCTTGGCTATTTGCCGCAGGAATTTGGCGTTTACCCACGCATTTCTGCCACGGATATGCTGCATCACCTGGCGGTGATGAAGGGAATCGACAAGAGCGGCGAGCGCAAAGAAATTGTGGACGCACTTTTGAAGCAGACCAACCTTTGGGATGCGCGCAAGAAGGCGTTGAGCACGTACTCGGGCGGCATGAAGCAGCGGTTCGGCATAGCGCAGGCGCTGCTGGCCAATCCCAAACTGATTATTGTGGACGAGCCGACTGCCGGGCTCGATCCGGCCGAGCGCAACCGGTTTCTGAATTTGCTGAGTTCGCTGGCGCGCGATGTGATTGTGATTCTTTCAACGCATATCGTGGAGGATGTGCGCGAGTTATGCCCGCGCATGGCGATTATCAGTAATGGACAACTTGTGCTGGAGGGTGCGCCCGAGGAAGCGCTGGAGCGTCTGCGCGGCGGAATCTGGAGCAAGCTGGTACACACGGAGGAAGAGTTCGCCGCGGTGTCGTCGCAGTTCAAAGTTGTTTCGACGAAACTGCTGGGCGGTGCACACGAAATACGAATTTACTCGGAGGCGTCGCCGGGAGATGGCTTTCACGCCGTGGATCCAGCGCTGGAAGACGTGTATTTCCTCACGCTGAACTCGAAGCAAGTGAACTAGAGCCTTTACGAGGAGATGCCGCATGTTTCTTGACTTTCTGCTCTTCGAGATCAAGCTTCGACTGAAAAGTGTTGCGACCTATTGTTACTTCGGGCTGTGGTTCGTGGTGGCATTCAGCTCGGTGGCGGCGACAGACTTCGGACCGGTCGGGGCCGGGAAGGTGCTGCTGAATGGTCCGTTCGCGACGCAACGGATGGATGTGATTCTGACATTCTTCGGATCGATCGTGATTGCGGCGATCTTTGGAACTTCAATTCTGCGGGATTTTCAACGCGACACGTATCAGATCATTTTCACCAAGCCGATTACGAAATTTGCCTATCTGGGCGGACGATGGGCGGGGTCGTTGATCACGACGCTGCTGGTCTTCACAGGTCTACCGATTGGCGAAGCGATCGGGTCCTTCGCTCCATGGGCTGACCACACACGCATCGCGCCTATTGATGTGGGGATGCTGGCGTACCACTATGCCGTTCTGATTGCGCCGCAGATTTTCTTTCTGGGATCGATTTTCTTTCTGGTCGCCGCACTTACGCGCCAGGTGATTGTGGTGTATTTGCAAGGCGCGGCACTGTTCGCTATTTACTTTATCGACTTGGTCGCGGTGTCACAGGCACGCAGCCTGCGGCCCTTCTGGCCGGCGGTTTTCGATCCGGTGGGAATGCTGCTGAGCAACAGCGTTACGCGCTATTGGACTGTCGCGGACCAGAACACACTTTGGATGCCACTGACGGGAATGTTCATGTGGAATCGAATCGTGTGGGGCTCTGTGGGTGTGCTCGCGTTGATTGCCGTATTCGTTTTCTTCCCGATGTCGGCAGAGGCGCTGACGGCGCGCCGCAGCCGTAAGCAGAAGAAAGTTGAACAGGAGTCGACGGCGCCGCCGGCACCGCGGTTCCACCATCTGATTCCGTCAGTGAGTACGAGTTTCAGTATTGGGACGCTGGTGCAGCAACTTGTGTCTCTGAGCCGAATCTATCTGAAGAACATTTTCAGGGAGATTCCGTTCTGGGCTATTTCGCTCATCATGATCATCTTCTGCCTGGTGAACGGGCATGAAGCCGGACACCTGGGCGGCACAAATGTGTGGCCGGTGACCTACCTGATGCTGCAGGCGGTAGAAGGCAACGGCATTCTGTTTCTCTACATTGTGGCGACCATGTATGCGGGCGAGTTGATCTGGCGCGAGCGAGATACACGGTTCGAACAGATTCACGACGCGCTTCCCGTGCCGAGTTGGCTGGATACGCTGGGTAAGCTGATCGCTCTTGCATCGGCTGAGGCGGTGCTGCTGTTCGTGGTGATGCTATGCGGCATTGTCTCGCAGGCGACGACCGGCTATTTCCACTTCGAGCTGCTGCAATACTTCAAAGAGCTTTATGTGGTGACCTTCCCGTCGGTTCTGATTTTCGCGCTGCTGGCGTTCTTTGTGCAGACGATCGTGTCGAACAAATTTGTGGGGCATGGCGTCGTCATCGGGATCTTCATTTTGACCCTTGTACTGGACGCGATGGGAATCAGCGACAGGCTGTATGTGTACGGGGACATTGTGCCTTACACCTATTCCGATATGAACGGATACGGGCACTTTGTGAAGCCGCTTTTCTGGTCGATTTTTTACTGGGGGGCGTGGGCAATCTTACTCGGCGTGCTGGCCAGCCTGCTGGCGCGGCGTGGCGCGGAGACGGGGCTGCGCGCGCGGCTGCGCGTGGCAAAGCAAGAGTTGCCGGCATACGCGGTGATGCTGGCGCTTCCCTTGTTAGCCGTTGTTGGCAGCGGCGCCTGGTACTACTACAACACGCACATCTTGAATCCGTTTCGAACGGATAAAGCTGTCCGCGACGCCCAGGCACGATACGAAAAGCTCTACAAGAAATATGAGCGCACACCGATACCCAAGATCACGGCCGTGGATACCGCGGTGAACATCTACCCGGAGAATCGCAGCTTTAACGCGACGGGGACATACAAGGCGGTGAATGAGACCGACAAGCCGATCGAGGATATTCTGGTCACGAACGGACAGGAGTCTCTTAAGGAAACAAGTTTTGATCGGCCGGCCACGGCAACATTGGCGGACTCGAAACTTGGTTTCTGGATTTATCACCTGGCGACGCCGCTGAATCCCGGAGAATCGATTGAAATTCGATTCAAGTGCAGCTACGAGAATCCGGGCTTTCGCAATTCGAACGAGAAGGCGGAGTTTGCCAAGAACGGCACATTCTTCGATCGTGGCTACTTTCCTTCGCTCGGCTATGACAACGGACGGGAGGTCAGCAACCCGGTACGTCGGCGCGAGGAAGGGCTGGGACCACTGGAAGAGCTTCCTGACCGCGGCGACCCTTACGGCGTGAACACGGATCTTTTCGGGCCTGATTCGAACTTTGTGACTTACCACTCGATTGTGAGCACAGAGCCGGACCAGATTGCGCTTTCTCCCGGAGACCTGAAGCGCGAGTGGCAGGAGAATGGGCGGCGTTACTTCGAGTACTCGATGGGGTCGACGAAGATTCAGGACTTCTTCAGCTACATCTCAGGCGAATTTGCGGTCAAGCGCGACACGTGGAATGGAGTGCGGCTGGAGATCTATTACCTGCCCTCGCACACATTCGATCTGGACAAGATGATCGGGTCGGCGAAGGCGGGTCTCGATTACTACACTAAGAATTATGGGCCGTATCAGTTCGATCAGTTTCGCGTGATCGAGTTTCCGCGGTATCGCAATTTTGCGCAGTCCTTTCCGAACACCGTTCCCTACTCTGAGGGGATCGGATTCATCGGCCGGCTGGAGCATCCCGAGGACATCGATTTTACCTGGTTTGTGACCGCGCATGAGCTTGCTCACCAGTGGTGGGGGCACCAATTGATTGGCGGCTACGAAAAGGGCTCGAACATGATGTCGGAGAGCCTGGCCGAATACTCAGCGCTGCGCGTGATGGAGCATAAGTACGGCGACGACCACATGCGGCGCTTCCTGAAGTATGAACTCGACGGGTATTTGCGTGGACGAGCCGGCGAGGTGCGCCATGAGCCGCCGCTGGTGCTGGTGCAGAACGAGCCATACGTCTGGTATCAGAAGGGATCGATGGCGTTCTATGCGCTTTCCGATGCGATTGGCGAAGACAAGCTGAACGCGGCGCTGAAGGAGTTTCTGGATAAGTGGAAGATGAACGGGCCGCCGTACCCGGATACGAATGGGCTGATGGATGCGCTACGCAAGCAGACGCCGCCGGATTTGCAGTACATGATTACGGACATGTTCGAGACGATCACGCTCTACGACAACAAGACAGCATCGGCGAAGGTTGAGCCGACGGCCGATCACAAGTACAAAGTCACGCTGGTGCTGAATGCGCGGAAGATGCGGGCGAATGGAGAGGGCGTGGAGAGCGAGATTCCGATTCACGATTTGATTGAAGTGGGCGTCTTCAAAGGGAAGAAGGACAGCGAACAACCGCTGCATACCGAAAAGGTGTGGATCACGCAGCCGCAGACGACGCTGAGCTTTGTTGTGGACGAACGACCGACACGCGCGGCGATAGACCCGTACAGCAAGCTGATCGATCGCAATCCCGAGGACAACTGGGCGGATATCGAGTAGAGAGCAAAAACAGCTTTTTCGCTCACCACCCCCAAACTGAAAAACCTTTGGAGTAGTGAGCGAAGAATGACAGCCACACTTATGCGGTTTTCATCACGGTTTGGACGAGGTCTTCTTTGCATTCGTTGGCGAGGGAGTCGGAGTTTTCGAGCACGCGGCGCCAAACAAAGACAGCGGCGGCGGCGAGGACGAGGAAGATGGGGACCGCGAGCCACATTCTATCGAGAGACCAACACAGGGCAAAGACGGCCGCGCCTACGGACAGGAATCCCAACTGAATGAGGAGACTGAAGAGCGAGTTTCCCTGCGATCCGGCGGCGCGGCCAATGCGGCCGGGGTTAACGCGGTAGGCCATCTTGATGGAAACGATGTTTCCAGCCGCTAGGTTGCACGGCAATGCGAATAGCAGCCAGGCGCCGGTTGCGGCGAGGATGGCATAGTCGGGAATGCCCACGCGCAGGCTGGCCAGGATGGCGGCTACGATTGCGGTGAGCGCAAAAAGCGCGGCATGAAACAGGTTCTTGGCCAGCAGGATAGTTCGAATGGGCGTGGGCGAGAAGAAGAGCAACTGAATCCCCGCGCCCTCAGCGCCAAGGTTGTTATAGAAGATCGAGGTGAATCCAAGCTGAGCGTAGACCATGCAAATGGGCAGCGCCATGGGAAACACGTGGGTTTGGGCACCGCCGTTGCGGATGAATATGGTGGAAAAGACAATCACCAGCAACAGGGGCGCGCCGATGGCGTAGAGCAGCGGAAGTGTGCGAATGAGCGCGCGCGCTTCTTTCTCAATGACAGCGGCGATGGGCCCGGAGAAGGCGAACAAGGGTGGGTCCGGACTGCGAGCGATTGCCGATGAAGCGGTGCGATTGACGGCGAGGCCCGCGCCTGGAGCGCCTTTGACGCGCATGGGGGCGGTGCCGAGGTTCTCGCCGCGGTATTCCGCCCGGAGGCGGATGCCAAGAGCGATTCCGACGATAAGGGCGTACATGCCTACAAGACCGAGTGCCGAAAGGCCGGGCACGGGCTGCTTGTCTTCGAGGTCTTGAAACGAGAGCGCGGCGAGTCCGGGCGGCAGCCAGACTTGCACGGCATTCACCTTCTGCAACAATGGCGCGTAATGTGCCTTCATTTCGCGGAATTGCTCGGCATCATCGCGGGCACGCACGTGGGAGTCGTGCTGGCGCCGATAGAGGGCGGGGTTGAGCAACTGTGCGGAGAGAACAGCGATCATGAAGAGGGCGCCGAGAATCTCGCGGGTCTTGCGCTGTGCGAGCCAACGCTCGATCCAGGCGAAGATGGTGCGCACGAGCAGGATGTTGAAGAGGGCAAGGACAGCGAGGGCGAAGGCGGCCCAAGCGGCGAGGGGAGGCCGCGCCAGGATCATTCCGATCCAGACGCCAAGGCAACAGAGAGCGCCGAGGATGGTGGAGACGTCGAGCAGGCCGAGGATGAGGAACATGAAGTAGTACGAATCGAATCGCAGGGGAAACCGGAGAAGGAAATTCAGCTCGGTCTGCTGCTGGAAAGAGGCGAGCATGATGGGAATCACCTGCCAGAGAATGCAGATGGCCCAGAACAGGAAGGGCAGATATTGCCACTTGGCTTCGGCGGCGAGGTTGTAGGCGGCCGCGCCGAGTCCGAAAGCAAGGCCGATGCCGAGGACGGAATAAAGCACCCAGGCGATGCCGACGGCGCCGAGGTCGAAGATGCCGTTGATGGAGCGCAGGCCGTTCCGGAACCCATGCCAACGCATGCTTGCTACGGCGCGATATTGCAATCGAGCGGTGCGGCCGAGGACGCCGCCGAAGTTCGCTGGGGCACTGTGGACCGGAGTTAAGTCAGCCATGAGAGCTCCTGAGTGGACTCCTGCTGACCGTCAGCGCCGACAATGGCGAGGAATATCTCTTCGAGTGTGAGGCGCTGTTCGGCTTCGGTACCGGGAAGCGATGAGGCGACGCCGGCGCGAAGAGCCTCGATGGAGCCGTTGGCGACGAGCTTGCCCTGGCTGATGATGGCCACGTGGCTGCAGAGGCGCTCGACGATTTCGAGCACGTGCGTGGTAAGGAAGATGGTGGCGCCGCGATTGATCATGCCAGTGAGCATGGACTTCAACATGCCGGAGGCGACGGCATCGACGCCCTCGAATGGCTCGTCGAGGAAGAGAACTTTGGGGCCGTGGATTACGGCGGCAGCGAGGGCCAGTTTCTTCTGCATGCCATGGGAAAAGTCGGTGACCAGCTTCTTTTTCTCGTTGGCGAGTTGCATGAATTCGAGCAGTTCCTGGGTGCGCATGTGAGTTGTGGAGGAGTCGAGGCCGTACATGCTGCCGACGAAGTGCAGGTATTCGGATGCGGTGAGGCGGCCGAGGAGCGCCATTCCTTCGGGGACGACGCCGATCTGGCGCTTCAAGCCGAGTGCGGAGGCGCCGAAGGGCTGGCCGAGAATCTCGACCGAACCGGACGTGGGCTCCAGCAGGCCGGTCAACATTTTGATGGTGGTGGATTTGCCGGCGCCGTTGGGACCGAGGAATCCGAAGAATTGGCCGGGGGCGACGCTCAGGGTGACGTTTTCAACTGCGGTCAGCGCTCCGAAGCGCCGGGTGAGTCCGTGGGTTTGGATTGCCGGTGTTTCCATGTGCCGCAAGGATAGCAAGGTTGGGGAGTTGAGCCAAAACCAGCGTGAGTGGATGAATTACGTGGTTCGTGGCGCCGCGCCAGCCCAGATGCCCCCGAAGCTACGGACTAATGCGTGGTGACGGGGTTGGTTTTGCTGGGCAATGTTGAGGGGTCGGGGCCGGCGGAAGAGTCCAGGTGTGCGGCGGCTTCGCGAACCAATGGGTCTTCAGGAAAGACGGCGCGGAACTGCCCGACAAGCTTGCGCGCTTTTTCGCCTTCTCCGTTCTGGACGTACCGCTGCGCCAGGCGTGCTGTGATTTGGTCATTCCATGGATAGGCGGCGGCGGCACGCTCGAGCACACCTTCGGCCTGCGGGCCGCGGCCCAGATTCTCAAGGGCCGTGGCGAGGTTCAGGTAGGTGATCGGATCTTCTGACCCGTTCTTGATGGCCAAGGCAAAATCGTGTGCGGCCCTGGCGTTGTCTTTGACCTGTGCCAACTCAATGGCTCCGAGGGAAGCGAGGACGGTGGGGTTTTCGGGCTCGGTTTTGCTGAGATCGTTGAGTTTTCGGAACCAGAGCGGCCAGAGGCTGGGATCGCGGCGCGCGGCGGTGAAATAGGCCTGCAGTTGCGCGAGGTCGGGCATGCGGGCGTCGGGCTCATTGGCGGGGCGGTTCGTCCACAGAAGGCCCGGCAGGTCAGGGGCGGGCTGCTCGAACGCGACTTCGGGGAGGGGCTGGCCGGGATAACGAACGATGCGATGCTTGGTGTCGTTCGAGTGGGCAATGCCGGCAACGGGGCGCTTTTCCATGTGGCACTCGACACAGTAGTCGGCAACGGCTGTGCGTTTGGGATCTTCGGGCTTGAGGGTGCAGCTTTGGGCGGTGTGGCAGGTTAGGCAGGCGGCGCGGTAGGCGGTCTTTTCTTCGCCGGGGGCGGGCGCGTGATGAATGGAGTGGCAGGTAGAACACGTAAGACGGCCGTGACTCGCCGTGTAGCACTTGCTGAGCTCGAGGGTGGAATTCTTCCACCACAATGGCTGCTCGAGGCTGCCGCGAATGGGCGGGTTGGTTTCGAGACGGTTGGCTTCTGCACGCTGTTCCGGCTTGATGGGGCGCTTCACGATGGCGATGGTGTCCGCAAGGGGCGTGCCAGGGCGGTAATCCAAAACGCTTTTGCCGGGAAGGATGACTTGCGCGTCGCCTGCCTGGTGGCACTCCTGGCAGAGATCGTCGGCCAGGCGCGGGGAGAGTTTGGCTGGGTTCACGATTGAGGTGTCGATTTCACTGGGGAGGAGGGTTTTGTATTTGTGTTCATGCATCTCCTTCACGTGAAGGGCACCGGGCCCGTGACAGCTTTCGCAGCTGATTCCGGTTTCGCCGAAGCGGAAGGGGGGATCTTTAAATTTGCCGTCGCGGTTGGCGATGGGGTCAGGCTGACCGTTGTGGCACAGAAGGCAGCCGGTGGTCATGACGCGGGTAAAGCCGGGGTCATCCGCAACGTAGCCGGGCGAGAGCTCCCAGGTTTTGGAATGCGCGTAAAAACTGAGGGGGGCCTGCATGATCCATGGGCCTACCTGGTAGAGGTAGCTATAGCCCACGCTTTCGCCGCCGGATACGTAGTCGATTTTGTGGGCGATGTCGTAGATTTTCCGACCTTTTTTATCAAGCTCGTAGGCGCTTTGGTAGAGGTCGCCATCTTTCTGGGAGACGGTGTAGTAGTGGTTGTTTTTGGAATTGAAGACCGTGACGGGCTGAGGGACGCGCGCCAGGTCGCTGGGGATGTTGGCCATGGTCATAGATTGGCCGTGGGGCGTGGGCAGGTATTGGCGATTGATTCCGGCGTGGCATCCGGACTGGCCGCAGGTGGCCGAGCCGACGTAGGGGACGCTGAGACTGGTGTTGCGAAAGGCCGGGGATTGCGCCTGGAGCAGGGTCGCGGAGAGCACAAGAACGAATGGGGGAGCCAGGTTCAAGAAGGAAGAAGAAAGGCGGTTTAGCCGGATCGAACGAGGCTTACAGAAGTTTTTCATCGAAAACCGGGAACTCTGCGGAACGGTTTGGCCCGGATTCGGGCATGGATTTCATGGATGAATTCGGCGACGCGCCAGAACCCCACCGATTCGTCCTTGACCTTTCAGACGTGCGAGGGCGGCGGCAGGTTTACTTTGGCTCTATTTGAATGTTGGAAATCGTGAAACGCGTTGAGGGGATGCCGCCCTCTATCGGCCACTCTTTACGCAAGCGGGAAACTGCCTCGAGGCCGAGGCACCCGACTTTGAGGGAATCGCCGCTGAAACACGTTGGGACATTCATCCTTTGCTGGAGGGGCTGACACGAAAGAGCTAGACCCTTTGGGTTTTAGTTGAACTAGGATTGGAGCCATGGAGAACGTCATTTTTGAAACCCTGGCTGGAAGGGTCCGGTTCGAGCGATCGGGGTCCGGCATCCATGTTGAGATCCCGACCCGAAAAGACTGGACGGCGATCCTTGCGGTGACGGTCGTCGCGACGTGGGCGATTGAAGGGTTCAGTATTTTGCTATCGCGGGTTGTAGCCGACAGCCAGACAAACGCGGGGCAGTGGCTGGCGATGCTGGGATTTTTGGGCGTGGGGCTGCTGTCGCTGATCTGGCTGGGCTGGAGCTTTGTTGGCAAGTCGCGCCTGGACCTGGACCCGGCGGAATTCAAGTTGACGCGCCAGGTTCTCGGGATTCATTTGGACACGCGGCTTTTTCGCACCACGGAGGTACGCAATCTGCGCTACCTTCCGTGCTCGGAGTTCCGCATTTTCAAGGGTTTCATTCCGGGGATTTTTTGTTTCGAGGCAGGAGACAAGACGCACAAGTTCGGATCGGGCGTGACGGATATTGAGGCCTTCGCGTTGATCAACGAAATTCTGGAAGTGCATGAGTTTCCGCTGGACCGGGCTGTGCATTACATTGCACGCCGGCAATAGCGGCTGTTCGTTCGACCCAGGAGAAATGGGTCGTGCTTTCCCCGGTCTCAGAATCGAGAGCGGGGGCACCCAAATCGAGTTCACTAGAAGCTCAGAGGGATTCTCGATCCAGCGGATCGTTGTCGCGATCGGTGACTTCGGTGAGTGCGGCTAAACGCTGCGCGATTTCAGGTGTCAATGCTCCTTCAGACAGGCGCCAGGCCCAGTTCCCTGCTCCGACCGACGGGGTGTTCATGCGCGCGGCGGAATCCAATTCCAACAAATCGGAGACGGGTACGATGGCGAGTTGCGCTACGCTGCCTTCGACGGCGCGCAGAAGCGGCCAGACGGGACGGGCATTGGCGCCGGTTTGCGCCAATGGGCCGACATACGTTTCGACGGCGGTTCGGGTGGCATCGTTTATTGAATTCCACCAGCCTTGAGTGGTGTCATTGTCGTGCGTGCCGGTGTAAGCGACCGTATCGGGCGTGTAGCGATGCGGCAGATGGATGTGCGCACCGGCATCGCTGAAGCCGAACTGGATGACTTTCATGCCGGGCATCTTGAGTTCCTGACGAAGGGCTTCGACTTCAGGAGTAATGAGTCCGAGGTCTTCCGCGACAAGCGGAAGCGGGCCCAATGCTGCCTCGAGCGCGTGAAACAGCTGGAGGCCAGGAGCCTTGACCCACTCGCCATTGATGGCGGTTTCTTCTTCGGCGGGAATTGCCCAATAGGCTTCGAAGCCGCGGAAGTGGTCGAGACGAACGATGTCGTAGAGGCGGCAGGCGCGGCGGATGCGATGGACCCACCAGTCGAAGCCTGCAGTCTCGAGAGCCTGCCAACGATAGAGCGGATTACCCCAGCGCTGGCCCGTGGGCGAGAAGTAGTCGGGCGGCACGCCGGCGATGCGGATGGGCTTGAGCTCTTGATCGAGTTCGAAGACATCGGGATGCACCCAGACGTCGGCGGAGTCCATGTTGACGAAGATGGCTACGTCGCCAAGGATGCGAATGGCGTGCGCGGAAGCCGCTACGCGCAGGGCGTTCCACTGTTTGGAGAAGGCGTATTGCAGGGCCTGTTCCATGATGAGAGCACGGCCGTGGGATTGCGCAATTTGGGAGAGAGCTCCGGGGCGACGCTTGCG
Source organism: Acidobacteriaceae bacterium (assembly GCA_003164635.1). Taxonomy (GTDB): domain Bacteria; phylum Acidobacteriota; class Terriglobia; order Terriglobales; family Acidobacteriaceae; genus Telmatobacter. Next base: position 18,828 of record PLTV01000112.1, read on the forward strand.
GATGGGTTCAGGCCATGCGGTCCAGGCCCCGGTATTGAATTCGCGTCGAAGCACGGCATAGAAAGCGTAGTCGACGAGCCAGTCTGCTTCAGCGCGGCAGAATTCTTCAAACTCAGTCCACTGCGCGGCGAGTTTGGCATCGGTGGGGCCACGATCGATGAAGTTGAGCGCTGCTTCGTGAAGCAGCGGGAGCTTGCGCGATTCAACCTGGTCGAAATCGACGTTGCCGCTTTTGCCGGCGAGGCCGGCGATGCGCGCGCCATCGATCCATCCCCAGTCGGATAAGAATTCAAGACTGATGAGAAACGGATTGCCGGCAAACGCCGAGGAGCCCGCGTAGGGCGAGTTGCCGTAGCCGGTGGGGCAGAGCGGGAGGACTTGCCAGATGTGCTGTTTGGCCGCGGCCAGCAAGGCGACGAACTCGTGAGCCGCAGGGCCAAGGTCGCCGATTCCACCATACGAAGGCAATGAGCTGATATGAAGCAGGACGCCGGACGATCGCGAGTATTCCATTTCGCTATTATCGGATGCCGGAGGTGCGGTGCGGGATGGCGGAGGGAGGATTGCGGCTATAATCCGTGTGTCCGGCGGACGCCGCCGCAAATCGCGATAGAAATCTAGAGGAAAATCCCTTGAAAGACAGTTCGCTTCGGCTCGTTGGTCTGGTGATGGTATCGATTTCATTTTTGGCTGCTGCGGCGGCTGCTGACGCGGCACCGGCGGCGGCCGCGAATGTTGCGCTGGATGCCGGCTGGCAACTGCAATATGCGGCCAAGGTGCCGCAGGCGGGCGCGGAAGTTTCAAGCGCCGGCTTCAATGCGGCGGGATGGTATGCGGCCACGGTTCCGGGCACAGTGTTGACGACGCTGGTAAACAACAAGGTGTATCCGGAGCCGCTGTATGGGGAAAACAACCGGCCCGAGATTATTCCGAATGACCTGGTGAAGCAGTCGTATTGGTATCGCGTGGCGATCGACGTGCCTGTCGCGTACAAGGGCAAGCATGTATGGCTGAATTTTGAGGGGATCAATTACGCGTCGACGGTGTGGGTGAACGGGGGGCAGGTGGGCACGACGCGCGGGGCCTTCATGCGCGGAATTTTCGACATTACGGAGCATGTGAAGGCGGGCGAGAGCGCGGTGGTGGCGGTGCTGGTGGTGCCGCAACCACATCCGGGCGAAGGGCATGAGCACACGCTGCGCGGCGGCATGGGGCTAAACGGCGGCGAGTCGGCGATCGATGGGCCGACATTCCTGTGCACGATCGGGTGGGACTGGATTCCAACGATTCGCGATCGCGATACGGGGATCTGGCAGAAGGTGTATCTATCGGCAACAGGGCCGGTGGTGGTGAAGAATCCGCTGGTGACGACGGATTTGCCGCTGCCCAAGACGGACTCGACGGATATCGCGGTGCAAGCGACGATTGAGAATGTGACCGACAAGCCGGTGAAGGGCGAACTGGATGGGGCAATTGAGAACATCACGTTTTCGCAGGCGGTAACGCTGGCACCGCACAGCATGCAGCAGATTGCGTTTGACACGAAGAACACGCCGGCGCTGCATGTGGAGCATCCACGGCTGTGGTGGCCGAACGGGTATGGAGAGCATCCGCTGTACAAGCTTCATTTGAGCTTCAACGCGGGGAAGAAGGTTTCGGACGAGCAGGATTTGAATTTCGGGGTGCGCAAGATTAAGTACGCGGTGCCGGGGACGGACACGCTGACGATTTCAGTGAACGGCGTGCCGGTGTTTATTCGGGGGGGGAACTGGGGATTGGATGAAGCGCTGAAGCGGATTCCGCGGGAACGGCTGGATGCCGAGATCCATATGCATCAGCTGGCGAATCTGAACCTGATTCGCAATTGGGTGGGGCAGAGCACGAGCGAAGACTTTTACGAGCTGTGCGACAAGTACGGAATTATGATCTGGGATGAATTTTTTCAGCCCAATCCGAGCGACGGGCCCGACCCAACGGACATTGACACGTACATCGCCAACGTAAGGGAAAAGATACTGCGGTACCGCAATCACCCGGCGATCATGCTGTGGTGCGCGCGCAATGAAGGGTTTCCGCCGGAACAGATAGACACGCTGCTGCGCAAGCTGATGGCGGAGTTGGAGCCAACGCGGCGCTATCAGCCGAGTTCGACGGATGGACCGGGCGTGCGCTCGCATGGGCCGTACTCGTGGCGCGTTCCCCGGGAGTTCTACACGGTGACCGACGACTACTTCAAGACGGAGACGGGCACTCTTTCGGTTCCGACGATCGAGTCGATTCACGGCATGATGCCCAAGAAGGATTGGGAGACGATCACGGACGACTGGGCTGAACATGATTTCACGCGCGGAGCGCAGAACGGCGATATCTATCCCGCGATTCTGGCAGCACGGTACGGGAAGGTCGCGAACCTCGCGGACTTTGTGCGCAAGGCGCAGTTGATGAACTATGAGGCCTATCGCGCGATGTACGAAGGGCGCAACGCGCAGATGTTCCATCCGACGACGGCGATCATTACGTGGATGAGCCATCCGGCACAGCCGAGCTTTGTGTGGCAGCTTTATCACTACGACCTGGAGCCGAACTCGTCGCTGTTTGCGGTGAAGAAGGCCGGGGAGATGGTCCACATCCAGTTCAACGAGGCGACGGGAAATCTGGAGGTGATCAACAACAAGCCGGAAGATCTGGCGGGAGCGACGGCGCACGTGGGCGTCTATCGGCTGGATGGATCGCTGGCGAAGGAATACGACGTGAAGGTGACGGCACCGGCTTCGGCGGCGACGAATCTTGGTGCGGTCGAGTTTCCTGACGCGCTGGCGGCAACACACTTTTTGCGGCTCGATTTGAAAGATGCCGACGGCAAGGTGCTTTCGTCGAATTTCTACTGGCGGGCGCAGCCGGGCTATGCCGATGTGCTTACCGATTTGAATACGATGCCGGCGGTGACGCTGGACGCGCAGGTGGAGAGCAAGGATGCGGATGGAGGGCGACTGGTAACGGTGACGCTGCATAACCCGACCAAGCATATTGCATTGATGACGCACCTGCAGCTAAGGCGCGCGAAGTCGGGGGAGCGCGTGCTTCCGGTGTTTGCGAGCGATAACTACGTCACGCTGCTTCCGGATGAGAGCCGAACGATTACGCTGGATGCGGAGACGAGCCGCTTCAACGGCGAAGACGCGCTGGTGGTAGTGGATGGGTGGAATGTGAGCGTGAACGAAGCGTCGTCGCAGGGCGTGCGCATTGCGACGAATATGGATGCACAGCCGGAACATTCGCCGGTGACGGGGCTGCCGTTTCAGACGGTGGGGCTGCGGTAGGGCAAGGCTCGTCGATTGCGGTTGCGGCGGTGTTAGTGGTCTGAGCCTTCGAGGGCTTCAAGCAGCGCTTCGGGGTCCACGATGGGGGGCAGGCAGGTGCGTCCCCTACAGACAAGGGCCATGGCCGGCGCTCCGTCGAACGTCGAAACGTTCGGCAAGAGTTCCGCGAGAGCTTCGGGCAGGTCTTCGGCGGCGAGGCGGGTTGGGGAAAAGCGCATGACCGTTTTGTTCACTGCGAAGCGAGCCATCGCTGTGGATTCGAGCCGCAAAGCNNCCAGCAAAGGATTCAAGTGTGTCCTCGGCGATGTCGCGGAAATCGTGTCGGCCACTGAGGGTTTCGAGACGAAGCAGGGCCGAGGCCGCGGTAGGGTTGCCGGCCGGAGTGGGGGAATCCTGTAGAGGCTTGCGGCGCGCCCCAAGCACGCCGAGCGGAGACTGGCCATCGGCAGGCGCGGCGCTATCGCAGAAGGCTCCGGCGGTGCGATCGTAGAAGAGATCGATCATGGCATCGGCCAGCCTGACGGCCACGCGATAGAAATTCATGTGCCCGGTAGCGAGCCATGCGTCGAGAGTCGCATGCACTGTGAAGGCGTAGTCGTCGAGCGTGCCGGGAACACGATCGATCGGAGCGGTGTTGGATTCAGAGGCCGATTCACCGTAGGCGATGACGTGATAGAGGGCCTTCCCGCCGTCCCAGGCTTCGTTGAGCAGGCGGTTGAGCGACTTCAGTGCGAACTCTTCAACGCCTTCGAGGCGCAGGACACGCGCGGTCTCGAGATAGGCCGAGATCGCCATGGCATTCCAGCCGGTGTAGAGCGTGCGGTCGATGAAGGGCGTGGGACGTTGCCCGCGGGCTGCAAGAAGCTTGGCACCGATCGAATCGCGCTGAGCCCGCAATGAATCGAGATCGACGCCTTGCGCCGCTTGTTCTTCGAGCGTCTGCGT